>DAISYV010000193.1:0-1554 GCA_036825115.1 Anaerolineaceae bacterium | reverse complement strand
AGGGCAACACCTCCCCGGATGATTTCCGCAGCGTGGTGTGGGAGGGCAGCCTTCCTGTGCCGGAAGAGTATAAGATCCACGCCAGAGAGGATCAAGACTGAATCTGGCTGCTAGATTTCAACCATAAGCAACAAAAAACAGCCCTGTGTAAAAGGGCTGTTTTATCTCTGAATGAATTTTCTAACCGATCGTTGGCAAAGCCGATTTCTCGGCGCAGATAATGCCCACCAATCCCCGACCCGTGTGCGCCCCAAGCGCGGTTCCAAGGGTCACAGTTGGCTCCCAGTGGCATTTGAAGACTTTTTCCATGGAAGTTTTCAGTTGCTCAGCACCAGCAGGATTAGCTGCGGTAACGATTTGCGCCACAAGCTCGGTGCCTGCGGGATGAACCTTTTTCACCAATTCGGTAATCCCATCAATAGCCTGTTGGAACGAGCGTTTCTTTACTTTGTCGTAGTACTTGCCGTCCACTTTACTGACTTCGATGACCGGTTTGATACCCAGTAGTGAAGCCAACAAGCCTCTCAGGTGGCTGATACGACCGCCTGCAATCAGGTATTTAAGATCGGGCAAGGTGAAGAAAGTGGAAGTAGCATCCTGGATTTTGCGCAGAGTTTTAACAACGTCTTCCAGTTTACGGCCAGCTTTCACCATCGCGGAGGCAGCGCGCAGTTGCCAGCCAGTGCCGGCAGATAGCGTGAGCGTGTCGATCAGGGTGATCTTTGCTTCAGGCACCAGCTCTGCCGCCTGAACCGCAACATTGAAAGTGGCGCTCAAGCCGGAAGAAAGGTGGATCGAAAGGATTTCCGGATCTTCAGCGGCAAGTTTTTTGTAAACTTCCGCAAACTCGCCAACTGATGGGGTGGAGGTGATGGGCATTTTTGGGCTTGCATCCATTAAGTCATAAAACTGCTCAGGATCGATGTCTATACCGGATTTATAGGAAACACCAGCTAAGTCTACTTTTAACGGAAGCATGGTAATTCCAAGTGATTTGCATTCCTCAAATGAGATGTCCGCCCCACTATCTGTAACAATTTTCATATTTGCCTCTTTTGTATTAAGGGTGGCTGTTGTATTAAATGCGAGCATCAAAGGTCGGACTTTCAGCCATCCACCAAAATCTATTATAACCGGGAAAATTGAGGAAAAAAAAACGTTCAAAAAATTATACAAGTTTCATAGACATTAAAAACAGCCCCGGAACTTTCCCGGGGTTGTTAGTCCGTTGCGTATACTAAGCGTTGAGCGCTTTGTGCCAGGCTTGAATCACCTTGCGGTTGCGCTTTTCAAGCGTCTGGGTCATCTGGTTGATTTTTGACAGAATATCAGAAATGCTCCAGCCCTGATTGGAGATAGCCTCCCTCACAGCTCGTTCGGTGTGTTCGCTCAGGCGCGACTGGCACAGCATGTCCACAAGGTGCCAGGCAGAATGCGCGTTTCGAAGTGTGTCAGCGGTGATGTCTTCAAGCTTCTTGAGCACTTCCGCCATCATGCGTTGCCCGACCTGCAGGTCAGCCGCTTCGATGTAAATACGGTTGATAGGTTCGGTGC
>DAISYV010000192.1:0-1604 GCA_036825115.1 Anaerolineaceae bacterium | reverse complement strand
CCTCTGGATGGTGAAGCAGCCGGTACCCGGTCTTTTGCGGGCTGCCATAACCAGCCAGTTCTGCGCTTTCCTTCGCGTTCCAGGTGGTTAGATAGTGTTCGACGAAGCAGCGTTGCTTTGGTGTTAGCATTGAATCCTCAGTAACATCAGTGGTTGTTATTCTGAAACACCGGTTGTTTTCTTCGCTCGGCTCGTGCGGGGTTTCTTGACCTCATTCAGGATCTCTCGAGCTTGTGCATCATGCTGGTGAAAGTTTTCGAAAAACACGCTCGTATCAGATCGCATTTCCTTTACTTCGCTTACCAACCCCTGGGTGACGGTCGTCAAATCCTTCAGGCTGTTTTCAACACACTTCAAAGAATCGTTATTCTCGATCCGCTGTTCCTTGTTAAACGCCCGCCATTTGTCGTCAATCTCACCGATGAATTTCTGCCATTTATCAGATTCTGACGCCTGGAATTGCTGATCACTAGCATTGCGCTTTGCCATCCACGTCAAAACGTAGACAAAGAAAACGATGAATATCCCGATGATCGCGGCTTGTTCCCAGGCGGTTGCTGGGAGTAACTCGCCCCCAGTCATCCAGCGGCCTCACTGTTTTTTACTTCTTCACAGTCTTCTTCAATATCTTCAATGTCAAATTCATACAAATTTACTTTCCTGGTAAGTGCACTGCCAATCGCATCATAGACCTTGCTTGCTACCAGCCCAAGTGCCAGTCCAAACAATGCCGCGCCAAACCAACCAGTGTAATCAGCGGGCATACCAAGGCTAATTTGGTACAAAAGCCCAATGACAAGCCCAATCCCAAAACTGGTAGCGGTGAGTGCTTTGCCCTGAATACCAAACACCTTGATTAACTCCACCAGCCCCATGACCACAAAAATCAGGGGTACACCATTAATCACTTGATCAAAATTCATTTCTGCCTCCGTAAAATTAGTTAAACAAAAAACCCGAAGCTGCAGTCAAAAATGACTTACAACCCCGGGGCTATTGCTCCTCACGAGTTAGGGTAAATACCCTGTTCAATTGCCCTAAGTATAGCACAGAATTGCCAAAATCAATACCCTTACTTCCTATTAATCGCCGGTTTTCCCCTTACGTTTGCACTCCATTCGTCAATCTGGTCATTTTTGATCGTCAAAATAATCTCACCCCAACCTGTGGCACTGACACTTTTTACCGCTTGCAGAATTGCCTCAAGCGATTGGCGGTCAAGCCTGGTGGCAACCAGTGCGTCAGCTGCCTCTTGCCTGGTCAGCGCCATCTATGTATTCTTCCAGGATCTCGATCGCCTTCTCCGCCGTGTATGCCACAGCCGTCTTGTAGACTTGGATTTGGACTCTGTTCATTGACTCTTTTACTCCCAGTTTGGTATTAGATTTTTTGCGCCACAATTCTTACAGACAATCTCGCTCACTTCCCCACCCTCCTGCGTATGCCCTGCTTCAAGAACCATTGCGAAACTATGCTTGCGTTGCGGTCATTGATGCCAAGCTGCTTCGCAATCCAGAAGTATGCGCGCCCATCACCAGCCCATGCCAGAACCTTCTCGCGGTTGGCTTCAACCAGCTGCATGTTAGACAAGTGGCTCATAACTC
>DAISYV010000191.1:0-1743 GCA_036825115.1 Anaerolineaceae bacterium | reverse complement strand
CCGGTTTACCCGGTAAATTTATGGGCGAGGGTAACCTGAAAGATGGTGAGAGGCGTCCGGAGGAAAAATGTCTACACAAGAAGAAATCATCATCAAAGCTGAAAAGCGCACCGTCAAGGGAAAACAAGTTTCCCAGCTGCGCCGCGCCGGCATTCTGCCGGGCGTAATCTACGGACACAAAGTTGAGACCCAGGCTATCCAAATGGATCGCCACTCAGTTTCATCACAGATGTCCAGTATCACCCCCACCACCCTGGTTACCATCGATGTCGCTGGGGACAAAATCAAAGCCTTTGTACGCGATCGCCAACGTGATGTTTTGCTTGGCACTCTGACACACCTGGATTTCCTGGCTGTCTCAATGACTGAGAAAATGCGCGCCGCGGTTTCCCTTGAGCTCACTGGTGAGGCACCCGTGCTCGATAACCCGATTTATCTGATCAATCAAAGCTTGAACGAAATCGAAATCGAATGTTTCCCCCAGGACATGCCCGAGCGCGTCATGGTGGACGTCAGCGGTATCAAGACCGCAGAAGATACCATCACCGTCGCTGACCTTGAACTGGGCGAGGATGTAACCATCCTTACAGATAACTCAGAAGTTATTGTCTCGGTTAGCTACGTTGCAATCGAAGAGGCTGAGGGAGAAGAAGTCGAGGTTGAAGATACCTTCGGAGAGCCTGCAGTGCTCGAAAAAGGCAAGAAGACCGAAGAAGAAGCCGAATAATTGGACTCTGCTCATTGTAAAAACGACCGCCTTACAGCGGTCGTTTTTCATTTTTTGCTGGTTTCTGATCAAATGATATTGATCAGTTTTGCATAAGACGTAAAAATTCCTGGGTCATTTGCGCAGTCGCACCCCAGATGATCTCGCCATCATAATCGCTGTAGTATGGAATGTTGAAAGTTTGGTCTTCAAACTGACGCGGTTTGATCTGGTAATTCCGGTGGTCAGCAAGCCAATCGAGAGGCACAACAAAAGCACGTGCCACCTCGCTTGCATTGATCTTCAGTTCAAAAGGCCAGGCAACCACGCCCACCACTGGTGTGACCTGGAAATGCGAAACCATATCGAAACGCGCCATCTTTCCGAGCACTGCTACGGATGCCGGATCAATCCCCACTTCCTCCCAGGCTTCGCGCAGGGCCGTCCGCTCAAGGTCGCCGTCCCGCTCCTCCCATGCGCCGCCCGGAAAGGAAACCTGGCCGCTGTGGTCTTGAAGGTTGTTGGTACGCCGGGTAAAAAGCAGGTGCCACTGCCCCTTTTCCCAAACCAGCGGGACGAGCACAGCCGCCGGACGCAGCCGCAGTGGATCAAGATGCAGCCATTTGCCATCCTTCAGGTTGGCTTGACCTGCATGTGCCTGCAGGCGAGCGCCAAGGTCGTGTGGTAAGCTCAGATTACCACTCAAAGTGATTCCTGTGTCTCTTCACCTTCAGAGGGTTCGGCTTCATCCGATTTCTCAAGACCCAGGTGTTCAACTGCTCTGCCAAATAACAAAAATCCAGTGTGGGCAATCATGCGGTCCACGGGCCGCAAATGTTCCCAATCGGTCTTGTAGTACCGCACAAGCACCTCCATCACTTCCACGAAGGCGAAGTTGTTGTGCATAAGGGAACGCAGGCAGAGCTGCACCTGGTTGACCGTGGGCACGAGCATACCCAGGTAACCTCCTGGCTTTAGGCTTGCGCGTACCTGCACGAGGTAATCATATGGATTGGGTAGATCCATGAATATCGCGT
>DAISYV010000190.1:0-1764 GCA_036825115.1 Anaerolineaceae bacterium | reverse complement strand
GGCGAGCTTGGAAGCACTGGAAACTACATCATTCAGAAACCTTGGTGTGCTTCCAATCCGCCAACACACATAGAAATCCAATATTGGCGGGTTGAGGGCACGACACGTTTAATCATCAAACCGTTGCCGGTGCCCCCAACCTCGCCCTACGATTTTACGCACCCACACATCAAGGTATCACCCCATTCATCATAAAAGGGGATCTGTCAACCCACAAAAAGAAGCGCAAATTCCGTTTACTGGTAAAATCCCAAGGTATGAAATTACGAAAGCTGCTCTTTATCCTCTTCATCCTAACCCTCGTTTCCGGATGCGCCGGACGAGCAACTGAGACTCCCCTGCCCGAGCCGACAGCAATCCCGGAACCAAGCCCAACCCCCGAACCCACTCCCAGTCCAACTTTCGCGCCAGTTCGACGGCAATTGCCGCCCCTGCCCGATAACCGCACCCATTACAAGCTGGATCTGATCCTCAACTACTACTCGCACTTTGGCGCTGTCACAGAAGTGGTCACATACACCAACCGCAGCAGCCACAGCTTGGAAGAGATCCATTTTGTGGTGCCCCCGCGCAACTTTGAAGGCAGCTATGAGCAGTCCGACTTGCGCGGCGACCGCGTGGCAGGCTTCAGAGAAGATGGCATCCACACGCTTGTCAGCCTTACCTCACCCTTGTTGCCAGGCGAAACCACAACCTTCACCTTCAACTTCCGCCTCTACTTCCCGCTGCACCAGGGCATTTATGGCTACACCAATCGCCAAACCAACATCTCGGATTGGTATCCTTTCATCCCGCCTTATGATGAAGATCAAGGCTGGCTGGCCTATGACCGCGTGGTGGACCAGGACAACATCATTGTGGGCGAATCGATCGTCAACGAATTCAGCGATTTTGACGTGACCCTCACGCTCACAGATCGTGCCGAGCTGATCGAAGTTGCCGCCAGCTCCCCCGCCACTGGGTCTGATGGCAAGTATTCCTATCGCCTTGAAGGCGCACGTGGTTTTTCCTTCTCGGTCAGCGACAGCTACTTTGAGCATGAAATCGTGCAGGATGGGATCCGCATCCGTTCTTACGTCTTCATGAACAACATCGAAACCGGCATCGCCGTCACGCAAATTGGCGCAAATGCGATGAAGCTTTACGGTGAGCTCCTTTACCCCTACCCGCACGAGATGGTCTCGATCGTGGTCGGAGATTTCCTGCACAACATGGAAATGGACGGCATGGTCATGATCAGTTACGGAATTTTTGACTTCTACAATGCAACGCCCCAGACCGACCTTGTGATCATGACCTCGCACGAACTGATGCACATGTGGTTCTATGGAACCATCGGCAGCAACCACGCCCTTGAACCCTGGCTGGATGAAGCCTTTGCCACCTACGCCGAGCTGCTTTACTACCAAACTTACCATCCCGAGGACGTGGAATGGTGGTGGGCAATTCGCATCCACGAGCAAAACCCCCAGGGTTTTGTCGACTCTACCATCCATCTCGAGGGCGGCTATGTGCCCTACCGCAACGCTGTTTACCTGCGGGGGGTTCAGTTTCTGAACGAAGTCCGGCTGGCGGTAGGAGAGGGAGAGTTCTTTGCGGCTCTCAAGGATTATGCCTTTAGCAACACCTGGCGCATTGCGAGGAGGCAGGATTTCTTTGATGCCTTCGCGCGTCACAGCCAGGCGGACTTGGCACCGATTGTTTCCAAATATTTTGAAAATTAGCATTTTTTCTTTCCAAGTGGGCTTTTCAGAGACACTGTGT
>DAISYV010000189.1:0-1863 GCA_036825115.1 Anaerolineaceae bacterium | reverse complement strand
GCTCGGTGTCCATACCCTGCACGCGGGCACGCCGGGTGTTGAGGTCGCCCATGATATCGCCCATGTTAGCTTCGGGCACGGTGACCGCGACGCGCATGATAGGTTCGTAGAGAACCGGATTGGCTTCCTTGAAGGCGATCTTGAAGGCTTCACGACCGGCAATTTCGAAGGCAATTGGCTTGGAGTCAACGGGGTGTTCTTTACCGTCAACAACTGAGACGCCCACATTGTGGACTGTATAACCAGCCACAACGCCTTCCTTCATAACACTGCGGATACCTTTTTCGATCGGACCCATATAGTTGTTGGAGATTGCGCCGCCAAAAACATCATTCGAGAAGGTGAAATCTTCACCTTCGATCGGGAAAACCTTGAGTGAAACTTCGCCAAACTGCCCGGAACCGCCGGTTTGTTTCTTGTGGCGATAGGTTGCGGCACCTTCGCGGGTGATATGTTCCTCATAAGGTACTTTGGGTTCGAGGGTAACCAGGTTGAGCTGGAACTTCTGCTCCATGCGCTTAAGGGCAACGTCGATGTGCTGATCGCCCATACCGAACAAGAGTGTCTGGTGCGTGGCAGCTTGCATTTCCCAGGTGAGGGTCATGTCTTCTTCCGTCATGCGGGTCAGAGTCTGGCTCATCTTGGCAGCGTCGCTCTGGGTCTTCGGATTGATTGCCACACGGTAAAGCGCGTGGGGGTAGGTGGGGACGGGCAGGGTGATGTTCTGTTCTTTGCTTGTCAGAGTATCGCCAGTGGTGGTGACGCTCAATTTTGCCACCGCGCCAATATCACCGCTGTGGATCACACTGACGGGCAGCATGTCCTTTCCAAACGGAACCTGAACGCCGGCAAGGCGCTCTTCCTCGTTCTTGCTTGCATTCCAAACGCGTGTGTCGGAGGAGACCACACCGGAATAGACTTTGAAGTATGTCTGTCGCCCAACAAAGGGGTCAGCAGTAGTTTTCCAAACATAGGCAGCCAGCGGACCAGCATCCTCATAGTTCAGTTCAATTTCACCCTTGGGGGTTTTGGCTTTGACTGCAGGCAGTTCAACAGGGCTGGGGGCGAGAGCAACGAGAATGTCCAGCAGGGGCTGGATACCAATATTGCGTCCGCCGGCAGCGACAAGTACCGGAATGATATTGCTGTTTTGGATGGCTTTACGCAGGCCCTGAATGATTTCTTCGGGGGTCAGGTCACCATTTTCGAAATATTTTTCGAGCAGGCTGTCTTCACCTTCCGCGGCGGCTTCCACCAGTTGCGTACGGGCTTCGTCTGCTTCAGCCTTGAGGCTGGCTGGGATTTCGACCACTTTCTTTCCATCGCCTTCGTAGGCTTTCATGGTAACCAGGTCGATCACGCCCTTAAAATCGGCTTTTTCGCCCATCGGCAACTGCATCGGAATGAGGCGGGAATCGACTTCGTCCTGCACGGATTTGAGTGCTTTTTGGAAATTGGCATTATCGCGATCCATCTTGTTGATGACCATGATCTTTGGGATGCCAAAGGTTTCAGCATACTGGAGGGCAACTTCAGTACCAACTTCGAGACCGCCAACGGAATCAACCAAAATTAAGGCACAATCCGCAACGCGCATCGCTGAAACAACCTCGCCGACGAAATCGGTGTAACCGGGAGTGTCGAGCAGGTTGAGTTTTAGATCCTTGTAGATCACTGGCAAAACGGTGGTGAAGAGCGAAATGCCACGACGCTGTTCTTCTTCGTCGAAGTCCGAAACGGTGGTTTTGTCTTCGATGGTTCCCAGGCGTGTGGTAGCACCGGTGAAGTGCAGGAGGCTCTCCGCTAAGATCGTTTTACCGGAATTGCTATGAGAGGCAAGGACGATGTTGCGAATAGAGGCGG
>DAISYV010000188.1:0-1935 GCA_036825115.1 Anaerolineaceae bacterium | reverse complement strand
GCTCCAGCTCCCGCGCCAGCCAGGTTGGAAATCCCCAGCCAGCGTCCAGCTTCTTCCTTGGGTACGATGTAAGTCCCAAGCGCCCAGTTTGAAGAGAAGAACGCGCCAGTTGCCAACCCGATCAACACCCCTCCAGCAAACATCACCGGCATGGTGCGCGACATGATCACCACGACGGTCCCCAGGGTTGCCAGCAGACCGCTCACCAGCAGGATAAGTTTGGCGCCAAACTTATCCGTCAGCCAACCAGATGGAATCGAGATCACCAGGATAGCCACGCCAACCACCATCATCAGCAGTGAAGCAGGTTGCGCTGCCGCGTTTCCCTGTAGTTCCGGGTAGCGTTCCTGGATGAAAAACAACACGAAACTGGCAAGGTTATTGGCTCCAACCAGAAATGCCAGGCGGTTGATCACCCACCAGGTAAAGCTTGGGCGTTTTTCGGCTTCATTCCCAAGGCTAATCCGCACAGAGGCGATTACCCCGAGCGCCACAGCCAGCAGCATGCCCGCCACACCGACCACCCCTATGAGCACCAGTGACCAAGAACTTTGAAGCGTAAGCAAATACGGTACGAGCAGTTTTACCCCGGTGCCAATCAAAAAGATCACCAGGGTGAACAAAGCAGTCATTAAGACCAGCCGCAGGATGCCAGTCCAGTCTATTGGTTTTGTCGGCCGCTTCAAAGGGGTTTCCCTGACCATCATTGTCAGGATGGTTGCCACCACAAAAACGGCGATCATCGCGAGGATTGCCGCCCAGAGGTTGCCCGCGCCTACCATCTTGGAAATCGTAAATGCCACAAAAATCAGCGGCAGCGGTAATTCGAAGAAAGCCTTGATGCCAGAGTATCTCCCTCGCTGCGAAGGCGGAACCAGATCCGGGATCAATCCTTGGGCAGCCCCATGACCGATATTGGAGAAGATCATCGAGCAGACGATCACCGCAAAGAGCGCTTTGTATCCAGCCATTCCTTCCATACTGCCGGCAATCCAGCCCACCCCGAGGAAAGCGATGATTTCCAGCACCGTGCTGACCAGGATGAACGGTCTCCTTCTGCCCAGGCGCGAGGGGTTGTGGTCCGAAAGCAAACCCGCAGCTGCCTGCACCAGCAGCGCGACCATCAGTGAAACCAACCGTATGTTGCCGTAACTGGTCCCCTTGGTTGCATCACCAACGAACTGCTGCACCAAAAGCGGCATGATCAGCGGCGTCAGGGTTTGGCTGCGCAGCGTCAGCGCAAAATAGTAGATATTGATCGTGATGGCGTCGTACCAGTGCAAAGGTTTTTGGGCGGTCATATCGCTCATGGAAGTCTCCAATTAGGATTTGTTAGGAAGCAGGGGGTTGCGAAAACCGTGTTCAACTTCCCACGGGTAAATGACGCGGGCATCGGTCGTCGCGCCAAAGTAGTCGGGCTTGCTGGAATCGAACAGGTTTCGGTAAGGATTGAAGTGCAAGACACAAGTCGATGGCAAACCGCCGGCTGCCGCCACGCGTTTTCGCACCGCTGTAATAGTCCGCCCTGAGCCCCAAACGTCGTCCACAACCAAAACGCGCTCGCCATTCAAGGCGGCATTTTCCGGGAACTGCAGGAACTTGGGCCACGCCAGGTAAGGAGATTTGGGTTTTCCAGGGCTTTCGAGGGGGTCAAAGAAATCAACTGAAGCGGTGTAGATGTTGCGGATGTCCATTGCTTCTGCCAGGAACCCTCCCGGCACGATACCCCCGCGGGTGATCATCAGCAGCACGTTGTACTTGTGGTCAAATTGCTGCAAGAGGTTGTCGATCAGGCGATGAACATCCTCCCAACTGATTAATTCCTGGCGTTGGTTCATAGATAAGCTCCAAGATAACTAATTTTTCAACCCGCAAACATGCTTAGGCGGTAATTATAGCAGGTCGGTGGGGTCAATCTGCACCTGCCAGCCGCGT
>DAISYV010000187.1:0-1988 GCA_036825115.1 Anaerolineaceae bacterium | reverse complement strand
ATTTTGCTGGTTATGACGGACCATTCACCTTTGCATCCCGTTTTGAAGAAGGAAAAGGAACAAATCCTGAAGAGTTGATCGGGGCGGCACACGCCGGATGTTATTCCATGGCACTCAGCGCTGGATTGACAGAAGCGGGTTTCTCACCTGAGAAAATCGAAACCACCGCGCATGTGGCGCTGCGGAATGTCGATGGTAAAGCGACGATCACCCGCAGTCACCTGGTGAGTAAGGCAAGCGTGCCTGGGATATCCGTTGAGAAATTCCAGGAAATTGCCCAGGCGACCAAGCTTGGCTGCCCGGTTTCACGCGCGCTTGGCGGTGTGGAGATCTCTCTCGAAGTGGAATTGGTTTCGTAGACTCACATCGCTTTAATACGGACAAAGAATTTTGCCCCGATCTATGCGGGCAAAATTTCATAGATGCGCTAAAATTGTTGCCTCATGGAAAAAGATAAGGTTCTGAACGCCGAAAAAGAAACGATCTCTCTCATGCTTGCTTTGTATTGCCACGACAAACACGGGCAGATAAAAGAGTTGTGTGAGGATTGCAGGCAACTGGAGGTTTACGCGCACCAGCGGCTGGAACACTGCCAATTTATGCCTGAGAAGCCAGTCTGTGCTAAGTGCCCGGTGCACTGCTATAAGCCGCACTACCGCCAGCAGATCCGTGAGGTGATGCGTTACGCCGGGCCCAGAATGCTCACGCGCGCGCCAGGTGCCGCAATCCGCCATCTTTGGCTGCTGGTGAAGCCAGATAGCCCGCGGGTGAAGCAAATCCGTGCAAGACTGGGAGAGTAAAGAACACTCAGATCGCCCTGCACCTTAGGTGATTTTTGCTCTATAATTCTGGTATGATGGGAAGAGTGAGATTGGATCCAGCCTTACTACTGCCTCTAAATTTTTACGAAATCAAATCGAAAAAGCTATACTCAGCTTGTAATCATAAAAAAGGAGATCAACTATGTATTCCAAACAAACCGTATTAAAGAACCTGACAGGTCTACATGCCCGCCCAGCTTCGGAATTCGTCGCCTGCGCCAAAACATTCGAGTCCAAGGTAACCGTCAGAAGGCTCGACCAAGAAGATGCCCCTGAAGCGAACGCAAAATCCATTATCAAGATCCTTGCGCAGGGTCTTTCGGTGAATACCCCAATCGAAATCAGTGCCGATGGACCGGACGAGCAAGCCGCGGTTGAGAAGTTGGTGGAATTAGTCGACTCTAAATTTGGCGAAGACTAAAAGCAAAGCTTTAGGTAATTGAAAGGAGTGCAGATGAGGATTCTAAAGGGTAATCCAGTTTCCAGGGGTATTGCTCTGGCTAAAGTTTATGTCTATAAGGCGTTTAAAGCCGATGTCCACGAGTCTTATTTCGAGGCTGGGCAGGAAGCCGCGAAGTTCAAACAGTTTACTGACGCGCTTGCTGCGGCAGAATCTGAACTTGATACGATCGTGGCATCCTTATCTGTGGAATCTCCCGAAAAAGCCAAGATTTTTACCGCGCATATCGAAATTCTGAACGATGAGGAAGTGGCTGAAGAAGTCAGGGATATGATTTTTTCAAGCAAGGCGATGCCAGACTATGCCGTAGACATGGTTTTTACCGAATTTGCCATCCTGCTCGAAAAAGCCAAAGATCCGCTAATTGCTGCCCGCGCCGCGGACTTGCGCGATGTACGCAACCGGGTTTTGCGCATTCTAAAGGGTGAAAAAGAGCAAAACCTGGCTAATTTGCGCGAAAAAGTGGTGGTCGTGGCGCACGATTTACTTCCAAGTGACACAGCCACGCTCGACCGGGCGCATGTGATGGGCATTGTGACCGAAGTTGGCGGAGCTACCTCGCATACAGCAATCATTGCCCGCAGTTATAAGATTCCGGCGGTGCTTGGTGTGCCGGATGCGACTGAAATCATGAAAAACGGGGAAATGGTCATTTTGGATGCGCTCAAGGGGCAGGTGATGCTGGAGTCCGAGCGCACGACGGTCAC
>DAISYV010000186.1:0-1989 GCA_036825115.1 Anaerolineaceae bacterium | reverse complement strand
CCCTACGAGTCTCTCTACACCAATGCCCTGAACGTGCTTGACCTGGCTGGGATCCCGCTGCTGGCATCTGAACGCGGCGAAGATCACCCTTTGATCATCGCCGGTGGTCAGGCTTGCTTCAACCCCGAACCGATGGCAGATTTCATCGACGCCTTTGTGATTGGCGAAGGTGAGGAAGTGACGCTTGAGGTAATTCGCGCATATGAACAACTTAGAGAATCCGGAGCAGACCGCAAGGCACTCCTGCTGGGTTTGTCAAAGCTTCCAGGCGTCTATGTCCCTTCGCTTTATCAAATAAGCTACGCGCAGGATGGCACTATTACCAATGTATCCCCCTTGGATAATTCTGACCCGCCTTTTGTTACCAAACGCATCGTCTCGCAGCTGCCGCCTCACCCAACCCGCCTGATTGTCCCAAACATCGAGACGGTTCACGACCGCCTCTCGATCGAGATTATGCGCGGCTGCACCCGCGGCTGCCGCTTCTGCCACGCCGGCGTGGTCAACCGTCCAGTTCGAGAACGACCTGTTTCTGAGATACTCCAAATCATCGAAGATGGACTGGCCTCCACTGGCTATGAAGAAATAGGACTGCTTTCACTTTCTTCTTCAGATCACACACAAATTCTGGAATTAACCAAATCTGTTTACGACAAATTCCACGATCGCAAGGTCTCTGTCAGTTTGCCTTCTCTGCGCATCGCCTCGTTTTCGGTCGAGCTGATGGATGAGCTGCGCGATCTGCGCCCTGGGGGTGGATTTACGCTTGCTCCCGAAGCCGCCTCCCCTCGCATGCAGGCGATCATAAACAAGCCGCTCGACGAAGAAGTTTTCGATGAAACCGTCCGGACTGTCTTTGAGCACGGCTGGCTTTCGCTCAAACTCTATTACATGATCGGTCTGCCAGGTGAGACCATGGAGGATGTCCAGGCGATTCTGGACGCCGGTAAGCGGGTGCTTGCCATCGGTCGCCAGCTCCGAGGCAACAGGGTCAGGGTGCACCTCTCGGTCGGCAACTTCATTCCCAAGCCCCACACGCCTTTTCAGTGGTATCCACTCAATTCAACCGATGAATTACAAGCCAAGTTAGACCTGCTCAAAGCGGGAGTTCGCCGCACCGGTTTGAAGCTTTCCTATAACATCCCCGACAATACCCTGCTCGAAGCCTGGCTCTCACGTGGAGACCGACGCCTTGGTCAAGTCATCCTGCGTGCCTGGCAGCTCGGCGCGAAATTTGACGCCTGGGGTGAAAACGACAACGTGCCGATCTACCTACAAGCTTTCAGCGAAATCGGGCTGGATCCGGACTTCTATGCATACAGAGAGCGCACTTTGGACGAAGTCCTCCCGTGGGATCACATCCACACCGGGGTCACCAAGGCCTTTCTGCTGCGTGATCTGGAATGGAGCAAACAAGGAAAGACTCGCAAAGATTGCCGCGAGAAGTGCTTTGCCTGCGGAATTCTCGATTCTTTTAGCAAGGATCGCCCGGTCTCTCCGCTTGTTTACTGGGGGTGCCCATGAACAACGAACCAATGCGCGTCCGCACGACCTATGCCAAGCTCGGAAATCTGCGCTTTATTGGGCATCTCGACCTTCAACGGCTTTTCGAACGTGCCCTGCGCCGCACAAACCTCCCCCTGCGCCACACCAAGGGCTTCAGTCCGCACATGCGGATCAACCTGGCTTCGGCATTGCCTCTCGGATTTATCGGTGATGCCGAACAGATGGACTTTTGGCTGGATCAGGAAGTTTCACTGGATGAGATCAGCAACCGGCTGAACAAAGCTCTGCCAGCAGAGCTGATCCTCAAAAACCTGCAGGTGATCGATAACCAACTGCCATCCCTGCAGGCATCCCTGCTCTCCAGCGAGTTTGAGATTGTTCTGCCACCTGAGTTCTACGCTGTAAAGCTGCAAGATCAAATGAATGCTCTGCTTGAGCAGGATTCCCTGCCAGTTCAGCGGCGTAAAAAAACCGTCGATTTGA
>DAISYV010000185.1:0-1995 GCA_036825115.1 Anaerolineaceae bacterium | reverse complement strand
GTAAAGCCCTATCCCTTGATGAGGGTAAAGGACTGACCGCGTACTTTGTACTTGCTGTTGGCTGAGACGATCTTCTCGAGGTATTGCTCCGAAACGTCAACCGTAGTGCGGTGGTTTTGGATGTAGATCCTTCCCAGGGCTGTGCCCGGGATCCCGGCGGTGCCGGCGATCGACGCGACCACATCCGACGGGCGTAAGCCATCAACCTTGCCAAGTCCCATTTCGAGGCGGATCATGCCTTCTTCGTCGCTCTGATTTCCGCGCACGCTGGCACGCGGCTTGGTGCGGCCGCTTGCTTCCCGGGGTCTGCGCGAGCTTGTTTCATCGCGACCGCCTCGTTCAGAGCGTTCAGAACGATCTCCGCGAGGGCGCCGCTCTGGGCGCACAGCCTTTTCGGGCAGGGGGCTGATCTCAGGGATGGGACGCTGCTTTTCTTCAGCCCGGGCAACCTTGAGTGCCGCGGCAGCCATGTCGATCGGGTCCACGCCGCTGGCAACCAGAGTCTCAACCAGGGCACGTTCTTCTTTGGCACGACCGCGTTTGAGCCAGGTTTCGATCTTCGAAAGCAGGCTGTCCATCCGTTTCGCCTGGATATCTTCAATAGTTGGAACTGTCCCCTCCAGCATGACCTGGTGGGTAAACTGCTCAATTTGGCGCACCTGGCGCCTTTCAGATGGTCTGGCAAGCGAAATGGCCACGCCAGTCCTGCCAGCCCGCCCTGTGCGGCCAATCCGGTGCACAAAAGTTTCAGATTCTTCAGGCAGATCGTAATTGAAGACGTGCGTGATGCCTTCCACGTCCAATCCGCGGGCGGCTACGTCGGTTGCCACCAACACCTTCACCTGTCCCGCTCTGAAACGACCCATGGTATGCTCGCGGGCTTCCTGGCTGAGATCGCCTGAAAGCGCCTCGGAGGCATAGCCGCGCAAGTTGAGTTCGTTGACCAGTTCGCCGGTTCGCACGCGCGTGCGGGTGAAAATTAGCGCAGTGGTGATGTCTTCCATCTCAAAAAGCCGTGTCAGCACAGCCAGCTTGTCGTGTTCGTTGACGTAATAAACCCGCTGCTCCGTTGCGGCTACGGTAACCTGCTCAGATTGGATCGCGATTGTTTTGGGGTTGCGCAGGTATTTGCGCGCCAGTTCGCGAATCCGTGGGGGCAGGGTTGCAGAGAAAAGCGTCGTCTGGCGTTCGTCGGGTGTGGCAGCCAGGATCGCTTCCATGTCCTCCACAAATCCCATCGAGAGCATCTCATCGGCTTCATCCAGCACGACGGTATGCACTTCCGTCAGGTCCAGGCGACCGCGTTTCACGAGGTCCAGGATGCGACCAGGTGTGCCAACCACCACCTGCACCCCGCGGCGCAGTTGGTTAAGCTGCTGGGTGTAGGATGTGCCGCCGTAGACGGTCAGCACGCTAACACCCATGAACTGACCCAATGATTGGATCATTTCGGTCACCTGCAGAGCCAACTCGCGGGTGGGAGCGACCACCAAAGCCTGGGGCAGGTATTGCTCAGGGTCGATGCGGTTGAGAATGGGCAGGGCAAAGGCAGCCGTTTTGCCGGTGCCGGTTTGAGCCTGGCCGGTTACGTCGCGACCTTCCTGCATCAGGGGGATAATCCCAGCCTGGATCGGGGTGGGCTGGGTGTAACCCAGCGCAGTGATTGCCTGCACCAGTTCGGGGCGCAGGTTAAAATCTTCAAAATTTACGGTCATCAAAACTCCAATTTCCTTGTAAGAGCAGGCGCAGGCAAGCACATGCTATTAGCATGCTCAGCACCACTCATTATTCATTTTTACTCAGGGGGAAGTCTTGATTATTCCGTACTGTTATCTGCAACGCGCTCTGCCTTGCGGCTCGGCACTCCCAAACACAACCAGTCAAACATCTGTTTTGGAACGTCCAAAACGTACACCCAAAATAAAAGTTCTCACGCGAGAACTGCAGAAGTATAACACTGATTGCCCTCGCTGGGGGAAGGTGTAACTGATTTGT
>DAISYV010000184.1:0-2197 GCA_036825115.1 Anaerolineaceae bacterium | reverse complement strand
GGGCGGTTAGCTCAGTTGGTTAGAGCGTTGCGTTGACATCGCAAAGGTCGTAGGTTCGAGTCCTATACCACCCACACAAAAGCGGCTGATTTTCAGCCGCTTTTGCGTTCCTAAGTGCCCGGTTATTCCCCATCAATTCGGGCAAGAAAAATCAACTAAATCTTCTCGTTAATCTCGCGCAAGGCAAGCTCGATGAAAGCATCCACACTCATGGCTGGCAGGCTTTCACCGCTGCGCCTGCGCAAGGCTACCTGACCTTCTTCCATTTCGCGGTCACCGATGACGAGCATATAAGGTACTTTCTGCTTCTGCGCGTTACGGATCTTGGCGTTCATGCGGTCCGAACCATCATCCACACTCAGGCGCAAGCCAGCTTTCTTCAAACGGGCAGCCACTTCATGCGCATAGTCGTTGTGGCGGTCGGCAATCGGGATCAGCGTCACCTGTTTCGGTGACAGCCAGACCGGGAAGGCGCCGGCGTAGTGCTCAATCAGCACGCCAAAGAAGCGTTCCATCGAGCCCAGCAAGGCGCGGTGCACCATGTAGGGGCGGTGTTCTTTCCCGTCCTCGCCAATGTAACTGAGATCGAAGCGTTCGGGCAGGTTGAAGTCAAATTGAATGGTCGAAAGCTGCCATTCGCGCCCGAGGGCATCCTTGACCTTGAGGTCAATTTTGGGTCCATAGAAAGCGCCGCCGCCGGCATCCACCTCATAGGGGACATCTATTCGCTTTAGCGTTTCTTCCAGGGCAATTTCGGCATCGTGCCACATCTGATCGTCGCCCACGTGCTTTTCGGGCATGGTACTCAGATAGGCCTGAAAATCCTTGAAACCAAAGGCTTTCAACATGTTCATGCTGAAATTGAGCGTAAAGTCGATTTCTTCCGGCATCTGATCCGGACGGCAGAAGTGGTGGGCGTCATCCTGGGTGAAGCCGCGAACACGCATCAGTCCGTGCAAGACACCCGAGCGCTCGTAACGATAGACCGTGCCCTTCTCGGCAAATCGCAGCGGCAGATCCCGATAAGAGCGCAACTGGCTCTTGTAGATGTGCAGATGGAAGGGGCAGTTCATCGGCTTGATGTAATATTCCTGATCCTCGATCTGGATCGGGGAATACATGTTTTCTTTGTAGAAACCCAGATGACCGCTCGTCTCCCAAAGGCTGGCTTTGCCGATGTGGGGCGTGTAGATCAGGTCGTAGCTGTTTGAGATATGCTGGTCGTCCCAATAGCGCTCGATCTGGTGGCGAATCATTCCCCCGTTGGGGTGCCAGAGGATCAGACCCTGACCAACCTCATCATTGGAGCTATACAGGTCAAGTTCCTTGCCCAGCTTGCGATGGTCGCGTTTTTTGGCTTCCTCGAGCTTCCAGAGGTAATCCTTGAGCTGATCTTTGCTTTCCCAGGCGGTGCCGTAAATACGCTGCAGCATGGGGCGTTTTTCGTCCCCTCGCCAGTAAGCGCCCGCGACATTCAGCAATTTCACCGCGAAAGGATTGATTTGCGCGGTTGATTCCACGTGCGGTCCACGGCAGAGATCAACGAACTTACCGGATGAGTAAGTTGAGATGATCTGTTTTTCTTCGGTGGGATTGCCGTCGTCATCCAGGTTGCCGTGTTCCAAACCATCGATCAATTCCAACTTGTAGGGCTGATCTCTGAAGATCTGGCGTGCCTCATCAGCACTGACCTCCTGGTAAACGAAGTTTTCCTTGGCCTTGATCAGTTCTTTCATGCGGTTTTCGATGACTTCGAGGTCCTCCGGAGTCAGGCTGCGGGGCAGATCGAAATCGTAATAAAAACCGTCCTCGATTGCCGGTCCAATAGCGACCCGGGCGTCGGGGAACATCTCCAGCACCGCTTCAGCCATGACATGGGAAGCGGAGTGGCGGATCCGATAAAGTTCTGACTTTTCGTAATCCTCATTATGGTGTGACATTTCTTCCTCCTTGCCGGTTGTTGTATGAGATTTTTCCGGGGTCTTTTGGTACAGCCGGACTTAAAACAAAAAGACCCTCGCTCTGGGGCGAGAGGTCTCTCACGCGGTTCCACCCAGATTGCTCCTTGCGAAGCATCTCAAAATGCCGGTAACGGGGCTTCCGTTCGTCTTAGTGAGCAAGTGCTGTTCAGACTCAAGCTGGCAGGGGGTTTTCGGCGGTTCCAACCGGGCAGGTTCACACTCTCCCTGCTTCACTG
>DAISYV010000183.1:0-2202 GCA_036825115.1 Anaerolineaceae bacterium | reverse complement strand
ACGCCGGCGGCGCGCATCATGATGCTGGGGATGATCCAGCCGCTGGTGCTGGTCTCATCGGTGGCGCAGAAAACTTTGCCTGCAAGATCTGCTACGGAGGTGATGCCACTGTCAACATGGGCGATGATTTGCCCGGTGTAGGTCGGGCTGCCATAGCGTGTGGCGACAAGCGCTGGATAGGCGCAGTCTCGATCCGCGGCGGTGATGGCAGCGAAGGTTGCCAGGGAGCCCATGTTGGCCTGCCCGGAGCATTCCGCTTCAATAGCCGCGGTGTAGTCAGTGGCCACAAAGGTTTCAACCACCAGGCCAGTCTCTTCGAAAATCATGTCAGCAACGGCTTCGGCACCTGCTGAAACAGATTCCATTTCACCTGAGGGAACAAAGACCCATTTGATTGGGTTTTCTTCTGTTCCGAGCTCTGGTGCTGCTGGCTGACAGGCGGCGACCACCAATACAGCGATTAAAAGAATGGGTAGTAGCAAACTAAACTTTTTCATTACAACTCCTTTTTTTTAAATAGATAGAAGATTCAACGTACTGCATATATGATACACCAAAATAAAAAAACATGAGAAAACAGAGTGTGTCTGTCTCCCCTGGCTATCGCCCGATACCAACAACATGAAAACCCAGCTTCGTAAGGCGATCCCGGTCGAGGAAGTTACGTCCGTCGATCACTGATACAGGTGGGATTGTCTCCCAGTTAAGCTCGCGGTAGATAGGCCATTCTGTGACCAGAACGATTGCGTCCGCCTCGTCGAGTGTGTGTTCTAGTTCACTTGAATAAGAGATGCCAATGTTGGGGTATTGGCTACGCGCATTCTCTAGTGCTACCGGATCGTGCGCCCGCACAATCGCGCCACGCTGCAC
Organism: Anaerolineaceae bacterium; assembly: GCA_036825115.1. Lineage (GTDB taxonomy): Bacteria > Chloroflexota > Anaerolineae > Anaerolineales > Anaerolineaceae > Mesolinea. The sequence continues at coordinate 1,332 of DAISYV010000183.1, read as the reverse complement.
GAGCAGTTTGCTGATATCCAACGAAGGCGCGTCGCGCAGGTCGTCGGTGTTTGGCTTGAAGCTGAATCCAAGCAGCGCGATATGCTTGCCCTTCAGGATCTTGAGTTCTTCCTGCAGGCGATCCACCACCCACACACGCTGAGCATAATTGACATCCCGTGCGGCACGGATGATGGGCATATCCAGGTTGTAATCCTTCGCCGTTGCCACCAGTGCGGCTGTGTCCTTGCCAAAGCACGAACCGCCCCAGCCGATACCGGCATTCAGGAACCGATCGCCAATGCGCTTATCCAGCCCAATCCCACTGGCAATCGCCGAGACATCCGCCCCAACCTTTTGTGCCAGGTGGGCGATCTCATTAATGAAGGATATTTTGAGCGCCAGGAACGAATTCGCTGCATACTTGACCATCTCCGCCGAGGTCAGGTCGCAAACGACCATCGGAACTTCAGTGAGTCCAACGGGTCTTGGCAGGCAGGCTGGAGCTTCAAAATCCTGACGGGTAATCGGACCAAATAATTCTTTCAATCGATTAACACTGGATTCATGTTCCGAACCAACAATGATCCGATCGGGATAGAATGAGCCGTGCAGTGCTGCGCCCTGGGCCAGAAATTCAGGGCTGGAAACTACGTTGAACAAGCCGTTTGGCTTGGCATCGTGGACCTCGTAGTAGTGTTCGCGAATGATCGACTCAACCCAGTTGCCCGAGCCAATTGGCACGGTGGATTTGTTAACCACCACCACGAACTTCTCCCCCAGGTTTTCAGCGATCGACTCCGCCGCCATGCGCACATAGCTCAGGTCAGCATTGCCGTCTGCCAGGGAAGGCGTGTTCACCGCGATGAAGATTACATCCTGGTTGGGGATGTCCGCGTCAGCGTAATCACTCACAAAATGCATTTTCTGGTGGACTTCCGCAAAAAGCTCGTCCAGATGAGGTTCAAAAATGGTAACCTCACCCGCTTGCAGTCGCTTTACTTTTTCCTTGTTGAGGTCAATGCAGGTCACATCATTGCCAAGGTAAGCCAGCATCACCCCTGTATTCAGTCCAACATATCCTGTTCCAATTATCAGTACGCGCATACTGCCTCTTTCTAATTTTTGTCTGCTCAATTATACCTGAGCGTATTGCCAGGGCGCGCATCCGCCCCATAATATGCTAATTTACCGGCTCAAGTTTCGCCATGAAGTGCCGCAACACCTTAGGCGCCCAGGTAATCTTTAACCCGTGAATCTTTCCAGGCTCTCGCATGCATTTTGCGGCAGATTCCCCAATGTAATCGAGGTGGCTGCGGGTGTAAACCTGGCGTGGGATGGCAAAACGCAGCA
>DAISYV010000182.1:0-2233 GCA_036825115.1 Anaerolineaceae bacterium | reverse complement strand
TCAAAAGTGTAACCCATGTCCTGTCACAAATTGTCACCTATGTGGTGTCATACACAGGCCTTTTCCCTACCCAGAGATGGCATGTTGATATTGTGCAATCGATGTACGTTGCGGAAGGGGACGAGCCCCTTCCCTACGCATCTTCAGGGTAAATCGAATTTATCAAGGACCGCATTACATCTTGCACTGCCTGCGCGAGCTTTTTGGGGTCAAGTGAGGGCTCCAACTCGCTGGCGGTCTTTATCCAGCCGGTATCGATCCGCAAGGGCAGCTTCCAGGCCGGGTCTTTACTGACGCGCTGCTTGACAAACTGCCAGCCCATAGCTGCCTGATGCCGGCGTTTTTGCGTCTTTGGAAGGCGCGCCAGCCAGCTATGCCAGGCTTTTGGTGTGAGAGTTTGGCTGATCAGGATAGGAACCAGGCGCGTTTCGGGAACTTTGCTGAGGAAGATTCCGACGCTGGCAGACCACTGCTCCAGCGCATCAACCGCCCCGGGCATCAAGGACGGCTCGGGTTCGAGCCTGCCGCTGGGGAAGATGATCACAGCCTGCCCCTCCTTGAGAGCTTGGATGATGTGGCGCACTGCTTCAAGGCGCAGGCTGGTATCCGCTTCGATGGTGAGCAGGTGGCGGTTGATATTTGGCAGAACGCGGAAAAACTCCTTGCGCTCAACCACAACTCGCACATCCTCCCTGCCCACAGTAACTATCGCACCAATCGAGTCTGCCAGCCCTGGGTGGTTGGCAACAGCTAAAAGGGGTCCTGTCTTTGGGATCTCATCAATAGAAGACAGTTGAAACCCACTCGTAAAGAGCTGAAGCACATCCCGCGCGGATTCAACAAAAGAACTGCGCTCAATTTGCCTGTCCCATCGGCTGAGGAGATCCGCCATCCAAAGGGTAGGCTTGCGCCCCAGGACCGAGATCAGATAGCGCAGTATCTTTTGTCGGTTGAGATTGAGCGTGGAAAGGAAGTCGGCGAGGATCATCCTGGCAAGAGATGTGGGTTTCGCAGAAGAGGGTGGAAGTTCAGCGGATGTCGTCATCTTATATCAGATTAATTGTACCTGCCAAAGCTGAGTTGGAAAAAATTATCAACCTAATTCAGCCGACAAGCGCATGTAAAACAGAATAAGGGGGCTCTGGCAAGATACTTGCAACATAATGCTTGAATATATTTAATTGCATAAGGTGGACTTATGAGTAACCAAACTTACACTCCAAACACTGAGCCCTCGCCGCGGAAGAGCCATGCGACCAAGCTTTGGATTCCGATCTTTCTGCTGGCTGCGGTAGCGGTGTATTTGATTTTTAGTGACAACTCAATCAGGTCCCCAAAGGATATCATCATCCCAACCCCTCCAATCGAGCAGCAAACGCCATTGGAATCCCTGCTGTATACCCAACTGCCAGAGTTGATTCACAACGTGGGAGAGGATAACTGGACACTGGATGACGTCCATTTCAATGAGAACAAAACGCAAGCTGTGTTATGGATGGCGGAAAATGATCCCGAAACCGGTGAGACGCTTGCCCGGGAGCCGGAGATCGTCCTGGCAGTCTGGGACGAAGCAGCCGGCAGCTGGAACCTGCATCTTACTTCAGACCCTGAGTTTAACGACTTCTTCATGACCACCGATTTTAAAGATGACGAGATCGCGGAGCGTTTCAATTTCGAAGCCGACCCCAAAGCCGGCCCGACTTCCGTGGTATACGGAGGTTACAACCTTCCCTGGAGTGGCGGGCTAACCAAACGCCTGACCTGGTCAGTAGGGCATACCTCGTGTACGCCCACCTATTATTGCACTTATGCGTTTGATTTCGCCGATGGAACCATGTTTGACCTGACAGCAGCCAAAGGCGGATATGTATACCATTGGCGCGACACATGCAACAATGGCGACTCGGGCTGCACCAACAGCATCACCCTGCAAGACCGCAGCACCAGCCCCTGGACCTACCAGATCTACCTGCACATCGCCAAGAACAGCATCCCAGCAAGTGTAAAAATCAGAGGCGTGTACGTTTGGCAAGGCATGAAAATCGCAAACGTGGATGACACCGGCGCCAGCACCGGGCATCACGTGCATTTCATGGTGGTTGAACAAACAACCCTCAACGCATGCACGAATTACTGCTTTGGCAAGGCGATGGACATTACCTTTAGAGATGTGGACATTAATTGGCACGCCCCCACCCAGGGCGGCCGCCCGCGCCTGGCAGCAGAAGCTTCG
>DAISYV010000181.1:0-2312 GCA_036825115.1 Anaerolineaceae bacterium | reverse complement strand
CAACTTTTAGGCTGCTTCTGACTCCATCGAAAAAGCCGCGTTCACGTCCACCTTGACACCAGGACCCATCGTGGAAGCAAGCGTGACCTTGCGCACAAAGACGCCTTTAGCTCCAGTTGGACGCGCTTTGCGTAAAGCGGTCATCAAGGCAGCCATGTTTACATACAGGTCATCCGCTGAGAAGGAAACCTTGCCAAGCGGAACATGAATGTTGGCGGTTTTGTCAAGCCGGAACTCAACGCGACCTGCCTTGGCAGCCACAATCGCCTGGGCGATATCGCCAGGCTGCACTACGGTGCCGGCTTTGGGGTTCGGCATCAAGTTGCGGGGACCAAGCACACGACCGAGGCGTCCGACTTTGCCCATCATGTCGGTAGTGCCGACCGCGACGTCAAAATCAGTGTAACCGCCCTGGATGCGGGCCATATCGTCATCTGTCTCAGCCACAAAATCTGCGCCAGCTGCGCGAGCTGCTGCTGCGGCCTCACCCTGGGCAAAGACCAACACACGCACGGTCTTGCCAAGCCCTTTGGGCAGCACGACCACGTCGCGAATTTGCTGATCGGCCTGGCGGGGATCCAAGCTGGTTCGAATATGGACCTCAACGGTCTCATCGAATTTGGCAAATTTCATTTCTTTTACTAATTCCAACGCTTCCTTGGGGCTGTAAATTTTATCAGCCTCGAGTTTCTTGATCGCGTTTTCAAAATTTTTCCCGTGTTTAGACATGCATACTCCTTTGTGGTCCAATCGGGCTGACGAGCCCTCCCACAGTCTATGATTGCTGTTTAGTTAGTCGCTAATGGTAATGCCCATGTTGCGGGCGGTGCCTTCGAGCTGTTTCATTGCCGCTTCGAGATCATTCGCGTTCATATCTTTGTACTTAGCCGCAGCGATTTCGCGGAGCTGAGCGCGCGTGACCTTGCCAACTTTGGCTGTGTTGGGGGTGGCGGAGCCTTTTTCGATCCCGGCTGCTTTTTTGAGCATCATCGCGGCGGGGGGAGACTTCAACTCGAATTTGAAGGAGCCATCCTGGAAGATGGTGATGGCGGCAGGGATGATCTCGCCGACCTGGTTAGCGGTGCGCGCGTTGTAGTCCTTGCAGAACGCCATGATGTTGACGCCGTGCGGAGCCAGCGCGGGACCGATGGGGGGTGCAGGATTAGCCTTACCGGCTTTGATCTGCAGTGTTAGTTGTGCTTTTACTTTCTTTGCCACTTAAATTCTCCTTGGTGGTGCAAACGGGCGTTAGCCCTCCCACAAATATCCGGATTACTCCGGTTTATGACTTTTCCACCTGCAGGAAGTCAAGTTCCACAGGGGTTTCACGCCCAAAGAAGTTCACCATAACGCGAATCTTCGAACGTTCCATGTTGATTTCGTCCACCGTACCGCGGAAGTCATTGAAAGGACCATCCACGATGCGAACGCGGTCGCCTTGTTTGTAAGTCACACGGTAAGTGGGGGCTTCGTCTTCCATACGGCGCAGAATCGACTGCACTTCTTCAGGACGCAGCGGAGTAGGCTCATCGCCCATACCCACAAAACCGGTTACCCCAGGGGTGTTGCGAACCACAAACCAGGATTCTTCTTCCAGGATCATGTTCACCAGAACGTAGCCAGGGAACACGTGGCGCTCAACTGTGCGGCGCTTGCCATCGCGGACTTCGATTTCTTCCTGGGTCGGGATGACCACATCAAAAATCTTGTCTTTCATTGCCATGGTTTCAATGCGCTGTTCAAGGTTCTTGCGGACCTTGTTCTCGTAACCTGAATAGCAATGGATCACATACCAATTGCGAGCATCGTTTTCAGCGGGCTTGGCAGGTTTGCTTAATGAATCGCTGGAGGTTTCCTCAACCGGCAAGCCTTCAGTGTCTTCGGGCAGGCTGGGAATCATTTCTTCCATGGATCCATCTTCCTTCTTAGTCATCACAACATCACTTTCAAACTTACTAAATGTTGACCAGGAGCCCAACCAGGCGTGCAAAAATAAAATCGAGAATACCCAAAATCGCTGACATGATGATCGTCACAATCAGGACGATGCGTGTCAGAGCAATGGCTTCCTCACGGGTGGGCCAGGAAACCTTGCGCAGTTCACCTGCGGTTTCTTTGAACCAGCGTTTGATTCTCTGAAAAATGTTCGGTTTTTCACTGTTTGCCATCAAGGCCTCCTGCTCTACAACTCAACGCCGTAGGACCTACGGCGTCGGTAAATTTCAACAGGTCAGGTAGGAATTGAACCCACAACCCCCGCTTTTGGAGAGCGGTGCTCTGCCAATTGAGCTACTGACCTAAGCAAACTCCCA
>DAISYV010000180.1:0-2331 GCA_036825115.1 Anaerolineaceae bacterium | reverse complement strand
ACGTGGTTGAAGACCCCATCCAACACCAGGCGCATTCCGCGGGCGTGCAGCTCCCTCGAAAGCTCTGCCAGCTCGGCGCGGCTGCCCAGGCGGCGGTCGATATGGAAATAATCTGCGGTATCGTAGCCGTGGCTGCCGGACTCGAAAACCGGCCCAAGGTAGAGCGCGTTTGCGCCAAGGCTCTGAATGTGGTCCAGCCAGCCCAGGATTTGGCGCAGACGAGGCTGTGGTTCGGACTGGAAGTCGTTGAAATGCGGAGCGCCGCATGCCCCGAGGGGATAAATGTGGTAAAAAATGCTGTTTTGGTTAATTGTAGTCATAGGTCCTCCGAACTATACCTAGCGGTATAGTGAAATTGGCAAAAAAAATTTACGAAAAGATTCCATACATGAACTGCTGGCGCGCCTGGTACGCCAGGTCTTCGTTTAGCGCGATGTTTTCTTCAAATGCCTGCTGGATGTACGCGTTCGCCATGCCGAGCAACGTAATGGTGTAAGCCTGGGCGCGACCGCGCATGTTGCCGTTGTCTTTCTCAGCGGCAGAAAACAGGGCGTAAACAGGCTCATGCTGAGCTTTTATCCAGGGCTTGATGATGTCATAGGCTTCGCCGCGGGCTGGCGCGTTGCGCATGGAGAACTGTAGCTTGTAGAAGAGCAGATTGCTGTCGGCAAAGCGGAAGGTGCTGCGAAGGATTTCCGCGATGTTTTGGGGCAGGTCGCGCCGGTATTCGCAGGCATCCTTCAGGCGCTTGATGTAGGGAGCATAGTTTTCCGTCAGCAGGGCTTCCATGAGACCGCGCTTGCTGCGGAAATAGTGGTAGAGAGTTGGCTTGGTGATGCCCGACTGGTCGCAGATCTCCTGCACTCCGGTGGCATCGTAGCCAAAAGACGCAAAAAGGATCAGCGCGTTCTCGAGGATAGTCTCACGGTTATTCATAGAGTTACTATACCGCACGGTATAGTGAATTGTCAAGCCCAAATATCGGAATTGGTAAATTGATTTAGACTTTTTTGTTTTGCAGGGCTTTGGTAGCTTCGATGAACCCCTGAACAGACGTCTTTGCGATCAGGCGCGAGATTGTCTCAAGGGGGATTTGATCCAGGCTCTTGAAACGGATACAGGATTTGCCCATGTCGGGTTTAACGCCCATGGCATCAAAGGCGTCCATCAGTTCCTGGTAATCTGCCGGGTCCTGGTAAACGGACATCAGGTAGAGCGAGTTGTAATTTTTTTGCGCTGCCAAACCGATGTAGTTTAGCGGCTTTTTGTTGTAGGTGTCAGGATACACATCCAATGGGACTTGATAACTGAGCATGCCCCAGTTGATAGTCTCCTCGTACCCTTCGGGCAGGCTACCTAAGATCAGATCGCGAACGGCAGAAATGACCTCACGCCGGTCTTGCGGCAAACTGGCAAGGTAGTCAGAGGGGGTGGTAGATGAGGTTGAAACCATGCAAATCCTTTCTTTTGTGTAGGTTTATTCTATCCTCCGAAAAATTTAAGGCAAGATGGCGTAGAGGGAGTAAGCGCGAAATGCAATTCACCCGCCGGTAGGTGTGATTTCTGACTGATTGCGTTAGAGTCAGTATAATGAACGTACATGCCAATCACAAATGAAGAAAACCCCGAAAATACTCCTGGCACTGTCGTCGCCAAAAAGGTGGAGGTCGTGCCCTATGATCCCGCCTGGCCAACGCGCTTCGAGGAATTACAACTGCATCTGCTCAGCATCCTTTCCGGGCAGGATGTGCGCGTTGAGCACGTTGGCAGCACGTCGGTGCCTGGCCTGGCAGCCAAACCGATCCTTGATATTGACGTCGTTCTTCAAAACGGGACGGACTTTGAGCAAGTCAAAGCCGCCCTGGAGTTGAATGGGTATCACCACATCGGCGATCTCGGCATCAGCGGACGTGAGGCCTTCAAGTATGACGATAAGCCTCAACTCATGAGCCACCACCTTTACGTCCTCCCGGAAAATTCGGAAGAGCTAAAAAGGCACCTCACCTTCCGTGATTGGCTGCGCAGCCATCCGGAAGACCGGGAGGCTTACGCGCAGGTAAAGTTGGCAGCAGCGCAAAAATTCCCGGATGACATCGGCGCCTATATCGATGCCAAAAGTGACATTATTTTTGACATTTACAGGCGCTGCGGTTTATACAGTGCGCGGGATTTGCAAGCGTTTGCCTGTTCAGTGTTGAATAACCGTTACAACCTGCGGGTTCGAGAAATAGAATGCAAACCGATACAGACTGGTATCAGCCTGTGTGAAGCGCAAACTGAGCAAGGAGCCTATTATCTGCTCGCCTGGGAAAAGGCGGATTCCAGCAGCGG
>DAISYV010000179.1:0-2406 GCA_036825115.1 Anaerolineaceae bacterium | reverse complement strand
TTCACTTTCCACTGATGCGGCGGGAGAGGAGAGTGTTTCCACGCGCAGTTGCGCGGTTTCCAAAAGTTTGCTGCAGATATCGCTCAGGCGTTTTCCTTCTTCGTAGAGTTTCAGGGCTTCTTCCAGGGGCAGCTCGGTGTTTTCGAGCTGGGTGATGATCTGTTGCAGGGATGCAAAGGCGGCTTCAAAACTGGGGGCGGGTTGGTCGGTCATGCGTTATCTCCTGAGATTGTTGCGGCGATTTTGCCATCGCTCAACTGGATCTGGATGGATTGGTTTGGGATGGTCTGATTGCGGCGCGAGATCAGTTGATGGGTTTGGGCGTCGCTGACGATGGCAAAGCCGCGCCGCAACACTGCCATCGGGCTGACACTTTCAAGCCGGGCAATTTGGTTTTGCAGTTTGAGTTGATGCTGGGAAAGATAGTGGCTCATGGCACGCTCCAGGCGTTCGCGGGTTTCATCCTGGAATTGCAGGAAGGTGCGCACGCGCTGAGCGGGAGAGTGCCGCTGCAGGCGGTTTTCGGCGAGCAGGAGGTCCTGGCGCAGGCTAGTCATCTTGTTTTTCAGAGCAGTGTGAATACTCTGATTGATGGATAGAAGTTCAGCACTTAAGTCAGCACTGGTAATGGGTGTGGCGAGCTCGGCTGCGGCTGTGGGGGTGGGGGCGCGCAGGTCGGCTGCAAAATCGGCGATGGTAAAGTCCGTTTCGTGCCCAACGCCCGAGATCACCGGCACGCGCGAAGCGCGGATGGCGTAGGCGACGGCTTCATCGTTGAAGGACCATAAGTCCTCGATGGAGCCTCCACCGCGGGCAACGATGATCACGTCCAGGTCGGGCAGCGCATTGAGGGACTTTAGCCCGCTGACGATCCCGGCAGGAGCTTCGGCACCCTGGACGGCAGTCGGGGCAAGCGTAACGCGCGCCAGCGGTAGGCGCCGGCGCAGGGTGTTCAGGATGTCCTGCAGGGCAGCCCCGCTGGGGGATGTGACGACGCCGATGTGGCGCGGAAATTGCGGAATTGGGCGTTTTAGTTCAGGGGCAAAGAGCCCTTCGGCTTCGAGGCGAGCTTTCAGCCGCAGGAATTCCTGGTAAAGCTGCCCCTCCCCAATCGGCTGCATTTCATCGACGTAAAGCTGCACCTGCCCGCCGGCAGGATAGAAACTCATGGCGCCGTGGGCTTCCACGCTCTGACCGTCCTTCGGGTTGAAACGCAGGCGGAAGGTCTGACCCTTCCACATCACGCAGCGTAACTGGGCATCGTTATCTTTGAGCGTGAAATAGAGGTGACCGGAACGCGGTTGGGTGAAGTTCGAAATCTCTCCCCTAACCCAGACATCGCGCAGAATTTCATCGGTTTCGAGCACCTCGCGCAGGTAGTTGGTAAGCGTAGTGACAGTGAAAACCATTGGTTGCAGCGGGGGGAAGTCGAATTCGAGCATGGGATAAAGTATAAGCGATTAAGGGACAATTTCGATAGCATAGAGAATGTTTAATGCGGCGATAAAAAACAATGGCGTAGTGGAGGGGCAGGTATCGAATCCTTTACAACGTTAATCAGCGACTTTGTACTCAGACTTTGAAATCGTATAATCTCATACAACCGTTCCTGATTGAAAGGAGACATATGAAACGAATTCTTTTACCTATGATCATTCTACTGCTGACGCTGAGCGCCTGCGTTACCACTCCGAACACAAGTGTTGAAGCCGAACTGCGGGCCACATTGGTGGCAGTGAACGTTCAATTAACGGTTCAGGCAGATCAAATTGCCTCTTTGGAGACGCAGGTAATGCAACCAACCGCAACCTGCCCAGCCTGCCCGACGTCCGAACCTACCTCCACACCTTTCCCGCCTACCGAGACGCCTGTTCTGACAGCAACTATCCAGGCCACCGGCAGCGTTTCGGGGAGGTTGGGCTATCCCTCAGAGATGGTCCCGCCGCTGAGGGTTGTGGCATTTAACGTTCTGACAGGTGAGTATTACTGGCAAAACACTGTGCTCAACCAAATGAATTACCGGTTTGAAGCGCTGCCGGTGGGCACGTACCATGTGTTGGCTTACCTGATTGAAAATCCCATCCGAACCTTTTACGCGGCCTACTCCAATCATGTAACTTGTGGCTACCTTGAGAGTTGCACGGACCACACTTTGGTCGCTGTAGAAGTTAAAGCGGGCATGGAAACCACAAACGTTGACCCGAATGACTGGTATGGTTTAGATCCGGAATCACTTGGTTGGCCACTCGACCCGACGATAAACTGGAATTAACAAAGGCTGGCCTCTCCGCTTTACTGAAAGAGTTGCGCACTCCGCCAAACGTGCTCACGGTGATGTTTTTACTTGTCGGAGTGAGCCCGCGCCATTATCCCTAAAAACTATGGGCAGCTGGCGGTCTCATTCCG
>DAISYV010000178.1:0-2472 GCA_036825115.1 Anaerolineaceae bacterium | reverse complement strand
TGATGGAAGTTCGCCCCCGCCGTGTTGGTGGCGCAACGTACCAGGTGCCGATGGAAGTCGCCCCGGAACGCCGTCTGACCCTGGCAATGCGATGGATCATCGCTGCCTCAAGGGCACGCTCAGGCAAATCTTACTCTGAGAAGTTAGCTGGTGAATTGATGGATGCTGCCGAAAATCAGGGCGCTTCAATCCGCCGCAAAGAAGAAGCACACAAAATGGCAGAAGCCAACCGTGCCTTCTCTCACTTCCGCATGTAAGCAGGATTTGCACCTTAACTAACTATTGGTTCAACTATGACCGAAAATCCGCTCGAACGATACCGCAATATCGGTGTTATAGCCCATATTGACGCTGGTAAGACTACTACTACCGAGCGGATTTTATTTTATGCCGGCAAGACTTACCGCCTTGGCAACGTTGATGACGGCACCACCGTCACCGACTGGATGCCCGAGGAACGCGAACGTGGTATCACCATCGTTTCCGCCGCTGTAACAGCGGAGTGGAAGGGATACCGCATCAACCTGATCGACACCCCCGGTCATATCGATTTCACAGCCGAAGTGCAGCGCTCCCTGCGCGTCTTGGATGGCGGTGTAGTCGTGTTTGACTCGGTCCAGGGTGTGGAGCCGCAAAGCGAGACCGTTTGGCGCCAGGCTGATAAATACCTTGTACCCCGCATCTGTTTTGCAAACAAAATGGATCGCACAGGCGCTTCCTACGAGCGCACTGTCCAGAGTATCCGCGAACGCCTGGGCGCAAATGCCTTGGAGATGCACATCCCGATTGGTCTGGAATCAGACTTCATTGGTTTTGTGAACCTGCTTGAGGAGAATGCAGTGACATTCTCTGATGAGCTTGGTGTTGAACCCATTGTCATGGATATTCCTGAAGAATTACGTGAGTTGGCAGCCGAAAAGCGCGCCACCCTCGTTGAACGCATCGCTGAAACAGACGATGACCTTACAAACAAGTTCCTTGAAGGCGAAACAATCAGTTTGACTGAGTTAAAGAGCGCCCTGCGGGCGGCAGTCCTTGCCAACAAGGCTACCCCGGTCTTCTGCGGCAGCAGTTTACGCAACAAAGGCGTGCAGAATGTGCTGGACGCAGTCATTGATTATTTACCATCCCCGCTGGATATTCCCCCGGTCGACGCCACGCTCGTGCGCGATGGCAGCGATGTGCAACGACATGCAGATCCCACTGAACCCCTTTCTGCGCTGGTTTTCAAGATCGTTACTGATCCCTACATGGGGCGCTTGGCTTATATTCGTGTTTATTCAGGCACGATCAAACAGAATAGCACGGTAAACAATGCCTCGAAAGATAAGAAAGAGCGCGTTGGGCGTCTGCTGCGCATGTACGCCGACCGCCGCGAGGATATCGAGGAATTGGGTGCCGGTGACATCGGCGCGATCCTCGGTCTGAAATTCAGTTTCACCGGTGACACACTGTGTGATCCCACCAATCCCATATTGTTGGAAACCATCAGCTTCCCCAATCCGGTAATCTCGATCGCGATCGAACCCAAGACCAAAGCTGACCAGGACAAAATGTCCGACTCTCTGATCAAGCTGGCGGAAGAAGATCCTACCTTCCAGATCCGGCAGGATGAGGCAACTGGTCAGACAGTTATTTCCGGGATGGGCGAACTTCATCTGGATGTACTGGTCACCCGCCTTTTGCGCGAATTCAAGGTGCAGGCTAACGTCGGAAAACCACGTGTTGCTTATCGCGAAGCCATCACCAAACCCATCAAGAACTTTAGCTATCGCTACAGCAAACAAACAGGTGGTCACGGGCAGTTCGGTCATGTGGTCATAGACCTTGAGCCGCTTGAAAATGGCTCTGGAGTCATCTTTGAGAATAAAATCCGCGGTGGAGCAATTCCAAAGGAATATTTCTCCGCGATCGAAAAAGGCGCACTGGATGCAGCCGAGAGTGGTCCATTGGCTGGTTTCCCAATGACCGATTTCAAGGTTACCCTGGTGGATGGCTCTTACCACGAGGTCGACTCGAGCGAGATGGCCTTCCGCACCACAGCCTTGTTGGCAGTGCGTGAAGCCACCGAAAAAGCCGCGCCGGTCATCCTCGAACCAATCATGAAAGTCGAAATCACGGTACCCGAAGAGTACACCGGCGACATTATCGGTCAGGTCAATGCCCGCGTGGGCAACATCCTGGGCATGGAAGACCGTTTTGGCAACGCCAAAGCCCTGCATGCCGAAGTGCCTCTTTCCGAAATGTTTGGCTACGCAACTGAGTTGCGCTCCGCCACGCAGGGTCGGGGAGTGTTCACCATGGAATTCAAACACTACTCCCAGGTCTCGGACGGGTACATGAAGAAGATCCTCGGTCGATTAAGCGGCTGAGTCTAAGACGACATTTCCAGGAGCCTTTGCTCCTGAATGAAAATTAATAGAAACAGGTAGAAAATGGCAAAGCAAAAAATTAGAATTCGTTTGAAAGCAT
>DAISYV010000177.1:0-2571 GCA_036825115.1 Anaerolineaceae bacterium | reverse complement strand
CTTTTTTTGTAAATTGATGCCTAATAGATTGTTCAGCCATTGAGATGTAGAAAACCATCAGGTGTTGTCTGTGACTCATGGTATTATTTTTTTGAATCTCCACTTTGCACTTTTTAGGACTACTGATCTACATTAATTGGAGGAACTCTCATGACCAAAATAGGATTTACCAGCAATTACGAAGACTTATCCACAGATCAGGGATTTCAGTTTGAATTCAAGTGCGACCGCTGCGAAACTGGCTACCGCACGTCCTTCCAGCCTTATGTGATCGGCAAGATCAGCGGCGCATTGGATACCGCTAGCAGTTTGTTTGGCGGCATTTTCAACCAGGCTTCCACGCTCGGCGAGAGAGCCCGCAGCGCCACCTGGGAAAGGGAGCACGACCAGGCATTCATCAGGGCGGCTGAAGAGGTTAAAGGCGATTTCGTCCAGTGCCCGCGCTGTTCCTCCTGGGTCTGCCGTGAAAAATGCTGGAACACGAGCAAGGGTCTCTGCAAGAATTGCTCTCCGGACCTTGGGGTCGAGATGGCAGCCGCTCAGTCCAGCCGCACGGTTGAAGAGATCTGGGCGCACTCCAAAATGGCTGAGGACGATCGCGAGATGCTCAAAGAAGAGAGCTGGCGCGAGGGTGCCCGGGCAACCTGCCCATCCTGCGGTGTGGCGCTGTCCGAGAAAGTCAAATTCTGCCCGGAATGTGGTGCAAAGATCCTGCAGGTGGTTTTCTGCAAAGAATGTGGAGCCAAACTTGAGGCTGGCACCAAGTTCTGTTCGGAGTGCGGAACCAAAACAGGGTCTTAGATTTTAAGTTGAAAATCGCTTATTCAGAGAGTATCATACTGGGGCACACCATGTACTATGGCTGAAAAACTTCAGAAAGAAAACCAAGGAGAACTATGAGTGAATTTATCAACAACGCCAGTCAGCGCAAGGAAGCAGTTAAGGGCATCATCCGCCAACTGCATTTGGGCAAGACCGTTGAAGAACTGCAGAAAGAATATGGTCACATCATTGCTAATGCCAGCGCGGAAGATATCGCTGCGGCGGAGCGCGAGGTGATTGCTGAAGGCTTGCCCGTGACCGAAGTGCAGAAGCTATGCGATCTGCACGTAGCGGTCTTCCAGTCTGGCTTGGAATCCGAGCCCGCACCAGAAAACAAACCGGGGCATCCCCTCTTCGATTTCCGTACCGAAAACGAGCTGATCGCGCGCACAGTCGAATCCATCCAGGGCTTTGTCCATCGCTATGCGGACGGGGAGTTTGGGGTGCTGGAGCAACTGCGCCAAAACGCCAAAAACCTGAGCATCGTGGTCAATCATTACGACAAAAAAGAAAATATGATCTTCCCGATCCTGGAGAAGCACGGCTTTGCGGGTCAGATGCAGGTGATGTGGGGCGTCGATAACGACATTCGCAGTGAGATCAAAAAATTTACGACCCTGCTGGAACCCCAAAAGCCCCTGGTGATCTCTGTGGAAAATGCCTTTGCTGAAGTGGCGCGCAAGGTCATCGATATGATCTACAAAGAAGAAAAGGTGCTCATTCCCGAAACCCTGAGCTTTTTTACCCCGGAAGATTGGCAGCAGATGGCGGACGAAATCGCCGGAAAAGTTACCAGGGCGCCAGTTTCGTATTCGTACGAGCCTGAGGTCAGCACTTCAGTCCCATCGGGTCTCATTCCTCTACAAACTGGCGCTTTGAGCGCGGAACAGATCGACCTGCTGCTGACCAACCTGCCGGTGGACATCACTTTTGTGGATGAAAACGACGAGGTGCGCTACTTCTCACAGGGCAAGGAACGGATCTTCACCCGCACCGCCGCCATCATCGGGCGCAAAGTGCAAAACTGCCACCCGCCGCAGAGCGTGCACGTGGTGCAGAAGATTGTCGAAGATTTCAAAGCCGGCAGGCGGGACGTGGCGGAATTCTGGATCCAGATGGGGGGAGCATTCGTGCACATCCGCTACTTTGCCCTGCGCGATGAGAATGGTGCTTATAAAGGCGTGATCGAAGTCTCACAGAATGTGGCCGGCATCCGGGCTTTGGAAGGTGAAAAGCGATTGCTGGATTAGCAGTTGCGAAGATGGCTTGCCGGGTTTACAGCCTGAGCTGCTCCTCATATCTTTTATCAGTCACAAAACACCCTGTTCGATCAATCCAAACAGGGTGATTTATGTAAATCTATTCACCAGCAAGCTTTGTGACATTGAAGGAAGTAAAAAATCATATAAGGACTATTTGGGAATCAAAGGCCGCTTATCGCCTTGCCAATGTGTCGGATGATGTCTGAAGGCAGGGTGGCGGCAGGGTGACCGACCTCAGCCAGCGCGAACTCCGCGGCGCGGGCGTGCAGCCAGACCGCCAGCGTGGCTGCGTCGAAAGGCGAGAGCCCTTGCGCGAGCAGTCCAACGATCAAGCCAGCCAACACGTCGCCAGAACCGCCGTGCGCCAGGACGGAATTGGCGAAGGGCAAAACGCGACATTCTCCCACAGGCGAGGCAACCAGCGTGTTGGGACCCTTCAGGATCAGAGTCTGCCGCCATGCTTGCGCACAGGTGACGGCAAAATCGT
>DAISYV010000176.1:0-2644 GCA_036825115.1 Anaerolineaceae bacterium | reverse complement strand
GAGAACTCCCCAGCCTTACCACCGTCGACAGTGTAAGCAAAATCCGCTGCAAACGCGGGTACGTCAAAAAACTTGACGCCTTCGCCTACTTCCTCATCGGGAGTAAACCCAACCCGCAGCTTGCCGTGCGGTATTTCGGGATGAGCGATCAGGTAAGCCATGGCGCCGATGATGGCAGCGATGCCGGCCTTATCGTCCGCCCCAAGCAGGGTCGTGCCATCTGTTACAACCAGGCGTTCGCCTTTGTGCTCAGATAATTTCGGAAAATCGCGCGGTGAGAGCAGGATGTTTTTCTCTGAATTCAGAACAATATCCTGACCGTCATAGTTCTCAATAATGCGGGGGGTTACGTCCGCGCCGGAAGCTGAGGGACTGGTGTCCATGTGTGCCAGGAAGCCCACCACCGGTGCCGAAGTTTCAATATTGGCTGGCAGAGTCGCCGTGACATAACCATATTCGTCTAACCTGACCTCATCCATGCCTAATTCGATCAGTTCCTCCACCAATATTCTGGCAAGGTCCAGCTGTTTGGCAGTGCTGGGGTAAACCTCGGCATCCATTGCCGATTGCGTATCAATCCTGACATATCGTAAAAATCGCTCGAGTGAATCAAACATTGCAGCTCCTTTATTCGTTTGACTTGATTCTATCATTTCAATTCCCCATTCCCAACTTTTTGTGCAAAATAGAATTCATCTCATCTTGAAGTGGACTACAATTATCGGGATGAATGTTAAGACAATATCTAAACCCACATTGCTTTTGATCATTTTGATTGCAATCAGCCTGGGCGGTCTCACATCCTGCACTTTGCTTACCAAGCAACCACAAGCCGAGGTAATCCCGGCTGTGCCGGACCCCCTTGCGCAAAATCTCGGATATGAAATCCTCGCCACCCTGCCCCACGACCCCACTTGCTACACCCAGGGATTGGTGATTGATGAAGGCGTCTTTTTCGAAAGCTGTGGTCTCTATGAGCAGTCTTCCCTGCGCAAGGTTGACCCCACCAGCGGCGTTGTTCAGGCAGAAACTGAGCTGGATACCAGCTACTTTGCTGAAGGTTTGGTGCTGCTGGAGGGCAAACTCTACCAACTGACTTGGAAGGAGAACACCGGTTTTGTTTATGACGCCAACACCCTCGAACTACTTCGCACCTTTAATTATCAAACCGAGGGGTGGGGACTGACCACAGATGGTTCAGCATTGATCCTCTCCGATGGCTCCAACACGCTCTACTGGGTTGACTCGGGCACAATGCATGTCGTGCGGCAGGTTAACGTGAGCTACCAGGGGCAGCCGGTGGAATATTTGAACGAGTTGGAATACATCAACGGCACAATCTTTGCCAACATCTACCTGACTGACACAATTGTGGCTATCGATCCGGATGATGGCAGCGTTGTAAGCCTGATCGATCTAACGGGATTGCGCCCCGAGCAAAACCTCGGAATTCAGGGCGAAGTCCTCAATGGCATAGCCTATGACAGTATCAATGACAAACTCTACCTGACCGGGAAAAACTGGCCCAATCTCTACGAGGTCAGGTTATTACCAAAAACCACTGCAACACCAACTACGCCGCAATGATCTGCTGGCGCAGCACCTGCAGGCGCATTTCTTTTAACCCCGGCAAACACTCCAGTATAAAGTACGGTCCACTGCCCTCGCCGGCGATCCCAGCGCTGATGTTGCCGCAAAGCGCCGCCTCCAGCGGTTCGTATGCCTGTTGCAAGCCCGCCAGAAAGCCCCCATCGAAAGCATCCAGCATACCGGTCGGATCGCTAATACGCGCCCGGTAAGCCGGGATTATCCAGCGTTTATGGCTCGTGCGGTCATACAGGTGCGTGGTTCCATCCCTGGTTGACACCAGCACAATTTCAGGTCCATAACCAGCCAGGTGTTCAGCAATTTCCCACAAGTCCATACTTCGACCTTGGAAGAGCTTCAAGGCTTGATTGTCAGTCATCATAAAGGCAGTCACATCGGAGATCAGGCCCCTGATATCCTCCCAGAAGATCGGATCCATATAGCAGGTGCAGGCACGCATGGTCAGGTGCTGGATCATGCCGGCCTTTAGAACAGATGGCAGGATCTTGTGTGAAATATAGTCAATTGGACAGATGTGAGCGATTTTCGCCTCGAGAAAAGATCGCGGCATATCTGTAACCCTGAAAGAGTCGCTTAAATAGTCGATTTTGCTGCAATACTTTTTACGAGGTTGATAGCCTAAAAGTTCAAGTGGGAATGGCAATTGTCGTTCCGCAAAAAGTGTGATTGGGTTTTCGTAGTTGGGTTTGTTCCCTTCGCCATACGCAACAAAAAAACGTGAATCTAGCGGCTCAGAAACTGGACGAACACCATCAAGGAAAAAACCGAGCGCTTCCAGGCGCGTCAACCGGTCCAATGGGAAATCAGGACTAACCCGAGAGACCAAGCCGGCCTCGCCCCCCCACGAGGCAAACGCTGCAGCGGCGTAGGCCAGGTTGCCTCCCAGTCCGTCCAGACGCGCTGGTGAAGCGGCGGGCAGAATATACTCGCGCTGCAACCGACCCACCAGAACAGCGTCTGGCGCAGTCCGCACTTCTTCTACGATCATTATCCCTCTTTGGAGAGGGTCATTTCGAGCAATTTCTTGTGATAACCC
>DAISYV010000175.1:0-2683 GCA_036825115.1 Anaerolineaceae bacterium | reverse complement strand
TGCCCTATACCACCAACCGCATCACCTACAACAGCGAGCAGGACCTGGTGATCGTGCGGCTGCTTTCCATCTGCCCGCCTGAAGCTCTGCGCCCCTATTTCCAGGAAGGCTATCTGTGCGGCACGCTCGATATTACCGATACCTACACCAACAAATCCGAGTTGGACTTCAAAAACCGCTTGATCGCCAAATTCTCCATCCCCACTGCGGCATCCTTCTGGGGCAGCGGCTTCTCGCGCATCCCAAAAAACCTCCTCTTTCCTGAAAACGACCTGATCGAGGCGATGTGCACGCGCATCCGCGAAGAAATCATCAGCGAGATGAAGTCAATCTTTTTTAGTTGATCCTGGCGCGAATTTTTTTTACTTTTCACTCTAAGGATTTCCTATGACAGAAATTGCGCCTGATAACCACAAGAAATATCGCCAGTTCATCTGGACTTCCGCGATGAACCTGGTTTTCCTGGCCATCCTGGCTTTGTATGCTCGTTTTCTGTTGCAGATGGGTTTGGCACTCCTGCCCCCAGATGGAGCCCCTTCAAACGCAGCCCTCTCGCAATGGATGTATGTGATCGCCCCACCGATTTTTGGTGCGGTTGGGCTGCTGCTCGCCATCGCCTGGAAGCCACTCAGCCGAGGGATTATTGTTTTGCTGGCGTTACATTTCATCTTGATGATGTCAATTCTTCTGCTGGTCGGCTATGCAGACGTCACCATCCTACTCACTGAGCTGCGCGCGGGCGCCTCAAATGCTTTCATCCTGGTGGGTATTCTCGCAGTCCTGATAATGCTGTTCATCTTTAATCTCAAATCACTCAAGGACCTTGATCTGCCGTCGATTTTTGGCAAGAGATAGCGTTTTTTGCCTGACTTCCCCAAAAAACAAAACAACCTTCTGACCCTGCCTAAATCTTTCCGGGGGATTTATTTGCGGTAAAATCCAAAAGACTCTCATGGAAAAGAAAAAGAAGGTCCGCAACTCCGCCAAAGCCGTCATCATTCGGGATGGAAAATTGCTCGTGATCCTCAAACGCGATCAGGATGGTCCTTATGCTGTGTTGCCTGGGGGAGGGCAAAATTGGGGTGAAACCTTGCCCGACGCGTTGATGCGGGAATGCCTGGAAGAGATCGGCGCAGAGGTAAAGGTTCGCAAATTACTTTTCATTCGGGAATACCGCTCCAACCAGCACGAGTTTGCGGCTAGTAGTCCGGATGTGCACCAGGTGGAGTTCTATTTCAAGTGCAAAGTCAGCAAGGATTATAAGCCATCGCAGGGCATCCACCCCGACAACGGGCAGGTAGAAGTTCGCTGGGTGTCATTAGATCAACTCGACTCGGTTCACCTTTACCCCCGCACTATCTGCTTAGTTTTGCCGGACCTCAAACACAGCTTCTACCCCTTTTACCTGGGCGACTGTAACTAACCAATACGCTCAAGATCGTCCCGTTCCCTCACAGGTATAATAAACCCCACCAAACATATCCATGCCCCGGAGGCACTCCATGCGCCAAACCTTTCTTACCAATGACCAGCTGCTTTTCCTGCAAACCGAGAAGCAAAGCATGAACGAGATTCTGGCTTCTTTGAAAACTTTCAACCTCAGCGAGGAGTCGCTTCAGAATCTGCGCAAGGCGATCGATCAACTTGACGAACTTTTCCTGATCGTGGCTGTTGGCGAATTCAACGCAGGCAAAAGCGCTCTGATCAACGCCATGCTGGGGCAAAAGGTGCTGACAGAAGGCGTCACCCCCACCACCGCGCGTGTCACGTTGGTTCGCTTTGGCGAAACGGTCAGTGAGCAGATCGTGGACGAAGGTTTCGCGATCGTTACCCACCCCCTGGGGCTGCTCAAAGAGCTGAACATCGTCGACTCTCCCGGCACCAACGCCATCAATCGCCAGCACGAACGCCTCACCAACGAGTTTGTGCCGCGTTCAGACCTGGTACTGTTTGTCACCTCTGCCGATCGTCCCCTCACCGAGAGCGAGCGTCTCTTCCTCGAGAAAATCCTCGCCTGGGGAAAGAAAATCGTGATTGTGATCAACAAAAGCGACATTCTTGAAGACTCGCAATCCCTCCAGGAAGTGGAAAACTTCGTGCGCGAGAATGCCACCCGGATCCTCAAAGCCCAACCCGAAATCTTCAGTGTTTCTGCCCGCCTGGCGCAAAAAGCAATCACAGCAGGCTCCGAAACAGAACGGGAAGCATTGCGTGCCAATAGCGGCATCGATGCTCTCGAACACTACATCACCGAAACCCTGGACGACAACTCGCGGCTGGAGCTAAAACTGCGCAATCCGCTTGGGGTTGGCACACACCTGCTAACCGAAGCAAAAACCCGCAATGATGCCCAGACGCACGAGATCAGCGAAGATGTCACGCTTTCAACCTCCCTCGAAGGCATGCTGGAAAATTACCGGCACGAGCTGGAAGCTGAATTGCCACCCCGCCTGGCTGAAGTGAAAAATATCCTCAACGGCTTCGAAAACCGCGGGCAGGATTACCTGGATAACACCATGAAACTGACCCGCATTTTCGACCTGGCCAAACCGGACAAGATCAAAGCGGAGTTCCAGGCGGAGGTCCAGGCTGACGTGGCGGAAGAGATCGATGGAAAAGTTCGAAGCCTGATCGACTGGCTGGTGGATAAAGACCTAAACGTCTGGTACCAGGTGGCAGGCGC
>DAISYV010000174.1:0-2705 GCA_036825115.1 Anaerolineaceae bacterium | reverse complement strand
TTGTGCCGGTTGTGATTGGCATGCTCAACTTTATCGTGGTGATGAGCAGCGGTGGCTATTTGCTCAAAGCGCTGGTCGAAGAAAAAGAAAACCGCACGATTGAGATCATGCTCACATCCGTCCCCTCGCGGGATATTATGGCTGGCAAAATTGTCGGCAATCTCGGCGTGGGTTTGACTCAAATCGCTGTTTGGGTTCTTCTGCTTGGCATCGCCGGTTTCATCTTTCGCAGCAGGTTGGGACTCCTGGCGGACATCAGCCTTCCTTTCTCCTATCTGGCGATCAGCCTCGCTTTGATGATCCTATCATTCCTCTTCACTGCAGCCCTGATGGCAACCATCGGCGCGGCGATGACCAGCACGGAAGAATCGCAGGGGGTAATCGGACTAATGGTGTTGCCGATGATGTTCCCATTCTATTTCTTCACCGTCTTTCTCAACAACCCCAATGGCATCCTCGCCAGAATCCTGAGTTTTATCCCACTCAGCGCACCGCTGGCGCTTTCGCTTCGCATGGCGTTCACTTCAGTTTCACCGCTGGAGATCGGGCTCGTTTTTGTGTTCATTATCACTTTCACACTGCTTATGTTCTGGCTTGCAGGGGTCGTCTTCAAACGCGGCATGCTGCAATATAGCAAGCGGCTCTCGTTCAAAGAGATCTTTAACAAGGAGACCCGCAATGCGTAACATTCTTAACGTTTTTAAATTTGAATTCCTGACCGTTCTCAAGCGCCGCTCTTTCATTCTCAGCCTGATCCTGGTGCCTCTCATTCCCTCTTTGCTATTGGGAGTCTTGAAGCTCATCAATAACGGCGAATCTCCTTCCATCCAGGAAGTGATTATCCAGGAAGTTGGCAGTCCTCTCCCAATCGGAGTAGTAGACCTTGGGAACGTGATCAGCGAGTATCCAGAGTGGCTCACACAAGGCAGGCTCGTGCCCTTAGATTCGGAAGCGGATGCGCGTGAGAAAACCGCTGCTGGACAGCTTCAGGGTTTTTATGTGATCGAGCCAGACTATCTCAAAACTGGCAGCATGCGCTTCATCAAACCTCAAATCAGCATGATCACTGAGCTCCTGCAGCAGGATGTGCTTAAAGATCTGATTAAGTACAACCTCCTTGGTGCCGACCAGGAGCGCTTCATGCGCTTTATGAACCCCACCACCTTTACCTACGCGTACCTAAACCCGGAAACAGCTGACACGCGCGATCAATCCGACGCAGCCACCTATTGGGCGCCTTACGCGGTCACCATGTTCTTCTATATGATTATTCTAATCAGTTCCGGACTGATGTTAAACGCTGTTTCCAAGGACAAAGAGAACAAAACGATCGAGATTCTGCTCTCTTCCGCAAAACCTCTGGACCTCTTCATCGGCAAGATACTGGCTTTTGGTTTGCTGAGCCTGACCCAGATGCTCGTTTGGTTTGGCACATTGGTTGTCCTCGTAAAGACGGGCAAGACCATGCTTCCATTTCTGGAAGCCATTAGCATTCCTGCGAGTGTTCTGGCGGCGAGCATCCCATTTTTTATCGGCGGCTTTTTGCTCTACGGCAGCCTGATGGCAGGCATGGGTGCCGTGGCACCCAATCTGCGTGAAGGGAATCAGTCCACCTTTGTATTGAGTCTCCCCCTAATCTTCACGGTCATGTCAATCAACCAATTGATCGAGACACCATTTTCATCATTTACGACGTTTATGACTCTCTTCCCCTTCACGTCCCCCGTCGTGATGCTCACGCGCCTCTCAGTCGGTCCTGTTCCCGCCTGGCAGCTCATTGTAAGCGTCGCACTCTTGATTAGCACGGTCATCATCGTCATCCGCGGCGTTTCAAACCTGTTTAGTTCCCAGTACTTACTCAGCGGGCAGAAGATGAATATCCGTCTGTTCCTTCGGACGGTTTTTATCGGTCACCGCCGAGCCTGATCCAGCCTCGCCAAAACAGCAGACCATACAGTCTGCTGTTTTTTTGGCGTTATACTTAAAACACCTCCCATTAACGAGGCAACTATGAAGGCACAAAAACGCTTACTTTTCACCCTGCTGGTAATTTTGCTTTTTAGCGCTTGTCAACCTCAACCCAATACTGCCACACCCACAGACCCCCTGGATAGTGTTCGCACCGAAGTTGCCCGTACGGTTGAGGCTCTCACCACCCAGATCGTGGCAACAGACCAGGCTGCCCAAACCCAAACAGCAATCTTTTTCGTGCCTTCCCCGATACCGCCGACCCCCGAGCCAAGTCCTGCTCCGACTCTCAGCCTGCCAACTGACCCTGCTGTTCCCACCGTTGCTTTGCTGCAAACGCCCACTCCCTCCGGGAGTTGCAATCAGGCAGCTTTTATCGATGAAACCATCCCCGACGGAAGCCAATTTCCCCCAGGCACGAGTTTTACCAAGACCTGGACCCTGCGCAATGCCGGCTCCTGCACCTGGAATGCTGATTATGACGTCGTTTTCAGCAGTGGAAATCGCATGAACGCTCCCGAAGTTCTTCCCCTTGCCAAAGAGTCCGTTCCACCGGGAAGCAGTGTGACGATCTCCATCCCTTTCACATCCCCGCTTGAGGGCGGCAGCTACCGGGCGGACTTCAAACTGCGCAACGCCGACGGCGTGCTTTTCAGCTTCAAGGATCCATCACAAACCTTTTGGGTGGAGATCCAGGTAATGACGGATAAGATCGACTTGGTCGCCATGGCTTGCAG
>DAISYV010000173.1:0-2730 GCA_036825115.1 Anaerolineaceae bacterium | reverse complement strand
CATATCCACTTTTTCCTGGATCGGATCAATGCCCGTCACGCTAAAGCCGGCGTTGGCAAAAGTCACAGCCAGCGGCAGCCCCACGTATCCCATACCAATTACTGCAATATTTGCTCGTTTTTTCTGAATGTCCTGGATCAGGTCTTCTTTTACCATCAATTCCTTGCCTTTCAATTAAAACAGACTCAACTGTTCGGGGAGATCGGGCTTTTCTTCTTTTTTTACTGATTTCCTGTCAAAAACGGGTGCTTCCACTTTGGGCTGGACCGGCGTTTCGACTTTAGGCTGAACTACGGGCGTTTCTTTGCCCAGAAGTTGGGGCAATTTTGAGAAATCCTCAACCAAGGCGGGTCTCAACGCGGGTTGGTGAAGCGCTGCCGCCGGATGGTACATCGTGACGACCAGCCGCTTGCCAACTTTGTGAGATTTGCCGTGGATCTGGCTGATCTTGCCGTTTTCAATGAACTTTGCCATTGAAAACCTTCCCAGAGTGACGATCACTTTGGGATCGAGCAGGGCGATTTGTTCGTCAAGGTAATGCGCGCAAGCGGTGAGCTCTTCCGGCATGGGGTCGCGGTTGTTAGGCGGACGGCACTTGACCACATTGGTGATGAAGACATCTTCGCGTTTCAGGTCGGCTGCAGCCAGCAGTTCATCCAGGAACATGCCAGCCTGTCCCACGAAGGGCTTCCCCTGCTGGTTCTCGTGGTAACCGGGTCCCTCGCCAATGAACATAATGTCCACCGAAGCAGGTCCCTCTCCGGGCACGGCGTTCTTGCGCCCTTTAGCAAGCGGGCACTTCTGACAGTGGAGGATTTCCTCCCGTATGGTGTTTAATCGGTTTGTTTCTGACATACTATTTTCCAGTGACAGATTCTACCCCAGGAACATGCAATTAAGACGAATAAACTTGTTTTAAGTTCCTTAAACATTCCATATCCAGCGGGTCAAGGTCCAGCAAGAGGGCGTCTTCCTGCTCGGCCTGGTAATAATTGGGGCGCAACCCAACAGCCTTGAACCCGAAGCCGTAATAAAGGTGGAGCGCCTCAGTGTTGCCCGAGCGCACCTCGAGCAGAGACTTCACGGCTCCACGATCAGCTGCCTGCAAGAGCCCTTCCGCCAGCAGCCTGCGCCCGACACCGCGGTGGCGGTAGTTCGGGTGAACCGCAATAGTGGCGATGTGAGCTTCATCAACGATCAGCCAGATAACAAGGGCACCCACGATGGTTTGACCTTCAGCCGCGTCCGGGTCTTCCGCGACCAGGCACAAACTGTAGTTGTTCGCTTTTAGTTCGTATTCAAAAGATCCCTGGGGCCAGGGATCCGCGAATGAGAGCTGGTCGAGAGCTGCAACTTGCGAAATGTCATCCGAATGCATGCTCCGCAGCCTGATATGGCTGGCATCAACATGTGGGCTCATAGATCGGGCACATTGCTCAACGTGTGAACATAAATTGGCGCCAGGCTGGCAGCATCATCAGCTTGCCCTGCCTGGATCTTCGCCCAGGCAAGTTCAGCCAGGACGGCAGGACGGCGCAGGCAGAGGCTGGGGGATGCCAAACGTGCAGTTTTCCATTTGCGCCCCAGGATCTGGCGCTGCTCGGCGTCCATATCACCCACCACGTAGATTGGGGATTTGATGGTGGAAGCCATGTCACGAATATCGTTCACAGCGATGTCTGTTATAGCTTGCCAGGAGCCTTGTTTGTATTGATAACGCGCGTAGGCGTAGCGTCCGCGACCAACCTCCAGGAAGGCTAACATCGGTCGGCGCAAGCCAGGCTGAGCCGCGGCGAGGATCTCGAGCGTAGGAATACCTGCCACGGGCAACTTTTGCCCCAGGGCAATACCTTTAGCGACGCTGAGCCCGATGCGCAAACCAGTAAAAGAACCCGGACCAAGCGCTACGCCAATGCCTGTCAGGCTGCTGGCCTTGGTTTGGGTTTTAGTCAGCATTTCCTTGATTGCCGGGACTAACTCGACGGTGTGGTAATTCTTGCTGCGCCAAATTTGTTCGGCGAGCACATTGGTGCCGTTAAAAAGAGCGATACCAATCCATTCGGTGGAAGTGTCGATAGCCAGTAACATAATTATCCTCCAAACAAAGCTTGCTGCAGCTTTTTGAGAATGGATTCGTAGCGGCGTCCATGCGGGGTCAGGATCAGATGGCGTTGGTCTTCATTGATCCAGTCCATCTGGATCCACAGGTTTTCTTTGGGAAGGCTGGTCTTCATACGTTCCGCCCATTCCATCACCAGCACCCCATCTGTGAGCACGCGGTCGAGGTCGAGGATGGCGCTGTCGAGCGGGTTGTCGGGCTGCAGGCGGTATGCGTCGCAATGGAAGAGTGTGTTGCCGCCCGGACGCGGATATTCGTTGACGATCACATAAGTTGGGCTGGTGACTTTGCTGGGTGAACCCCATCCCTGGGCGATGCCCTGCACCAGGGTGGTCTTGCCGGAGCCAAGGTCGCCCTCAAGGCAGACGATGTCTCCAACTTGGAGCAGGCTGCCAAGGCGAATACCAACCCGCCGTGTTTGCTCGGGGCTATGCGAAAAGACTTCGAAAGCATGCGGTGGAAGTATTGGCATCTTAACAAAAGATTATACCTTAGCATTGATCGAAATTTATAGAAAAAGAAACGATTCTTGACACTCGCCGACCTTTTGACCAGTACCTGTAGGGCGAGCTTGGAAGCACTGCATGCTTAATTATCTACAGACCTTTATG
>DAISYV010000172.1:0-2736 GCA_036825115.1 Anaerolineaceae bacterium | reverse complement strand
GAAACATAGCCGAAATAATTGACGCTTGTCGAGAGAATATGGTATCATAAGTCGTTAATACGCCGATTTAGGTTCCAACTGTCCAAGACAGCATAAGTAAGGAGAATAAGAAGATTAGTAGTAAACAAGACTTTCGCATTAATGAACGCATCCGCAGCGACAAAGTTCGCCTGGTGGACGAAAACGGGGAGAATGTCGGGATTGTCCCTATTGAGACAGCTCTCCGCCGTGCCAATGACGCTGGATTAGACCTGGTTGAGATCGCTCCAAATGCGGATCCGCCAGTAGTCAAAATCATCAACTTCAGCAAGTTCCTTTACGACAAAGAGAAAAAGGAACGCGAAGCCCGCAAAGCTCAAACCAAGATCGAGATCAAAGAGATCCGCCTGCGCCCCAAAACCAGTGACCATCACCAGGGTTTCAAGGTGCGCGATGCCCGCCGCTGGTTGGAAGACGGCATGAAAGTGCGCGTTACCATTCGCTTCAGAGGGCGTGAGATCACCTACCCCGAATTGGCGCTGGAAGATTTACGTGAAATCGCTGAGGAGTTGAAGGATGTAGGCGAAATTGAGCAGCCGCCCAACATGGAAGGTCGCACGATGTTCATGATGCTCACCCCCAAAAAAGGTTAATTCGATACCTGGTGGGTTTACCCACGTTATCTAATTAAGGTAAGATAGATTATATCCGCACGCCTGCCTCACAGTGGCGGCGTGCTTTTTTAACGCTGCTTTTTCATCATTGGCTGACTTTACAATTCAATCGGATGATGCGACTCTCATAGAGATAGTAGCACCTTGCGGTCAATCCCTTATGGACTACTCCCCTTTTTTATCATCGCAGTTCGCTGGAATCTTGTGATATCAGAGATTTTAGTAAATTCTTACCCCAAGAATGAAAGCAGCGCTTGACTTTTGTGCTTTTTTTTCCCATAATGTTGTTAACCACCGGATTTAAAAATCTCAGAAATCCTCAGCTCATTTATCCTTTCCTGGGGATGATGTTTATTGACATTTGTTTGTGTGCGTGTGTTTGAAACTCTGACTCTCAATTTATCAATAAAGGAGAAAAATGAAAACGAAGCGATTTCTCAGTAGCGGCATGATTGCCGCGGTATTTCTAATGTTGCTGACGGGACTGGCAGTTGCCCAGGCACCTGATGCCACACCCCTCGGCACCAGTTTTACTTACCAGGGAGAGCTGATGAGCAGCGGTACGCCCTACAGCGGAGCATGTGATTTTCAATTCGGGCTTTACGACGCTGCCACCATGGGAACATCTGTCGGTGAGCTTACCCTTACAGAGGTGGCTGTGTCTGAAGGCATCTTCACCACCCAGCTTGACTTTGGCAGCGACAAATTCACTGGCGATAACCGCTGGCTCGAGATCTGGGTCTGCTGCCCGGCTGGCGGCGGCACCTACCAGCAGCTCCTGCCGCGCCAACCCCTGACAGCTGCCCCCTATGCACTCTATGCACACGACGCAGGCGAGGTCCCTTGGAGCGGCATCACCAGCCTGCCAGGCGGCTTTGCTGATGGAATTGATAACGACACTACCTACACACCAGGTTGGGGCTTGACCCTGACAGGCGCTTCGTTCTCAGTGAACACAGCTGTTATTCAGGAAAGAGTTGATGGAGTGTGTAGTGGTGGCTATGCCATCAGGACCATCAACCAGGATGGCACCGTGGTTTGCGAGCGTGTGGCTGGCGGCAGTGGGGACATCACAGCTGTTATTGCGGGTTTAGGCTTAATAGGCGGAGGAAGCACCGGAGA
The DNA here is from genome assembly GCA_036825115.1 of Anaerolineaceae bacterium. Lineage (GTDB taxonomy): Bacteria > Chloroflexota > Anaerolineae > Anaerolineales > Anaerolineaceae > Mesolinea. The sequence continues at coordinate 961 of DAISYV010000172.1, read as the reverse complement.
CGTCACTCTCTTAGCTGATACATCTTATATGCAGCGGCGGGTTTCCAGCTCGTGTACAGCGGGCAGCTCTATTCGTGCTATTGCGGCTGATGGCACTGTAACCTGCGAAACAGACGACAATACTACCTATTCAGATGGAATGGGATTAGACCTGGCTGGCACCACCTTCTCCATTGACACCACTGTTATTCAAGAAAGAGTAGATGGGATATGCGGTGAAGGCTATGCCATCAGGACCGTCAACCAAAACGGCACCGTGGTGTGCGAGCCAGTTGGCGGCACAGGCTGGTCGCTGACAGGTAATGACGCCACAACGCCAGGGACCAACTTCCTTGGAACCACTGATAACCAGGCACTGGAGATCAAGGTCAATAACCTGCGTGTTTTTCGCTTTGAACCCCCTACAGTCTACGGACCAAACCTAATTGGTGGATCCCCGTCAAACACAATCACAGCAGGAGTGCATGGCGCTACGATCAGTGGCGGTGGGGAAGTTATCTATCCCAATCACGTAACTGATCATTATGGCACAATCGGTGGAGGTATATACAATAAAACTGGAAATAATGATGCCACTGTCTCTGATAATTTCGCAACCATTGGGGGTGGGTATGGTAACACGGCTGGTGGCGTTTGTTCAACAATCAGCGGTGGGGAAACAAATTATGCCAGCGGAGTCGGTTCAACAATCAGCGGAGGAGCACTCAATGTTGCCAGCGGTTTATACGCAACAGTTCCTGGTGGATTTCAGAATACCGCTATGGGTGATTATAGCCAGGCTGCAGGGTATGGAGCAATCGCACAACATCCAGGAAGTTTTGTCTGGGCAGATTCACAGGAAGGCGGTTTATATTCTCAAACTGATAACACCTTCAACATCCGTGCTCAAAATGGAGTTTGGATATATGCTTGTAAGAGCAACATGATAATGTCCTAAAGTAGCAAAATAGAAATGTCCTAA
>DAISYV010000171.1:0-2755 GCA_036825115.1 Anaerolineaceae bacterium | reverse complement strand
ATATCGCCGTCCAGCTCGGTGACTGGAGTGGATACCATCTGCTGGCTCAGTACCCAATAGCAAGAAGTGCGAGATTCAGCATCAATAGCTATGCAATATTCCCAATTATTGTTTCATATTCAAACATCTCAACCTTACATTATTCTTGTTCTTGTTTACCAATACTCTTTATTTCAATCTGCTAATCAATTCGCGTTACGGATCAGCATATTTACTCTGGATACACAAAATTAACCAGACAAGTTATCTATTACAATGGGTCAAAATACCCGCACGGATCCGGTTGAGGAGAACCTCCTCTTGCAGCACAAAACGCCCGTTCGTTATTGATGTTGCCAATAATGTAGGAATCTTCTTGGATCACCCATTTAAACCGGCCGCTGGCTGCTGGGAGTGTGTAATCCCCAATAGCAATAATCCCGTCCAGCTGCAAAGAGCCTTCCAGATTCATGGTTATTCCAGCGGTGTCAAATACCCCAATCACAGAATCTCCAGAAATGGTAACGATCAGAGTTCCTGAGCCATAAGTACCATCTGGCTGAGCCAGATAAGCGGTCCACTCCCCATCCCAGCCGGTTTGCAGGGTGGGTGAAGGAGTAAGCGCAACGGTGGCTGTGGGTGTAGGGGTTCTCGTGGGCGTGGATGTGCGGCTTTGGCTGGGTGCCGGGGTGGATGTGGCAGCCTGAGGAGTGGCGGACCTTTTTGTGGCGATGGGGGTCAGAATCACGACCGGAGAACTTGGTGTTTGACCTGGCGGCAAAGTAACAGAGGGAGCCTGGGTGGGCAGAGGTTCAATCGAATTGGACGTTGGTTCGCTAACCGAAGTTGGGGGTAAAACCGGAGCTGTTTCCTGTCCAATATCTTGAGTGGATTCGCCAGGAGTGGGCGTAAAACTTAGCCCAGGAACTCCGGAATTTTCCAGGTTTTGGGTCAAATGAGTCGCCTTGGGTTTGCATGATGAAACAACCAGCATTGCCAGGAGAAGCACAAGAATTGATAGTCTGGTAACCTTGATTCTATTTGTCTCTTTCATCTCAATTATCCATCAGATCCATGCAACGACGCATGGAAAACAGTCCTCCCACTCTCGTTTTTCAGTATAACATATTCTTATTTATGGCAAAGAACCAGGTCACTGGATTTACATTTTCGGCACCTGGTAACGCTGATGATTTCCCAACGAGGTCAGTATCATTATTCCCTTATCTTCGGTACAATTAGGCCCAGGGAAAAATGGGTTCATCGCCCAGCAAATCTATGTAATATGACAGAAAATTTCGATTCTTTACATGTTCTATTGAAACTGGTTGAACCAGGTCTCTCCTCAGACCAGCTTTTTGATCTCACCGCTCAGCTGGACGAGGATCAATGGCAAGCGCTCATTGCTGAAGCAGACCGGCAGAAGATAACGCCATATCTCTACACTCTCCTGGTAAACCTGAACAAATCACATGGAATAGAAATTCCTCAAAGAGAAAAACTAAATAAACTGCATTTGTCGAACACTGTTCGAAACATGCTTTTTCTGCATGAGACTGAGAATATTCTCACTGCTCTCCACAAGGCTGGCATTCCTGCCACGGGGTTAAAGGGCGTTTATCTCCTTGAAAATATCTACCCGGATATCGGCGCTCGCTCGATGAACGATATCGACATCCTGGTCAGAAAGCCTGATCTGCCCAAATGCCTGGAGGCGATGCGGGAACTGGGCTACCAACCCAACACTTACTTCAACCTTGCGGATAAGAACATCGACACCAAGCATGTTCCACCCATGCAAAAAGCGGGTGGAGCGTTGGTGGAAGTGCATTGGACCCTGCTTGAGGAAGATGAGCCATTTACGATCGACGCTGAAGCGCTTTGGCAGCGAACAATGTCCGCCAGGATCGCCAATGTGGACGCCCGGGCTTTGAGCGTGGAAGACCTGATCCTGCACCTCAGTATGCACCTTACCTACCAGCACTATCTCAACCTGGGCTTGCGGGGCTTGATGGATATCGCGCTCGTGATCCACAAATTCCGCTCGAAAATTGATTGGCAAAAACTAATCCAGATTGCACAATCCTGGGGCGCTGAGCGAGTCACCGCGCTGACGCTGAAGCTGGCTGAAACACAACTCCAGGTTCCCATCCCCGCTGAAGTTATCCCAGCGTTATTGCCAGAAGGGATTGATCCCATCGTGCTTGAAAACGCGCACCGCCAACTGCTCGATCGGGTGTGGTTTGAGGACCAATTCACCCCCGACCTGCTAGAACTTTCTGCAAAGAAAGGCTTTCTCGCAAAAATCAAGATTGGGCTGCAGCGCGTCTTCATCCCCCGCCTGGCGCTTGCAAGGATCTATAACGTTCCTCCGAACTCTCCGAGAATTTTGGGATTGTATAGGGTAAGGTTGAACTACCTGATCCGGAACTACGGAAAAACCGTTGTTCGATTACAGCGTGGTGAAGAGGGGACCGAACCCGCTCGCAAAAAGGCTGAAATCTCCAATTCGCTGCACGAGTGGTTGATCCCGCACAAAAAGCCATAGTTTGTAGGTCGGATGAAGTACCGAGAAGCTGGGCACTTGCTGTAGGTCAGGTTGCGCAGTTCAACCTGACATCGAGAACCTACCTTTATTGAGGGCTTTACTTCCCAGCACTCGTGAGTCTGGTTCAACAGAAGAACCTGACCTACGTGTTGCAGTTTCAGACGGTTGATAATAAAAGCCAGATCGCCACGTTTCACTCGCGATGACGGAATTACAGGCAGATAGACC
>DAISYV010000170.1:0-2773 GCA_036825115.1 Anaerolineaceae bacterium | reverse complement strand
GACTTGCCCTTCCTGCCGCCTTTCAACGCAGCACAGGTCCTGCATGTTTTGGAGCAAAGGCTCGAATCAGAGCATAACAGCGGCATTCGCTACCTGGCGCTCTACTCGCAGGCCTTTGTGGGCGTTGACAACTATAATATTTTCTACACATATCAGGGTATCAGCGCGGATGGAAGGTATTATATTGCCGCGATCCTGCCGATCAACAGCGACTTGCTCTCGAATGAAGAGCTGACCCAAACGGAACTGGAAACAATATCTGCTGATTATGTTGCTTATCTCACCAGCATGACCGATCTGATCAGGGCGGATGGTGGAGTAAGCCTGACGCCCACGCTGGCCGCCCTGGATTCGATGATGATGTCGTTGACTGTTATCGACTAAACCCCCAACATAAAAAGAACCAGGCTGTTGTGCCTGGTTCTTTTGAAATGGCTCGGGCGGCGTTTCACGAACCTAAGAAAAACTTCTGCAGTCCGCCCGGTTAACTACGGAGACTAATCATCAATGATGCGTACGGTCGTAGTGTTGATGCCTGCGTCAACCAAGAAGTTGTGGAACAGGCAGGCCTGTTCCCTACGACGGTATTATGGCAATTACTGGTGTAATGGCAGACCTCCGTGTCTGCCATGTGAACGGTTGTCCATACGCGGTTGAGATCAGGGACAGGATTGATAATCTTGCAAAGTTGACAAAACTTCTTTTGCAGAGAAGGGGACCTGACCCCTTCTCTGCAATTCAGGCAAACGGACCAGTGGCCCTATCCGCTTCGCTACCAGGGCGGGGACAGTTCCGTACGGCGATTTCATGCAAAATCGCTTATCCCAATGAGGAAAAGTCAGGCTTGTTCCCTACGGCGAATACTTGTCATTCAAAATATTACAAACACATTTCAAGCGCGCAAGAAAAATTCCTGTAATATTGGGGAGATCACCTCGGCTTCGACGCTGTGGGTCTGCCCTTCCAGCAGCCTTGATTCCGCCTGAGGAATCGCGCGGGTGAAGGAGGTCATGATATCGGGGGCGGTCTTGAAGCTTTTGCTTCCGGCAAGCATCAAAACAGGCATCGTCAGGTTTCTAGCCTGGTCTTCAAGGAAGGTTCCGGAAGCCTTTTGGATCTCAGCTTCGTAAATGATCGTGCCTGCCATATCGATGATGGTTTGACCGTGCTCTGAGGCGAGCGTGTCTTTGATCAGTTGCTCATCCATGCCCACAAGACGCATGAATCGCTTGACCACTGCCAGGTTTTCACCTTTGGCGACACGTTTGTCAACTTGGCGGATAAAAAATTCTGTCATGGTCCTTTCTAACCAGCCGCCAATCAATGGGGGTTCGTAGGCGGCTACCTTAAGCACCTTTTCGGGAGATTCTGCCGCTGTGAAAAGAACCAACGCAGCGCCGGCTGAGTGGCCATAGAGGAAGGCTTTACCTCCGTGATGGTCGATCAGAGCCTGAAGATCTTGAATTTCTTTTTTGATCGAGTAAGGCAGGGTATCGCCGCTTTGACCCCGTCCGCGCCGGTCGTAGGTCAGGACGGTGAAGGCTTCCTGGAGGAATGGGACCAGATCACCCGGGACGCCGAAGTTGTGGGTGTTGAGAGCGCCGGTGACGATGATGAGCAAGGGTCCGCTGCCTGTAGTTTCGTAAGCGATGGGAGTGTTGTCTTTTGAATGGATGATTTTCATGGCTTGATTATATATTTAAGAACGATTTGAATCATTTTTTGTAAAGGTAAAGAGGATAAAAAAGCTGAGCCTGAAAGCTTGGCTCAGCTCATCTCCTCTGTATACATTATCTTATTGATCTAATTGGCGGATGACCAGCACAACTTTGCCCTGAATCTCCACGATGCTGGGATCGTTGATAATGATCGGTTTCATCGTGGGATTGGCAGGCTGCAGGCGCACATGCCCATTTTCGAGATAGAAATATTTCAGCGTGGTTTCATCGCGGTCATTGAGCCAAATTGCCACCATTTCGCCGTTGTGAGCCTGGTTGGTTTTCTTCATCACGACAATGTCGCCATCGTTGACCATGGCGTCGATCATTGAATCGCCGTGCACACGCAGGGCGTAGAGATCTTCCAAGCGGTCGCCAGCGGGAAGCAGGCTTCGCGCGACGTCAATCCCGGCATCGGGATCATAATAGCTGAAGTCAGAAGCTGGCACCGGCATTGGTTCACCTGCAACGATGTTACCTACAAGAGGCACAGAGACGAGCTGCTCGGTGAAATTAGTTACAGCTGTCTTCATGTTCTGGAGCAAGTCGCCATTGCTGGTTTTGAGCAGGTTGATCCCGCGCGAAACATTGCTTTCGCGCTCAATATAATTCATTTCTTCGAGCTGGTTCAGGTAATAATTGACCACCGAGGTTGAACTGATCTGAGTGTGGTCGCCGATCTCGCGGATGGAGGGAGGATAACCGTGTTCGGACTGAAACGTTTCCAGGAAGGTCAATATTTTCTTGTGTCTGGGGCTGAGCCCGGCGCGTCTTCTTGCCATTATAGCCTGCCTTTCTCTGTGTTTCTTTTCAATAGAATAATAACAGAACAAATGTTCGGTGTCAAGTGGCTTGGAACGAGGGTGTTTATTAATAGAAAATCAAAGAAGATTTCATCTTCATTCTCCTCATTCTATCTATTGAAATAAAATAATTACAATTGATTCGTAGTATGGGCGACACATGCTGTTAGGACAATGATGGTTTACAATTTGTGTAGGATGATTGTTTACACTTTTGTCAATCACATAGAATCTTCTGGATCATAATACCAA
>DAISYV010000169.1:0-2819 GCA_036825115.1 Anaerolineaceae bacterium | reverse complement strand
AGCGCAACCTGACCTACGCGAATGCTTGGGGTTATGGATGAAAAAGATTGGACCTGCATAGGCAGGCGCATGTGATGTCCGCAGCAATTGGGCATTTTATCAAAATGTAAAAGATAAGGTTTTCACATGCCAACGTTCTTGATGTCAGGTTCAAAAGCAGAACCTGACCTACAACTACCCTGTTTACGCTTCGCCCCTACACAGAATTACAGGAAAATTACCGTAATCAGCCAGAGGCAGACCATCACAAAGCCGATTAACAGGCGGATGCCTGCCGCCAACCCATAGCCAAATGCCAGCGCTTTGGTGGCTTGCCAGGCTTTTTCGCGGTCCTGGTTGAGACGGCGGTATTCCAAAATGTACAGCAGTGCCAGCGCGATCGCAATTCCCCCGATCGGGGTCAGCAGGATGCCGCCAACAAGCATTCCCAGCCAGCTCACAAGGATCTCCCACCAGGGAACCCCAGCATCACGAGATTTTTTGGCTCCAAGAAGATTATCCAACAGCGATCCAATCAACATCAACAAGGTGTTGATCACAAAAAACGCAATGGTGAGCCCAAAATCAAGCTGGGAATGCCCTTGATTGAAACCCACATAGATCACCCAAGCGAGGTGACCCAGCCAACTGATGGTCAAGCCAGGAAAGAACACCAGGAATAGACCAAAGAAACCAATCGCGTTTAGAATACCGCTGAGAGCGAACACCAAAATGCGGATCCAGTCGGGACTCATTTGATCACCTCAATTCCACCCATGAGCGGTAGTAAAACATCAGGCACAACTATGCTGCCATCTGCCAGCTGATAGTTTTCGAGCACGGCAATCAGTGTGCGCGGCAAGCCCAGACCCGAACCATTCAGCGTGTTCACATACTGCAAAGAGGAGCCATCCGCCGGACGGTACTTGATGTTGGCGCGTCTTGCCTGGAACTGACCAATGTTGGAAATGGAGGAGACCTCGAGCCATTCCTGGCAGCCAGGCGCCCAGACTTCCACATCGTAGGTCTTGTGCGAGCCAAAGCTCAGGTCGCCGGTACACTGCTTGAGAATGCGGTAGGTCAGCCCAAGCCCCTCGCAGGTGGCGCAGGCATCCGCGACCATGTTTTCAAGTTCCTGCTCCGCGTTTTCGGGCAGGCAGTACTTGTACATCTCGACCTTGTCGAACTGATGACCACGCTTGATGCCCCGCACGTCCCTGCCCGCACTCATTTTTTCACGGCGGAAGCAGGCGGTATAGGCGGTGAGGTTCATTGGAAGAGCTGATTCCTCGACTATCTCGCCCATCATAATACCGGTGAGGGGAACTTCTGCTGTCGGCACCCACCAGAAATCATCCTGATGGTCATGGTAAAGATTGTCCTCGAATTTCGGGAGCTGCCCGGAGGCGAACATGACCTCTTCGCGCACCATCCAGGGCGGATAAAACTCCTTGTAGCCCTGGCGGATGTGAAGGTCGAGCATCCAGAAGATCAAGGCGCGTTCCAAGCGAGCGCCGGCGCCTTTGAGCACATAAAAACGCGTTCCGGAGAGCTTTACGCCGGCTTCAAAATCGATGATGTCCAGTGCGGTGCCCAAATCCCAATGGGGTTTTGGCTCGAAATCGAACTGCTTGGGTTCGCCGATGGTACGCAAAACCACGTTGTGCTTGTCGTCCGGTCCAATCGGAACGTCCGCGTCGGGGATGTTTGGGATGCCAGCGAGAGTGTCGTAAAGCGCTTTTTCCGTTTGCTTGAGGGTCTCATCCAGCGCGGCGATGTCGTCGCCAAGGACGCGCATGGCGCTGATCTTCGCTTCACGCTCTTCCTTGCTCTTCATCCTGCCGATTTCCTTACTGACAGCGTTGCGTTCCGCTTTTTTGGACTCGACGTCGATGATCAGGCGGCGGCGCTGCTCATCGAGAGCGATGACATCATCCACGATACTGGAATCCATCTCGCGTTTGGCCAGGGCTTCTTTTACGAGTTCGGGATTATCCCGGAATAATTTCACATCGAGCATGGTGACCTCTTCTCCGGCTCTTTGAGAGCCTAACTTTCCAATTTTACCATTCTGTAGGTATGATGATGGATAATTTACCGTTACTGAGAACGAAAAATACCCTCTTCAGTCTCCTGGCCACTTCGTGGCAGTAGCCAGCTTCGCTCCCTTTCGCTTCGCTACACGGATCTTCGACCAGGGGAAGCCCAGGGCATAGCCCTCCCTCGAGGGAGGGTCCGTGAAATGGGGGAGAGTGTCTTTTGTTTCAGTGAATAATTCAAGATTAATGACCCTCTTCAGTCTCCTGTCCACTTCGTGGCAGGAGCCAGCTTCCCCCTAGGGAAGCCCAGGTCACGACACCCTCATCAGTATCCATACTTACTGCGGCAGACGCCAGCTACCCCCACGGGGAAGCCTATCTATTGTTCAATTATGATCAACCAGTTATGGAGACCTTCGGTCAATGAGTGTGCTCGGCCGGGAGGCCGGCACAATTATGGTGGGGGAAGCCCAGGCTGTTCCCGGACAACTTGCCCTGGAGTATGTGACGCAATTGTCATCATCCCTGCCCCACTTTCCCAAAACAGCTATAATATAGCCCATGAAAATTGTAAAACTATTGGTGTTAGTTTGCTGCGCCCTGCTGATCGCTCTGCCTTTCAGCACAGCTCTGGCGCAGAGCCCTACACCGAACATTTATGGCATCCTCCCCTCCACCCCACAGCCAGATGGCTCGATCTATCACGTCGTTCAATCCGGCGAGAGCCTGTATGTTATCTCTGAAGTCTATGGCATCCCAGGCAGTGAGATCATGGTGCTCAACGGCAACAGCGCCGAAGCA
>DAISYV010000168.1:0-2887 GCA_036825115.1 Anaerolineaceae bacterium | reverse complement strand
TCCCGCCTGACTGACTCGGTCGAGACTGCCCTCAGATTTGGCGAGGGCTACATTACCGTGCATAATCTCAGCGCGGATCCTCCGGAAGACATCCAATTTTCTGAAAACCTCGCCTGCCCGGAGCACGGATCTCTGCTGATCGAGATCGAACCACGTACTTTTTCGTTCAACACGCCTCACGGAGCATGCCCGGTCTGCCAGGGTCTGGGGTCCATGGAAGAAGTCAATCCCGACCTCCTGATCCCTAATAAGACCAAAAGCCTGCGGGATGGCGCGATTGCCATGCCAGACTGGACTCCGCGAGAGGTTGGCGGGTATTCCTGGCAAATGATCGAAGCCCTGGCAAAACATGCCGGTTTCAGCGTGGATGAGCCCATCAGCACACTTAATGAACAACAATTGGACCTTTTACTCAATGGAACCAGGGGGGAGGAAGTCCGGGTTGAGTACATTGGTCGCAGCGGCCGGCGCAGCACCTTCAGCACGCCTTTCGAAGGGGTGATAGGCAATATGATGCGGCGCTACAAGGATACGGACTCGGAGTGGATCCGAGCCAAAATCGGAGGGTTCATCTCACTCAAACCATGCCCGGAATGCCATGGAAAACGCCTGCGCAAGGAAGCCCTGGGCGTGACCGTGGACGGGAAGAATATCATCCAGGTCACTGAGTGGTCTGTCAACAAGACGCTTGATTGGGTCCAGCACCTGATGGATGCGCAGGGATCTCCCCTGACCAAGCGCGACATGGTGATTGCGGATCGTATTTTGCGCGAGATCAACTCCCGCCTGGGATTCATGGTGGACGTGGGATTGGATTATCTGACCCTCGAACGTTCAGCCATCTCTCTTTCGGGTGGTGAAGCGCAACGCATCCGATTGGCGACCCAGGTGGGATCCAAGCTGATGGGTGTGCTCTACGTGCTGGACGAGCCTTCGATTGGGCTGCACCCGCGCGATAACAGCCGGCTGCTTGAAACGCTGAAGGGTCTGCGCGATCTTGGCAACACCCTGCTGGTGGTGGAACACGACGACGAGACCATCCGCTCAGCGGATTGGGTGATCGACCTCGGTCCTGGCGCGGGTGAAAAAGGCGGTTACCTGGTGGCAGAAGGCACACCCCAGCAGATTGAAGCCTCTCCCGATTCCATCACAGGAGCGTACCTGAGCGGGAAAAAGTTTGTTCCCATTCCCGCAAACCGGCGTGAGGGCACCGGGCAAAGCCTGCGTATTGTTGGCGCCCAGGAGAACAACCTCAAAAACCTGACGATCGATATCCCCCTCGGTAAGTTTGTGTGTGTGACTGGCGTTTCGGGCTCGGGCAAGTCGACCCTCACGGTGGAGATCCTGTATAACGCCCTGGCGCGTAAACTGATGGGGGCGCACACCAATTCCGGCAAGCACGAACGCATTGAGGGGATCGAGAACCTGGACAAGATCATTAACATTGACCAATCCCCGATTGGGCGCACTCCGCGTTCCAACCCGGCCACCTACACTGGCATGTTCGATATGATTCGTGATCTTTTTGCCAGCCTGCCCGACTCAAAACTACGCGGTTACGACAAAGGTCGTTTTTCGTTCAACGTTAAAGGCGGACGCTGCGAAGCCTGCCGTGGTGAGGGGCAACTCAGGATAGAGATGCAGTTTTTGCCGGATGTGTACGTACCTTGTGAGGTTTGCCGCGGCAGCCGTTACAACCACGAGACACTGCAGGTGCGTTTCAAGGACAAGAGCATTGCCGACGTCCTCAACATGACGGTTGACACCGCTTTGGAGTATTTTGAAGCCTTTCCGCGCATCAGCCGCAAGCTCCAGACCTTGAAGGATGTTGGCTGCGGGTACATCCGCCTTGGCCAGCCTGCCCCAACGCTTTCGGGTGGTGAGGCGCAGCGGGTGAAGCTCTCGAAGGAGCTTTCGCGGGTTGCGACGGGCAAGACTCTCTACGTGCTGGATGAACCCTCCGTCGGGCTGCATGCTGCTGACGTGCACATGTTGATCGAAGTTCTGCAGACACTGGTGAACGCAGGCAACACAGTCGTGATCATCGAACATAACCTGGACATCATCAAGGTTGCGGATTGGATCATTGACCTTGGTCCCGAAGGCGGCGAACGCGGCGGTGAGCTGCTGGCGGAAGGTACGCCGGAAGACCTGTGCCACATCGAAGGCAGTTATACTGGTCAATATCTGCGCAAATATGTGCTCGACCACCATCGCCGGACTTGCCAGTAAGCATCAACGATTTGCGAATTAGCTATTTGATTATGGTAGGATTCACGCCAGAAACCAACACAACAGGAAGTCATTATGTTTAGAACTCGCTTTGCTCCCAGCCCCACCGGCTACATGCACATCGGCAATCTCCGAACCGCCCTTTACGCCTTCCTGATCGCCAGGAAAGCGGAGGGTAAATTTATATTACGCATTGAAGATACCGACCAGAACCGCAACGTTCCTGAGGCAGTCGCGGCGATCTACCGCGGGCTTGAACTGGCTGGCATTAGCTACGATGAAGGTCCCGACAAGGACGGCGGTTTTGGGCCTTATGTGCAGAGCGCGCGTCTGCCGATTTACAAAGACTATGCGCAGAAATTGCTCGCGAGTGGGCACGCCTACTACTGCTTCTGCGGCAAGGAAGATAAACCCGCCCTCGAAGCCAGCAATGAACGCGTGGAAGGTTACCGCGACCCATGCCGCGACCTGACCCAACAGGAGGTGGAAGCCCGCTTTGCGGAAGGTTTGGTGCCTGTGGTGCGCCAGCGTATCCCGCTGGAAGGTGTCAGCAGTTTTGATGACCATGTCTACGGGCACATCGCAATCGAAAACAAACAACTCGATGACCAGGTGCTGCTCAAATCCGACGGCTTCCCCACTTACAACTTTGCCA
>DAISYV010000167.1:0-2913 GCA_036825115.1 Anaerolineaceae bacterium | reverse complement strand
CTGGCTGCCAATCCAGGCGCAGGTCACGCTCGACGTCAACGGCAAAATGCTGCTTGGCACGGACATCACCGCAGTGCTTTCGATCCTCGAGGGCATGGGCGTGAACGTGGTTGGGCTGAACTGCTCCACCGGTCCCGAGCATATGCGCGGAGCGATTTCCTACCTTAGCGAGCATTCGCAACTGCCCATTTCCTGCATTCCCAATGCCGGCCTGCCCATGAACGTGGACGGTGAAGCGGTTTACCCCATGCAGGCGGAGGAATTTTCAAGCGCCATGGCTGAATACGTCAGCCGCTACGGCGTTCGGGTCGTGGGAGGCTGCTGCGGCACCACACCAGCCCACATCCTGGCTCTGAGCCAAAAATTAACCAAAACCACCCTTGCGGAATCCGCGCCTGAGACTTTCGCCTCGCTGGCTTCTTCGGTCCAGGCAGTAGCTTTAGAGCAGCAGCCTGCGCCTTTCGTCATTGGCGAACGGCTCAATGCCCAGGGTTCCCGTGCTTTTAAACGTCTGCTGTTGTCAGAGGACCACGACGGTATGCTCCAGATCGCGCGCGACCAGGTGGACTTTGGCGCCCACGCGCTGGATGTAAGCGTGGCTGTCACTGAGCGCAGCGATGAAGCGGAGATGATGCGCCGGCTGGTTAAGCGCCTGACGCTTGAAGTGCCGGTGCCGCTCGTGATAGATACGACTGAGCCTGATGTGGTCGAGGTCGCACTCGAAACCGCACCAGGACGCTGCCTGATCAACTCCACCAACTTCGAGGCTGGTGATGCCAAACCCCGCCGTATTTTCGCCCTGGCACGCCAACACAGCGCGGCTGTCATGGCGCTGACTATCGATGAAGAGGGCATGGCAAAGACAGCTGAACGCAAGCTGCAGATTGCCCGCCGCTTGGTGGAGCTGGCTGCGGAGTACGAGCTGCGCCCTGAGGATATCGTCATTGACGATCTGACCTTTACCCTCGCGACCGGAGAGGAAATCTACCGCGATTCAGCCATCCAGACACTGGAAGGCATTCGCCTGATCAAGAAAGAACTGCCGGGAGTGCACACCTCCCTGGGCGTCAGCAACGTTTCGTTTGGTCTTTCGCCTGCTTCGCGAAAGGTGCTCAACAGCGTCTTCCTGCATCACGCTGTTGAGGCCGGGCTCGACATGGCGATCGTCAATCCCGCGCAGGTCAAACCTTACGCGGAAATTCCTGCCAACGAACGCGAACTGGCAGAGAACCTGATCTTCAACCGCTCAGACGCAGCGCTGGCTGACTTTATCGCTTATTTCGATTCGGTTGTTACCAGCGAAGATGATCAATCCGCCAAAGTGGACCCATTTGAAGGGCTGACGAACAGCGAGCGATTGTTCCAGAAGGTTCTGCGCCGACACAAAGCAGGTATCGAAGAAGATATCGATGCCATTCTCGACGAGCAAGCTGACCAGCCAAAGGGCACGGTCGCGGTGATGATCCTAAACGAGGTGTTGTTGCCGGCAATGAAAGAAGTCGGCGATCGATTTGGTGCTGGCGATCTTATTCTGCCCTTTGTGCTGCAATCTGCCGAGGTGATGAAAAAAGCTGTTTCTCACCTTGAGAATTACCTGGATAAACAGGAAGGCCTTTCCAAGGGCAAACTCGTGATTGCGACGGTCTTTGGCGACGTGCACGATATCGGCAAGAACCTGGTGCGCACAATCCTCTCAAATAACGGCTACGAAGTGGTCGACCTGGGCAAGCAAGTACCGATGGAAACGATCATTTCCGCCGCAGTTGAGCAGAAAGCCAGCGCGATCGGCTTGAGCGCGTTGTTGGTCTCCACCAGCAAGCAGATGGCATTGATCATCAACGAACTGCAGCGCCGCGGTCTGGACATTCCGGTGTTGATCGGTGGAGCAGCCATCAACCCGGCCTTTGGCCGTCGGATTCTAAAAACCGAAAGCGGTGAGTACTATCGGGGCGGCGTTTTTTACTGCAAGGATGCCTTCGAAGGCTTGAACGTGATGGACCAACTTTCGGATCCTGTCCGTAAGCAAGCTTTGCTGGCGATGGTGAAAGAGAAGGCTGACCAGGAATTTGGCAAGAAGAAGCCAGAACGCCCCGCATTTACTCCTGTAAGAACTTCGAACATCAAGCCGGCGGCGTTTATACCCGAAGTTGCCAAGTGGGGGGCGAGGGTGGTGCGCAATCTGCCTTTACAGACCGTGGCAACCCATATGGACCTTAAATTCCTCTACCGCATGAACTGGGGCGGCGTGGGTTTGAAAGGCGAAGAATGGGAGAAAATGCAGGCAGAATTTGACGCCCGCAGATTCCGTATGCTCGCGCAAGCAGAGAAAGAAGGCTGGTACAAGCCACAGGCTGTTTATGGTTATTGGCCGGCGGCTTCCGAAGGGAATGACCTGATCGTTTTTGACCCGGCCTCGCTTGGCAAAGACCTGCGCGAACTGACTCGCTTCACCTTCCCTCGCCAGCCAGCAGGCGAACAGCTCTGCCTGGCGGATTACTTCATGCCACTCGATTCGGGTGTGATGGATTTGGTTGCTCTGCAGGTGGTGACGGTAGGAAAACAGGCGACGGAGCGCTTTGAGGCGTTGGACGCGGCGGGAGAATATTCCGAAGGCTTCTTCTTCCATGGGCTGGCAGTGCAGCTGGCTGAGGCGACTGCGGATTATTTGCATAAGCAGATTCGCAGGGAGCTCAAAATGGGTCCGGAACAAGGGCTTCGCTATTCGTGGGGCTATCCCTCCATCCCGGAGCTGCAGGATCACAGCAAAGTTTTTGAGCTGCTGCCAGCTGAGCAGGAACTTGGGATGAGCCTGACCTCGGCTTATCAGTTGGTTCCGGAGCAATCCACCGCAGCGATTATCCTGCACCATCCCGACGCGCAATACTTCAACGTCGGCACCAGCCTGACCGACCG
>DAISYV010000166.1:0-2941 GCA_036825115.1 Anaerolineaceae bacterium | reverse complement strand
GAGCGGTTGGGGAGGTCAATCATGACAACAAATTCCCGCGTTATTGAACACAAACGTGTTGTGGAAATGTCTTCCACCAGGAAGATCGTAATCGGGGTTGTGGAGGTCTTGATCGGATTGCTGATCTACCTGGCTTTTGCGGCAAAAACGACTGCGGAAGCTCTTACAAAATTTGTGATGACCCCTGGCGGCATTGACCAGGGCTTGATGGCGGATTGGAACCTCCCCTCGAAAATCACGCTGACAATTCTCGCAGTCGCTGCCCTTGTAATAGGTCACTTCCAGTTGATCAGGGGCTTTGGCAAGTGGACCAACCTCATGGTTGGGATCTGCGCGCTTTGCCTGATCTTTGGCTTCCTGGTTTGGCAGGCAGCTGATAAACAACTCAACCTGGCCGGGATGCTTTCGAGCGCGGTTTTGTTGGCTGTACCAATCACGCTGGGAGCTTTCTCCGGCATCCTCGCGGAACGCTCCGGTATCGTCAACATTTCAATTGAAGGCATGATGCTGATGGCCTCCATGGTTTCGGCAATCGTCGGGAGTGTCACAAAAAACCCGTGGCTGGGGCTGCTGGGAGGCATTCTCTCTTCGATCCTGTTGGCTTTGATTTTGGGTGTGTTATCGATCAAATATAAGATCAACCAGGTTATTTCCGGCACAGTGATCAACATTTTCTCAGCTGGAATGACGGCTTTTATATCGCAAAAATTCCTGCAGCACATCCAGGGTCTCAATAACCCCAAGATGTTTACGCGTGTACCACTGCCCGGTTTGGCAGATATTCCGCTAATTGGTCCCATCCTCTTCAACCAGAATATCTTCGTCTACCTGATGTTCGTCATCCTGATCATTCTGCAACTGGCGCTCTTCCAGACGCGCTGGGGGCTGCGCCTGCGCTCTGTCGGCGAGCACCCCAAAGCTGCGGACACCCTGGGGATCAACGTTATTCGCACACGCTATATGGGCGTTATCTTGAGCGGTTTGGTAGCCGGCATCGCTGGCGCTTTCTTCACGCTCGGCTCGGTTGGAAGATTCGATGAGGGCATGACCGCAGGCAAAGGCTTCATTGGTCTGGCAGCCATGATCTTTGGCAACTGGATGCCAATCGGCGCGATCGGGGCTGGCATGCTGTTTGGCTTCGCCGACGCGATTGGCTCAAAATTATCTCTGCTGGGCAGCGCGATCCCTCCCCAGTTCATGGCAATGGCGCCTTACCTGATCACCATGATCGTGCTGGCTGGCTTCATCGGCAAGGGGCAAGCCCCTGCCGCCGAAGGCGAGCCCTACGAAAAGGAGTGACGTCTCAAGGCAGAACGAACGCCCCGTCATAAAGGCGGGGCGTTTTTCTTTGACAATCTGGGGTGTTTATTGCATGTTCTTTCGGGTTTTCAATTTATTGGGACAACCACATTTTTGCTATGGTGACGGGTAACCACGGGGGGTTACCCCTACGCCTGGGGGTTTAAGGAAGTGGTTTCTTGTAGGGGCAGACCCACGTGTCTGCCCTAAAGACTGAAAACAAACACCCTGGATAATGCGCAAACAATCGCATTTTTCCAAACAGGATGTGTCGCCTTTACTTTTACGCAAAATCGAAAATTTGATGCTTCGGTCTCTTTCCTTCAGTGCTTAAATCATCCATTCGCCATCTTGCAGCAGAACAACCTCTGTTCCGTCTGCTTTGATGCCTGTGACAGTCACGTCTTTAGCGCCAACCATGAAGTCCACATGGATGACCGAGTCATTCATGCCGAGCTTGCGGTTTTCTTCCTCGCTGCGTTCATCCGAGCCAGGAAGGTTTTCAGTGTAGGCTGCGCCCAGGGCAAAGTGGCAGGAAGCATTCTCATCAAAGAGCGTATTCTTGAATAAGATACCGGTGTTGCTGATGGGGGAATTATCTGCTACCAACGCGATCTCGCCCAGGTGCTTTGCGCCTTCATCTGTTGCGAGCAGATCATCCAGGATCTGCTTGCCGACAGCTGCGCCATAATCCACCACCTTGCCATCTTTGAAGGTGAAATGGAAGTCTTCGACGAGTTGCCCGCGTACGGAGAGAGGCATGGTGGCACGAAGGGTGCCGTCCACCCGGTCGGCATCGGGCATGCTGAAAACTTCTTCAGTCGGGATATTGGCAAAGAAGCGGTCGCCCGCCTCGCTGAAGCCTGAGCCGCCTTCCCAGGAGTGATCCTTCACCATGCCGACCATCAGATCAGTGCCCGGACCCTCGTAGTGCACCCGGTCAAAGCGAGCTTGGTTGAGGAAGTCGCGGTGCTTCTTTAGCCTGAGATCATGCTCTTCCCAGGCAGCAACGGGGTCATCCTGGTCTACACGGGTCGCCATAAAAATGTTTTCCCACAGTTTCTGCATGGCTTCTTCTTCAGGGAGCCCCGGAAATGCGGCTTCTGCCCATGCAGGGCAAGCCACTGCAGCCACACACCACTTTACTTTATTTTGCATGGTGTATTTCATGGTGCGTTTGCTCGCCATCCCGGCAACTTTCTGCCATTGGGCAATCCGGGCAGGATCCGCGGGCTTGAGCAAATCGGGGTTAGGAGTAACCATGCTCAGTACATGATGGTTGTCCAGGAAGAGTTTTTCCGCAAAATCCACCAGGTATTCCGGGTAGGTTTCAAAGCTTTCCGCCGGGGCTTCCAGAAAGCGGTCGAGCGTAATCGAGTCGTCGTTGAACATCAACTGGATATCGCCCACACCAGCCTGATAAGCCTTCTTTGCGACCAGGCGAGCCAGCGGCAAGGAGTGTTCGCTTAGTCGGATTGTGAGATTATCACCGGCGTGTAGATTGAGCCCGATCCTAACGAGCAGGTCAGCATATTTTTCAAGATTTTTATTTAAGTCCATGTTTTTTGTTCCTCCGTCAGATATTGTATTATCAAAAGCCAAACTTTGGGAGAATCTGACAATTTTCCGAAACATAGCCGAA
>DAISYV010000165.1:0-3095 GCA_036825115.1 Anaerolineaceae bacterium | reverse complement strand
GTCTCAAAGTCGTAATCGCCAAACTCATCCTTCGGATGCATATCGAGATCATAGAAGTAGTGATCGATATTGAGGGTGATCAGCTTGAAGCCAAACTCCGCCAGGTGCTGCCCAATCTTGATCGTGGTGGTGGTTTTGCCGCTGGAGGACGGACCTGCGACAAAGACCATGCGAACTTCATCGCGCCGGTCAAGGATCATGTTGGCTGCGTTTTCCACATCTTCATGATAGGCAGCCTCAGCAGCGGTCACAATCTCGTGCAAGCGGTCATGCCGGATGGCTTCGTTCAGCAGCGCGGTTGTGTGGACATTATGCGAGCAAGCCCAGTCCAGCGTTTGCCAGAGTTTTGGCCAGGGGATGTTGCCGGAAGGCATCCGGTCGCGATCGGTGCGCTTTTCGCGCTGACGGGCACGCTCCTCGCGGTAGAGGATATATGCCTTGGCGACCTTGGCGCGGCCGTTCTCAATCAGCACCTTCTCGACCATGTCCTGGATTTGCTCAATGTTGGGGATCTCCCCTTCCAGGGTCGTAGCCTCCAATTGGGCGATCACCTGGACAGCCAACGCTTCCGAGGCGGCGCGATCGCGCCCCCCGACGGCGACTGCAGCCCGATAAATGGCGTTGGCAATGCGTTCGGGAGTGAAGGGCACCACGGTGCCATCTCGTTTGGTTATATGGGTGAATTTTGTCATCAGAACCTCCACAGAGTTCCAAATTTCCATCTATGTTAATAATTAGATTATAGCATTTCGATTCCAGTCCTGCACGGGCAAGGTTTTATTGTTTCAATGCGTTGGCTTTCTGAATCATGAAAGGATTAACAAAACGCTTATGCGCAACGAAGAAAATGGACCTGCCTAAATGTTATAATGCAATCCTGAATAAACTATAGAAACGAGATATTATGGCAAAAACCAGCGTTCCATGCCCCCAATGCCGTCAGCCGATTACGATTGAACTGACCCGGCTATTTGACACCAACACCGATCCTGAAGCCAAGCAAAAGCTGCTATCGGGTTCTGCCAATTACTTCCAGTGCCCGGTCTGCGGCGCTCAAGGCGTCTATCCCACCCCGATCGTCTACCATGACCCCGAAAAAGAACTGTTGCTGACCTTCTTCCCGCCCGATCTGCGCACTCCGGTCAACGAGCAGGAACGTGTTCTGGGTCCGATGATCAAGAAAGCCATGGATGATCTGCCTCCCGAAAAACGTAAATCCTACCTTTTCCGCCCGCAGACCATGCTGACCCAACAGCGCCTGTTTGAAACGATCCTCGAAGCAGATGGGATCACTCCTGAAATGATCAAAGCCCAGCAAGAAAAACTTCAACTCTTACAGCAATTGATTGGTGCAAGCGCTGAAGGCTTGCCTGAGATGATCCGCCAGAACGACGAGAAAATTGACGAGGAAGTCTTTATGCTCCTCAGCCGCCTGGGACAAGCCTCAGCCGCGGCTGGCGATCGGCAAAGCCTGGTCGCCCTCGACGCGCTCCAGAAGGCGCTGATTGAGCATTCCACGCTCGGGAAAACCGCCGCATTGGAAGCTGCTGAAACCCAGGAAGCTGTTAAAGAGCTGCAGGATCTGAGCAAAACCGGCATCACCCGTGAGAACCTGCTGGAGCTCCTGATCAAGAGCGCCAACTCAGACATACGCCTGACGACCATCGCCTCGATGGCACGCGGTGGGCTGGACTACACCTTCTTCCAACTTCTATCGGAAAAAATCGAAGCAAGTTCAGGGGACGAAAAATTACAGCTCGAATCCCTGCGTGAGCGCTTGCTGACCATCACGCAAGCTATTGATGAAGCCATGAAAGCTCAGCTGGAAGAAGCCCACAAACTCGTACACGAACTGCTGGAAGCCGAGGATGTTGAAAAAGCAACCCAGGAAGCTCTGCCACGCTTCAACCAGGCGGTCGCGGAAGTGATCAACCAGGAAGCCCAGGCTGCCCAAGCCGCCAAAGATGAGGAAAAACTGCGCAAACTGAGCCAGATCATCACTGTTATCCAGTCAGCGGATAGCTCAAACGTTTATCTCGAGTTCATTGACGCCCTGTTGCAGGAAGAAAGTGCTGAAAATCGCGCGCAAATGCTGGAGGAATCCGGCGATCTGATCAACGACGAGTTTATGCAGCTGCTGGGAGGATTGATCGGTCAAATGGAACAACAGGGTGATCAGCCGGAAATGCTTGAAAAGGTGAGAGAACTCAACCGCGAGATCCTGCGCTTCACGATGAAACGCAACCTGCAAAAAAGCTAAGTTGATTTAGTGCGGTTCGTTTTGCAGCCGCAATCCATGACCCCGAACGGTGACAATGTAATCGTAATCGGGGTCAATTTGATTAAGGCGGTCGCGCAGGCGGCGCAGGAGCGCGTCAAAAGCCTGTTCAGTTACCCAGCGGGTATCTTCCTCCCAGACTGCCTCAATCAAGGCCTCGCGGCTGACGACCTCGCCTGAGTTTTCGTATAACAACGCCAGCAGGTTGAATTGCTGCGCCGACAGAGGCGGGTCCAGCTCAACACCGCGAACCCAAACCCGTTTTGAAGCGCTTTCAAGGCGCAGATTGAACATTTGCCCCAACTCCGGGGGTAAGTCGCTCAGGGGTAGAGTGGCATCGGAACTCAGAAAAAGGAAGGTTTGCGTCAGGGCGATCTGGATTTCATCCGCTTCCACCAGTTTCATCTCAGCAGACACGGGTTGATTATTGACGAATGTGCCGTTCTTGCTGCCCAAATCTTCCAGGAGGATCCCCTTCCCGGTGTTGGTGATGCGAGCATGCTGGCGTGAAACCTGGCGGTCCGGGATCACGATGTCGCACCCCCCATCACGCCCGATCAGCAGTTGACCTTTCAGAATCCACTGCTGTCCATTGAGCGGACCTTCAGTTGCTATCAGAACTGGATCTTCCATTTTCCACGCTTACCATTTCAGACTATAATTCACCATTATAATGCAAACAGGCTGCTCAGACCTCACGCCGTAAGAGATCGCAGCCAAAGTCGGTAAGAGAGAAACAGGTCATGCCTTTTCAGACACGCATTGGCGCCGTGCTTCATGAGCGCTATGAAATTGAACGCATCATCGGTCAGGGTGG
>DAISYV010000164.1:0-3162 GCA_036825115.1 Anaerolineaceae bacterium | reverse complement strand
GGCTTATACGTTAGGGAAAGTAATTCCTCCTGCAGGCTTAAGAGGTGTGATTCGAAATTGAGCTCGAAATCCGCTACTGGCGCTTTTGTGCGTTTGCCTTTCCTGGCTTGGCGGTAGGCCAGGTAAAGGTTTTCAAAAGTGGTAATCTCCGGATAAAGATTCTTAAATTTTTTCATTATTATTGCTTTGAAGGGGGATACTTCCCCCCTCAAACTCCCCTCTTACAGGACGCCTTCGGCGCAGAATTTCAGAAACCAGAACCTCAGAATTTCAGTTGCCTGGGGAGGACGCACAACGAAAACCGATGTCGTCGTAGTAACTGTCAGGATAGCTGCTGTCGCGGTTCGCCGTTCGCAAGCCGTTCCAATAGTAGTACCAACTTCCGCCGCGAACCACCTTGTAATACCCGCTGGCTGGACCTAGTGGGTTTGCAGGGGGAGATTCTGAATAATAAGAGTCGGAGTACCAATCGTTCACCCACTCCCACACATTGCCTGCCATGTCCAGCGCGCCGTACGGACTCACACCATCCGGGTAACTGCCAACCGCGCTGGTGTCTCCCACGCAATAACTTTCAGTTGCTTCATTGTATGAATTGGCCAGGCTGCAGTTTGGGTCGCTCTCTCCCCACGGGTAAGTTCTGCCATCCGTTCCTTTGGCGGCTTTCTCCCACTCCGCTTCAGTAGGAAGCCTTCCACCCACCCAGGCACAATAGTCCTGGGCGTTGTACCAGGTAACAAAGATCACCGGGTAATCCGCATAACTGGGGTTGTCGAAATAGCTGTCGCGTGTGTATGATGAAGTATCGCTTGGAGCATCACACTTACCAGCTTTAACACATTTTTCGTATTGCGCGTTGCTGATCTCGTACTTGTCGATGTAGAATGCGTCAAGATAGACCTCGTGAATGGGTCTTTCGTTCTCATGGCCATCTTCACTGCCCATCTGGAACTCACCCGCGGGCACCAAAACCATCTCCATGCCATCGATTTTCCTCGTTCGGGTTTTCTCATTCCCAAACAACCCCTGGACAAGCTCCGGCAGTCCTGGATCCTCAGTTCTCTCACTTGGGAGGGAACTCGTTCCTTTGCGCCGGTAGAGGTTAACACCATCTTCGAAAATCAATTTGAGCGTATCGCCATCCAGTTCATACCCAACAATTTCAGACTGTCCCAAGGCTGTCAAACGAAGTCGATTCCCGTCTAATATGCCGAACTCGAAGGTATTCACCATCAAGTAAGGTGTTTCTGGAATGAGAAAGGTTCCATCCGAGACAAACTCAATATCATATTCGAATGCGTCGTAACCATTTTCCGAGTCATAGTACTCCCATTGCCCCCACAACTTCTCTGCCGGATCCTTGGGTTCCGCGGAACAGGAGACTATCAAGTCAAATATCAGTAGAATGAGGATAACTTTTGTCAAACCTTTTGAAGTGTGATTCCGTGCCATGTGTTGCATAACAGACCCCTTTCACCCAGATGCTTTCACCGCCTGATTGGTCTATTCATTATAATATCTATTCTGACGTACAACCAATCGGATGAATCGAAAATCCAACAAGAAAAAGGACTGGTTTTCACACGCACCCATTGAGTTGGAAGTTTTTAGGTGTCTGATGGCTTCCGCCAAGAGGCTGCTGGCGCGCGGCGATGTGTTTTGCTCGGACAGGATTCCAGCACTATCGCGCGGTGACAAGCAGATCATCATACCCTGCTTTGCTGGCACTTGGTGATGCTCTACAGGCACTACACCTTGCCAAGAATTAGCGATTCACCAATAAAAAACCAATATTTATGCCGGCAGGTAGTGGCTGTTGAGTTTCTCGCGCAGCTGCATCACCTGGCGGCGCATGCGGTCGTCGCTTTCCATCATGTCCGCCACTCTATCGCAGGCGTACATCACAGTGGTATGGTCGCGCCCGCCGAGTTCCTGCCCGATGCGTGGCAGTGAGACTCCGCCATCCTCTCGCAGCAAGTACATAGCCACCTGGCGCGGCAGCGCGACATCCCGTGAGCGATTCTTGCCAGTGAGATTTTCTTTGGTAGTGCCAAAGAAATCAGCGACAACATCCACCACATAGGCTGGTGTCAGGCTGGCTTTCTGGGGAAGATAATCCGCGAGGGCGTGCTTCGCCAGGTCCAGGGTCAGTTTCTGTCCGCTTAGATCGGCATAAGCATTCACGCGATTCCAAGCACCTTCGAGTTCACGCACATTAGTTGGGATGGCACGGGCGATCGTTTCCATGACATCCTGGGGGATGTCCCGGCCGGCTTTTTCGGCTTTGCTGCGCAGGATGGCAAGGCGCGTCTCAAAATCTGGCGCTTGCATGTCCACCGTGAGACCCCACTCAAAGCGCGAGCGCAAGCGCTCCTCGAGCGTGGCCATCGCCTTGGGCGAACGGTCAGAGGTGATCACGATCTGTTTATTCTGCCCATGCAGAGCGTTGAAGGTGTGGAAAAACTCTTCCTGGGTGGTGTCTTTACCGGCAATAAACTGAATGTCGTCGATCAGGAGCACATCCACCTGGCGATATTTTTCGCGAAAGGCCGGGGTGGTCTTGTGGCGGATGGCGTCGATCAGGTCGTTGGTAAATTCCTCGGATGAAACATAAAGCACCACTTTTCCCTGCTTGACGACCTCATTACCGATGGCATGCAGGATGTGAGTTTTGCCCAATCCGACGCCACTGTAGATGAAGAGCGGGTTGTACGCGCGGGCAGGATTTTCGGCGACAGCCATACTGGCAGCCTGTGCCAGGCGGTTCGCCGCACCCACCACGAAATTATCAAAGCGGTAGCGCGGATTGAGGTGCGTGTCGAAAGTATTGGGCTCCACTACTTCCACCCTTTTGGGAGCCCGTACGCTTTCCTCTTCCACCACCGGAGCCGGTGCAGACCAGACTTTGAATTCAACATTCACCTTGCGCGCCATCATACCCGATAGTTTATTGGTAATAATGCTCTTCAAGCGGCTGTCGAGCCAATCACAAGCATAGGCATTGCTGGCACCAAGGGCAAAGGTCCCTGATTCTTCCTCATAGGAGATCAGTTGTGTGTTGCGGACCCAGGTATCAAAGGTAGCCTTTGAAAGGTCCATCTGTAATTGCCCGATTGTTGCCTGCCATGCTTGTTGAGCATTCATTGGCATTCTCCCTTCCCG
>DAISYV010000163.1:0-3191 GCA_036825115.1 Anaerolineaceae bacterium | reverse complement strand
GCCATCATGACGGTTGTGTTTGGCGTTTTACTAAAAGTCGAGTCGGACGGTCTGCCATACCCGGTGTTCGCGCTTTCGGCGCTCCTACCATGGCATCTCTTCCAACTCTCTCTGCAAAAAAGCAGCATCAGCCTGGTGGGGAACGCCAACCTGCTCACGAAAGTCTATTTTCCCCGCGTGATCATCCCCTTCAGTTCGGTGCTGGCAGCTTTGGTGGACTTTGTGATTTCGCTGATATTGCTCTTTATCACCATGGCGATCTATCGCATCCCCCTCTCCTGGAATGTGTTGTGGGTCATCCCGCTGACCTTGCTGACCGTTTTGGCGGCTCTGGCAGTTGGCTTGTGGCTTTCGGCGCTCAACGTGCAGTATCGCGATGTGCAGCAGATGGTGCCTTTCCTGATCCAAATTTGGATGTACGCCACGCCAATTGTCTACCCCATCACCACCATCCCCGAGGGCACGTTCCGCTATATTTACAGCCTCAACCCAATGGTGGGGGTGGTGCAGGGCTTCAGGTGGGCGTTCTTCGGCGGCTCTCCACCGGATATGACCTTGTTAATTTCGAGCGTGGCAGTATTGCTTTTACTCATATCAGGCTTATTCTTTTTTCGGCGCATGGAAAAAACGTTCGCGGATTTGGTGTGATGATGGACAGCGATTTATCCATTTTAGTTCGGGGTATAGGCAAGCGCTACAAGATCGGCGCTTCCCAACAGCGCGCCGACACTCTGCGCGACCTGATCACCTCCCAGGCAGCCCGCATCGGCAGCACTCTGCGCGGCAAACGAAACCATTCCAGCGAGGCAGACCACATCTGGGCTCTGCGGGACGTCAACTTTGAGGTCAAACGCGGGCAAGCTTTGGGGATCATCGGGCGCAACGGCGCCGGCAAGAGTACGCTTCTCAAGGTGCTCTCGCGCGTCACCGACCCAACCGAAGGCTATGGGGAACTGCGCGGTCGTGTTGGTTCGCTTCTTGAGGTAGGCACCGGTTTCCACCCGGAACTGACCGGGCGGGAAAACATCTTCCTCAACGGCGCCATTCTCGGGATGCACAAAAAGGAAATTGAAGCTCGTTTCGATGAGATCGTGGCTTTTTCGGAAGTGGAAAAATTTATCGACACGCCCGTCAAACGCTACTCGTCCGGAATGTATCTACGCCTGGCTTTCGCTGTCGCTGCCCACCTCGAACCTGAAATCCTGGTGGTGGATGAAGTTCTGGCGGTTGGCGATGCCGACTTCCAGCGTAAATGCCTGGGCAAGATGGGCGATGTCGCCAATTCTGGGCGCACAGTGCTATTCGTCAGCCACAACATGTCCGCGATCCTGCGCCTCACCCAAGACTCGATCGTGCTCGACAAGGGCAAAGTACTTCTGCGCGCTCCGTCCTCGGAAGCGGTGGATTTTTACCTCAACCGCGGGCTTTCCAAGCTGGGCGAACGCTTCTGGGAGGAGGACGAGGTGCCTGCTTCCAGCGCGCCTTTCCGACCGCTGGCAATCCGCATTCTTGACAAAAATGGCCAGGTCTCGGATTCCGTGCGCAGCGTTGAGCCGATCCGCATCGAGATCGATTACGAACTGACCGAGGATGTCACTGGTTTGCGCGTCGGCTACTATCTCTTCACCACGCGCGGCGAGCCCGTTTTTACCAGTTTCGACATCGACTCTGAAGAACTCTTCAAGGAATACACCGCCCGTCCGAAGGGCGTCTACACCAGCCGCTGCACCATCCCGCCCGACACGCTCAATGAAGGACGCTTCCTGCTCGGGGTGAACGCCAGCTCCTACGGCATCCGGCGCTACTTCCAGGATGACCAGGCGCTTTCTTTCTCGGTGGACGCCTCTGGCGCCCCAGGCACCCACTGGCCAGAACCTCGCCCGGGTCCCGTTCGTCCGGTTCTCGATTGGCAAATTGAGCAGAAAGGTGGCGCATGATGAAAAAACTTTTAAAAACTCTGCTTGGGAAAGTGCCTTTCGCCGCGGAAGCCTATTGGATGTACGAGGGCTCCAAAAAGCCCTGGAATGCCCATTATCAACTCGCCGGGCTGCAGGAAGTGCTGCCGCAAGCTGTGGCGGAAGTGAAACAATTCGGGTTGAAGGCTGACCCCTCAAAAAAGGTCTGTATCTTCGCCACCCTGCACTATTGGATCGAGCAGGCTGGTTTGGTGGCATTGGCACTCGCCGGGCAGGGGCACCAGGTGGAACTTTCTTATCTGCCATATGCCGAGTGGGATAAACCTATTGCCAATTTTGACCTGCGCATGCAGCACCTCTACAGTCAACAAACGCTTTTGCCTGCTGACGACGTGATGCGCATCGTGCCCCTGATGGATTTCCCCTCCTATCTCAACGATTCCGATGACAAAGTGAAGTTATCAGACTATCCTCCTGAATTGAAGGAGATCGCGCGACAGGTTTCAGATTACGACACGCAGTACACGCTGCAGGTCGAAGAAACCGACACCCACAGCAAGCTGTACAAGCTGCGCCTGCAGCGCAACACCCAGGCAGCCATGGCGCTCTATGACTGGCTGGCGGCATCCCAACCGGATGTCCTCATCCTGCCAAATGGCACGATCCTTGAAATGGGAGTGGCTTACCAGATCGCCCGCATGCTTGGCATTCGAACGGTCACGTTTGAATTCGCCGACCAACGCGAACGCATCTGGCTGGCGCAAGACGATGAGATCATGAGCCACCACACCGAGGAACTCTGGCAGGGTTTGGGTGGGCAGCCGCTCCCCGAAGCCGCGAGAAAAGCGGTTGGAGATCTCACCTTTGCGCGTAAAAACGCGAAACTCTGGGGCGATTTTGCCCGCCAGTGGCAGCAAACGCCTGCCCGCGGCGGCTCAGAAGTGCGCCACGCCTTAGGGCTGGACGACCGCCCCGTGGCGCTGCTGGCAACCAACGTGCTCGGCGACAGCCTCACACTCGGGCGCCAGCGCATCTCGGAGACCATGGCTGAGATGATCGTGGGCACCATCCGCTGGTTTCTGGATCACCCGGAAGCCCAGTTGGTGATTCGTGTTCATCCTGGCGAGCTCAAAACCCACGGCACCTCGATGGTGGACGTGATTGAAAAGAACTTCCCCAAGTTGCCCGAACACATCCACGTGGTGCGCCCCGGGGATAAGACCAACACCTACGACCTGGTGGAGACGACCGATTTTGGCATCGTCTACACCACCA
>DAISYV010000162.1:0-3240 GCA_036825115.1 Anaerolineaceae bacterium | reverse complement strand
GTGTAGCTGCCAGTTCCGTATTTTATCGTGTCGACACCGTAATATTTTCCGCAGGCGTCAAAACAGGTCATACCCACCAGGCACTGCCCGCTATAGTTGCGGTATTCAATTTCGCAGGTGACGTTTGTGCCACGTTCCGCGCACCACGCATCTCCGCCCCACCACACATCCCACTGGGTGAAGGTTGCTTTCGGCCAGATCATGTAAGGGTTGGGCTGCCAGGTGGGGGTCTGGGTGGCGGTTGGTGTTGGGGTCTCGGTTGGAGTTGGCGTTTCCGTGGGGGTAGGCGTGGCGGTCGGAGTCTCGGTAGGGGTCGGGGTGGGCGTATCGGTTGGCGTAGGTGTGATGGTGGGGGTGTCCGTGATGCTGGCGGTTTCGGTTGCCGCGAAGTCCACGCGGGGTCCGCAAGCCACTGAGACCAGGGCAAGCAAAAGAGCCAGGATGATGAAAAGTTTCTTCATAGTAAGCGTCACTTAATCACACGGAGTCGTGTAACCCTGGAATTCATTATACACTTCGGGCAGATTATCCTTGGAGTAATAAAGCCCGCAGTCGTCATAACAAGTGTGCGCATAGTAACAGATGCCGTCGTAGAGGCGATATTCTGAAACGCAATGAACGTTCTGTCCGCGATCAGGGCAATCGTATTGGTGGTGATAAACCGTGTTATCCACTAAATCGGCGTCGTAACGCTCTTCAAAGACCTGAACTGTGCGCGCGCGGTCGGTGAAGAAGCGAAAATCCATCATGCTTCGTCCTTCGATTACGCCATCGTAAACACAGATCATTTGAACCGGGAATTTGGGATCAGCCTGGCAATCCAGCTCAAATTCATCCGCAGCGGCATATAGTCTGTCTTCTATGCCGGCATTGAGAAAGTAAAAGTACGTCTGATCGTCCGCATACCAGGTGCGAAACAAGCGGAAGTATTCTCTGAAACCCGCGAAAGGCAGCAGAGTCTCCGTTGGAGTTGGAGCGGTGGTTGGCGTTGCGGTGGGGCTGGGGGTTTCAGTCGGCTCCTCAGTCGCGGTAGCCGTGGGCGGGAGCGTCGCGCTGGGCGATAGGGTTGGCTCTGGCAAGAGGGTTAGGGTCGCGCTGCTCTTGCAGGCGGTTAGAACCAGCAGGAATGTCAGTACTAACAGTGCGAAAGAGAAAGTGTGCTTTTTCATGATGATCAACCCGTGCTAAGGACAGGGCAGCGAGTAACCCTCAAAATGCCCATCATAGGGAATGTTGTCAAAGGTGTAAACCACCTCGCCATTTTCACCATAACATGTGATCGCAGAGTAGCATTTGCCATCATAGATGCGGTATTCCTTCTCACAGTTATCATAATCCATATAACGCGTATTGAGACTGGTGGTGAAGACGTTTTCAAAGAAAG
This sequence comes from Anaerolineaceae bacterium, assembly GCA_036825115.1. GTDB lineage: Bacteria > Chloroflexota > Anaerolineae > Anaerolineales > Anaerolineaceae > Mesolinea. The sequence continues at coordinate 1,856 of DAISYV010000162.1, read as the reverse complement.
GATATTGCCGCTCGGGGTCTGAATAGAATGCGATCTTGTAATCCGCCTTGCCTTTGAAGAGCGTCTCGCTGTAACAGCGGATATCCTGGGGATATTGCTCGTCAGGTGGGCAGGTGAGTGGGTATTGGTTGCCTTCAAGATCGTCCACCATGGCGTAGATGGTCTGATCCACCTGGGCATTCATGAAGTAGAAATAGGTCGTTTCGTTTTTGGTCCAGGCCTGGTAGAACTTGAAGCGATCACTAAAACCCGGAAAAGGCGTGACGGTGATCATGGGGGTCTGCGTCAGGGTCGGCAGGGTGGTCGGCGTCGCGGTTGGAGCCAGGGTGGGCGTGAGCGTGACGGTCGGAAGCAGAGTTTCGGTGGGCAGTTGTAGCGTTGGAGTGGGTGCCTCAGTTGGGGCTTCCGCCAACGGCTTGGCGCAGGCGCCAACAGCCAGGATTAAAATGATAGCAAACAATGATCGGATTTTCTTATGCATAGCGACTCCCACAAGCCGTGCACAATTTTACCATCAGCCGCTGAACCTGTTGAGATAAGGCAGGATTTGGGAAAGTTAGTTGACGGAAAGCCCGACCCTCCTTACAATTAGCGCAGAAACACAGAAAGGATGACCCGTATGAAAGTACTCACCCACAAACAGGAGCTTTGTACTGGCTGCCTGGAGTGTGAATTGGCTTGCTCCCGGACTTATTTTAAAACCGACGATCGTAACTACTCGGCCATTCGCATCCTCGAGAACAATAAAACTTACCACGCAAACATGTGTACTCAGTGTGGCGAGTGCATTGATATGTGCACCGCCAATGCCATATACCGCGACCGTAATGGGGTCGTGCGCATCGACAAAAAGAAGTGTGTCGGCTGCCTGGGTTGTGTTGGCTTTTGCACAGAGTTGGTCATGTTCTACGCGGATGATCTTGAGGTGCCCTTCAAGTGCATCGCCTGTGACGTATGCTCAAGAGCGTGCCCGGAAGGGGCGCTTGAAGTTCTGGTAAGCCGGGTTAAGGAGAACTAATGGGAACCATCCTCAAAGATTACAGCTATACCCCCGCAAAGATCAAGCGTGGATATTCGGGCAAATCGCTTTATATCAACGTGTCTGATCTGCGCATTGAACAAAAAGAGATCACAGATTTCATGAAAGAGAAGTTTACTGGGGGCAAGGGTTTTGACCTTTGGTACCTCTGGCACGCAGTCACGCCTGAAACCCGCTGGGACTCACCTGAAAACGAAATTGTGATGAGCGTTGGTCCAATAGGTGGGATCACCCAATATTCCGGAACGGGAAAAACCTTGGTTTGCTCCATTTCGCCCCTCACCGACATACCCATTGATAGCAATGTAGGCGGCTACTTTGGACCTCTGCTCAAATTTTCCGGTTGGGATGCTTTTGAGTTGCAGGGGAAATCTGAAAAGGAAATCCTGATCTTCATTGACGGCAATAATGGGCGGATCCAGATTGAGTCGGCAGAAGAGTATCCGGAAGACACCCATCTGTTAGCGGAAGAACTTACCAAAAAATACGCAGATAATGAAGATGATATGGTCAATATCTCGGTTGTCTGCACTGGCAGCGCCGCCAAACATGCCTACATGGGAATGCTCAACTTTTCATTCTACGATCCACGCCGCAAGGTTTGCCGTTTCAAGCAAGCAGCCCGTGGCGGGTTGGGCACGATCATGCACGACAAGAAAGTCAAAGCCCTGGTCGTGAAGTACCGGGGCGTTAAACCCAACCTGAATGATGTCGCGGATATCTCCACCATCAACAAGGTGGGTGTGAAGTATCACAAGGAAATGCACGACCTGGACCAGAAGCAGAACAAAATGCGTCAGATTGGCACGGCAAACAC
>DAISYV010000161.1:0-3246 GCA_036825115.1 Anaerolineaceae bacterium | reverse complement strand
GAAGTTGTGCAAACTCATCCATTTCGTTTTACGAAACGATCGATTCGCGAGAGGGCTTCCTCGAGTTTCTCGTAGGAAGTGGCGTAGGAAACCCGCGCAAATCCGATACCGGCATCCCCAAAGGAATTTCCCGGTACCATTGCCACATGCTCCTCCTTGAGCAGTCGATTGCAGAAATCCTCATCGCTCAAACCGGTTGAACGCAGATCCGGGAAGGCATAGAAAGCACCCCTGGGTTCGAAAGTCTTCAGACCAATGGAATTCAGCCCGCTGACAACCAGCCTGCGGCGGCGATCATACTCCCGCAGCATTTCCTGCACGTAAGGTTCACCAATCATCAATGCCGAAAGAGCAGCGTACTGGGAGACCGTTGGCGCGGACATGACGGAGTATTGGTGGACGCGAACCATTCCAGCGATGATTTCCTTGGGTCCGGCGGCATAGCCGATGCGCCAACCTGTCATGGCGTAAGCTTTCGAGAAACCACCCATCAGCACGGTACGCTCCTGCATTCCAGGAAGGCTGGGGAAGCAGACATGTTCGATGCCATAAACCAGGCGATCATAGATCTCATCAGAGATGACCGTCAGGTCATGTTTCTCGACCAACGCGGCCAGTTTTACGAGGAATTCGCGCGGGTAAACGGCACCGGTTGGGTTGCTGGGACTGCCGATAAAAATCGCGCGCGTTTTGGGAGTGATGGCAGCTTCGATGTCTTCAATGCGGGGAACAAAGTGGTCTTCAGCGAATGTTGGCACTTCCACTGGCACGCCGCCCGCAAGCGCGACTTCAGCCTGATAGGAAACGAAACACGGAGTGGGAATGATGACTTCATCATTCGGATCCAGCAATGCCGCAAACACCAGGTAGAGAGCTTCAGAGACACCCACCGTTACGATGATTTCAGAATCAGCATAGTACTCAACATCGTAAAGGCGTTTTAGATGATCGCTAACCGCCTGCCGAAGCACGAGCAATCCATGGTTGGAGGTGTAGTGAGTTTCACCCCGCCTTAGCGCTTCAATACCTGCCTGAATAATGGGCTTGGGTGTGTCGAAATCCGGCTCACCAATGCCCAGTGAAATAACCTCCTTCATTGTTGCCGCAATATCAAAGAATTTGCGGATACCGGACGGTTTTAATGCTGCCACCTTTTCAGACAATCTGACTGTCATGCACTCTCCTTTTTCTTTTCAGTTTTTTATTCTTTACCAATTCGCCCAGGAGTTATCTCCCAGGTTGAACTTGCCAGTCAAACCGTTTACGACCACATCGTAACCGAGGAGGGAACCTTCGATGTTTGCATTGGTAATGTGGGCTCCAGGGCTGAGGATAGAGTCGCGGATGGAACTGTGCTGCACCAGGCTGCCTGCCCCCACCGAGACAAATGGACCTATGATGGAGGTGCTAACGCGTGCATCGGGATGAATGAAAACCGGTGGAATGATCACCGTATCTTCCAATTGACCCAAAGCGGGAACACGGTCACATCCATGCTCGAGCAAGTGCCGGTTGGTATCCAACAGGGCTTCCGAGGTCCCAGCATCCAACCAGCTTCTCACCTGCTCAATGCGCATTGGGATGTCCTTTTCAAGCATGAGATTAATAGCATCCACCAGAAAATATTCACCCTTAAGGGAAATCTTTTTCTGAACTTGCTCCTCAATCGCCTTGACCAAATGGTCACCTTCAGGGAAGTAATAACATCCCACCACCGCCAGATTGTTATTCATATCATTGGGTTTTTCAATCAGGCGCAAGACCTGCCCTTTGGCGTCAATTTCCGCCACACCAAATCTACGTGGATCGGGCACAGCCTTGACCCAGGCAATTGCCTGTGGCTGGGGCACGACAAGGAAGGAAAAATCATTGTCGATCAGCGTGTCCGAGAAGAGGATGAGTGCTTCGCCGGATAAAAATTCACGCGCGTGCCACAGGGCATCTGACTGACCTTTTTTCTCGGGCTGTTCTATGTAATGCACTTTAACCTGTGGGTGGACTTTTTGCATGTGGGCTTGAATCAGGGTTTGCTGACCAGGGGACATGACAAATACATACTCAACATCATCCCGGTCCGCAATGGATTTGAACATTGCCAGCAGGTGATCGAGAACGGTTGCGCCGGCCAGCGAGACCAGGGGCTTCGGTCGGCTCCAGGTGAGGGGACGTAATCTACTGCCTAAACCCGCCATTGGGATGATGATGCTGAGTTTATCGGACATAAGAGCCCTCCTGAGTTTTTTCCACTTTTCCAAGTGGTAGGTTTCATTATATCCTTATCGAGAGGAAGTAGTCAATTAATGCCATTGAGGAGGGTAGGCGATAAAGCAAAAGAATTGCTAATGGAGCCGAACCAGATCGAAAAACTCCCTCTAACCGCGACTACGGTGCGTAAATGACCAAATCGGAGATTGAAAACGTGGCCGCGTTGCCGCCCGCGCCCTGCGCGATCACCCCCAGGGCGCCGCTGAGATCACTCCGGGTCTGCAAGTTGAATTGCTCAATGCCATTCGCGAAAACCCTGAGCTGCCCATCTTCTGCCCACACCGCGATCCGGTTACTGGCGGGAGCTCCCGGCTGAAGCTTGCGCGCCAACTGCCAATTCAACAAACGCCCGGTGGTGGTGCTTAACTGCCGGTCCACCATAACCTCACCCTGGCAGTTAAACCAGATTCGAAAAGTTCCTGAAGTGCTGTTGCGCCACAGGATCAAGCCGTATTGATCCGCCTCGCCGCACAACAAAGTTTCAATAGTGAGTTCCAGATAAAAGTTTCCCGGGAGTGTGTGATCACTGATGCTGACAAGAGGCGTCTTGCCCGCCGGCAGAGCAAAAGTGAGTGAATTGGTCTCATAGATAACTGATCCCATTGAGCCGTTGGTTTCCTGCCAGAGATTCTTATCGCTGAAGTCGTCCGCCACGGCTAAAGGCCAACTCACCGGTACTTCGGCAATCCGCGTCGGTGAACCTCCAACATCTGTCGCAACGCGAGTGGGAGTTGGCGTGCTGGGAAACCAGTCCATGGTGGGGCTGGGCGACATCACCAATGTCGGCGTTGGTTCAGGGGTGGGGCTGGCTTCAGGCGGCTGTGACACACAGGCGGTCATGACTAAAATGATTAATACAAAGAGCCAATTTATCTTGGGCATACTTTCATTTTACTAAAAAGCGGCGAATTGTTTGTGTGCTTTGAATGTCAAGGCAATTTAGAAATGTCCTAATCTGAGCAATTTAGAAATGTCCTATTG
>DAISYV010000160.1:0-3251 GCA_036825115.1 Anaerolineaceae bacterium | reverse complement strand
ACCCTCATAACCCGGAGGTCAGTCGTTCGAATCGGCTCCCCGCTACTAAAACGACCAGAAATGGTCGTTTTCGATTCTTATCAATACCTAAAGGTCAACGAGTAATGACCTTCAAATTGCGCAGTTTACCGTGTGATCAGGTGGATAGAGTAAAATACAAAAGGTTAAAAAACCCCAAAAATTTTTCGAACAAAAAGAATGCCCACTTGTTAGCCCACCTTCGCGTTTTTTACTAAAAAATTCTTTAAGGATTATTTTCAATGACGAAGTCTTATAACATTCTGATAACCGTTTTTTTGACCATAACCCTTACAGCCTGCAGCATGCCAGCAGTGACAACGACCCCTTCAAACCCGGTTGCGGAGGTTACGGCGACCTCGTCTCCTGTTGAGACATCCGCGCCTGTCGTTGTAACGTTTGCTGATCCGGTGCTGGAAGCGATGGTACGCGGCGCAATGGGCAAAACAGAAGGCGGCATTAGCCTGGCTGAGGCGCAGGCAGTGACGAGAATGAACCTCAGCAGTGAATTACTAAGCTACATTTCAGAAGAGACACCGATCAAGAATCTCAGCGGCCTGGAGAACTTCACCAGCCTTGTAACCCTCGACCTGTCCAATCATGCTGTCACAGATATTTCTCCGCTGGCTGGGCTGACCAGCCTCACCGCCTTGTCGCTGGCTGGTAACCCAGTCGCCGATGTATCTCCGCTCGAGGGGTTGACCAAGCTTAAAGTGCTGATTCTTTCAGGGAGCAAAGCGCAAAATTACAGCATGCTCTCGAACCTGGTCAATTTGCAGGTTCTCAAGCTGGAAAACTCGACCATCACCGACCTTACTCCCCTGGCCGGGCTGACCAACCTGCGCCAGCTCTATCTGGCAAACTCCTCCACTGAGGATCTGTCCCCCCTCGAGACCATCTATCCAACCCTTGAAGTTAAGGATTTCCTTATTGCCACAACCCTGGCCGAACTCGGATTCAACCTGGACGTCAACAGCCACCAGGCCTTCTATGACAGTGAAAATGCTTCTTTCGCCATTCACCATGTTGCATGGGGTTCGCCACCAGAGGAGTGGCACACCAATACAATCCGCACTTCAATGTATACGGAGAGCGGGCATAAGGTGTTACTGGGTTACTATGGCGATCTGGACGCTTATGTCTTTATGATCCACAAGGAAGGCGAACCACTGGTGAACTATGTCTACGACACCAAAAATGGCGGCCTAAACATCAGAGAAGAGGATCGCGCGAGTATAGAGCAGGTGATGCGGGAGGTATTTGAGGTCATGGAAGGTGAAGATCCATTGCTCGCACCCATGCGCATTTTTCACGATACCGTCAAAGATACTTTCGGTATGACCGCTGCCAAGTTGTACGCGCTGCCGTACGCGCCACCGACTCTCAAGAATCTGGGCTTCTACGCGGATGAGGCCAACGCGGTCTATCTATATGAGTATCGTGGCGAAAAAGACGTCAACATGGAAGTCCACCGCCCCGAATGGGGGGAGAAGGAGTTCGACGTTCGCTTTTTCACTCCCATCAGTGATGAATATCGCATCGTTGTCACCTGGCACGCGGCCGAAAGGAAGTTTATCGCCGGTGTGGACGATAACAGCCAGGGCGGTGGTAGCTTTGAATACTTCGTCGATACCGGTGAGCATCTCGACATCTGGTGCAGTTACAATGACAAGACCGTGGAGGAATACTTCATCAAAGCCTACAACGACCCCGCGATCGAGGATGTTTATCAACATTCCGTGGACCTGATGGTGCAATACGTTCGCGACACCTTTGGCATGTCGATTGAGGAGCTGTTCTCTCTGCCGACAGGTGAATAAGGATCAAAGGGTATCAACAAGACCTGCCAGGTGAAATGACAGTAGAACAAGTACAGGCCAGTAGTCATTTAGATTGATGACTATTGTTCAGTTCAAACTTTATCTTGCGGCCATAAACAAATATTATCTTTCAGGCTTAAACAAATCTGGTTTTTGGAAATATTGGTGCACAAAACGTTCGTCTTGCGGGTTGCGAGAGAACGGCTGCTTGACCCTTCCATTAGAAGTCGAAATCATGCGTCTAACAACTTGTAAAAATCCTCTTGCCGCTATTAAAACGACCAAAAATGGTCGTTTTTGGTATAAACATGCGCGAATTCCTTACAACCATTATCCCCCTTGAGGTATGATGGTTGTAAATTTTTTTGACGCAAATTTTCGGTATGATTAAATTTGGAGCATGAACATGGGAACAGTGCTGGATTATCTCAAATTGTCTGGGGATTTAAATTTTTCGAAGGATCCTTTTAATGATGTCGATGCGCTCGTTCTGTCTATGCTCAGTTACCTGCCTTTAAAGGATGTTGTGCCAGGCGTAAATGACGAAGGAAAAATTACTCTGGAAGAAGCAGCGCGTAGCTATTTTTCAGAGCATCCATCACACAAAGAAGACCCTGAAAATATTGGTCTGACCGTCAGCCCTTCTATGGACCAGGAATTAATCCAGATGTTGAAAATGACATCAAAATCAGCACGCTATGCCAAAATACGATTATCCAACTTTGTTGAAAAAACTGAATTTCCTGTCGAACAGCAATTTGCCGCGATTACCTACTCATTACCACATGCCAAACGGAAAAAAGTTATCGCATTCCGCGGTACCGATAGAACCCTCATCGGCTGGAAGGAAAATTTCGAGTTGGCTTATATGAAAGAAGTGCCAGCGCAGGAATCGGCCAGCGCATATCTTGATCGTGAGATTAGCATTTTCTCTGGTAAAGTGATTGTGTGCGGGCATTCCAAAGGCGGCAACCTGGCGGTGTATGCCGCTTCACGCCTGAAAGGCATCAAGCGGTCACGATTGTCACGGATCGTTAACTTTGACGGTCCCGGCTTTAACTTCTCTATACTTCCTCGTTCCTCCTTTTCCAAATGCGAGCAAAAGGTGGTTAATTATGTGCCCGAAGAATCCATTGTTGGTGTCCTCCTTGATCCAGTAGGCGAACGGAACGTAATCACCAGTTCTGCCCGCCATCTATTCCAGCACAACCCGGTAACTTGGGGCATAGAGCGGTCTGAGTTCCTGAGCGGGGAGTTATCCGAAACGACAAAGTTATTTGAAGAAACCGTCGAGAAGTGGCTTTCGCAGCTAACCCTGGAGCGTCGGAAAGCGTTCATTGACGCTTTATTTGACGTACTGGGCGCTTCGGAAGGAAAAACGATCGACCCGAAAGAGAGTCTCAAAGATATCGG
>DAISYV010000159.1:0-3290 GCA_036825115.1 Anaerolineaceae bacterium | reverse complement strand
CCATAACTATGTTCTTGCTGCAAATACCCCATCACTTCAAGGGCAATCTCAGCCTTCGTATTAATGATGGTCTTCCCACCTTCGGTGATCACAAGCTTCAGTCCGTCCTGACCGGAATAAAAGACCTTTGACAGTCCGTTCAGGTTGACTGCCTTGAGGATTTCATCTGCTTCTGTTCCCCTTACCGTGACGCTGCCCATCTTTAATTTGTCATACAATTTAGGAACTGCATAATCCAACATGCTTTTTAGAATCTCAGGCAGGGTAGTGCCCATATCTGGGCCGCTCTTGGCAACCCCATTAAAGAATCCGGTTCCTTGCTGAAGGGCTTCAATTAGCAAACGCTTCAACCTTTCCTCATGTCGGCCGGCTTCCAACTTTTCACTGGCGAGGCTGCTGGAATCATCTGCATTTAGTTTTCCTTGCGCTCGAAGTTGGTCATATTTCGCCACCATTTGGCGTGACCGCGCAAGTTCCACAACCCGATCATCGATCTCATCCGATAATGCAGCAATCCAAAACACCTGGCGAGGTTCCTCGCGGCTTTCATTTCGAATAGATTCCAGGTTTGCACTGAGGCTTTGGGGGTCATCATCAAGTCTGAGCTCAAGCGGAATCTCACCTGGAGCTATATTGCGTCCTTCCCAGCCAATATCGAGCTTGAAAGTACGTTTCTCCATCGTATGACGGCTGAGGCTTGGCTCGCTAAAGCTCATCCTCAGCATATCTTCAATAATATCGCGCCGCTCTTTCGGGGTGGGGCTGATACTGCTTCGTTCCACCGTCCAGTTCTTTTCCTGATCGGTCAAAAGCTTCCACCCGTCCTCAGTTTGGCGAATGAATTGCATCTCATGCAGCAACCCAATGGCCCGCTCTACCTCGGGCAAGCAGCTTCCGGCATCCACAGCATTGAAGAGTAAAGCCGCAAGGTTCTTCTCTGTGCGCGGCACGCTGCGGACAAACTCCAATAAAGTAATCGCTTTAGCTACTTTGAGCAGCCAGGGATCATTGGGCCACTTGTTTTCAATATCTCGGATATCATCCTTGCGCTGCGTCGGTAAATTTTCGCCGATCAAGTCAAAAATCCGGTCAATGGATACCAGCGTGCCAACGGCCGCATCTGCCAAAGCCGTACGTTCACTGACCAGCATTTCATAGACTTGCTTGATAATAGTGCGGTTACTGCCGCCGATGTGACGCAGCGCCCCGGCCTGCAGACGCATGCCTGAAACGATATCAATAGATAGCTCAATGAAGTGGGGCAGGTAGGGGTAGAACTGGATAAAATCCTGCTCACTGAAATCAAAACTGATTTGCGAACGCTCTGGTGTGGTGTGTGCTTTAATTTGGTTGTGATAATCCTGATACATTTTGCGAAGTACGGGTTCAGCTTCGGTCTTCTTGTTCAATACACGCCGGGTGGCTACTTCACGGATGTCGGCCGGAGCCATATCCACGCGATAGCGAAAACGATCTTGTAGTTTGGCAAGTTGCACCCGTTTATCATCAATCGCAGCCACAACCTCATCTAATTTCTCTTGCGAGGTGACGATGATCCAAACCGGTGCTACAGCCTTATTTGCCAAAACGCGGTTCTTGCCTTCTTTGCCGTATTGCTCAACAACGGCGCGCAAGTTCTCAATTTTTTCACCGCTGCGAGCCACATACTGCCCCACCTCGTCGATGACGAATACAATGGCTTTACCGGGACTGCGGCGTGCAGAAAGCTCAAATGTCCGATCCACCAGGGTATTAATCGTGATGTCGGCATTTGGATTGAAAGACAACGCCCAGGAATCGGGATTGGGATAAGTCTTCGAGTCCAATTGATTCATCACAGCACTGGTGCGCAACACCTTTTGGGCGCCTTTACGAACCATTTGCCAGACTGCATAATCTGCGACATTGATGCCTGCCAGTGTCGTCGGAATGATCGTCTCACCCGTGTCGCTTATATTAATTTGATCGCGGTAAAGCTCAGCACAGATTTTGACGAATTTGCTTAACCTTTTTTCTGACTCCAATTCAATTTCCAGGTTAGCGATGTCGAAATCCTGGGCATAATCCAACTCACGCAATAAAACGGTATACATGATCTCGGCAAGGGTTTCCGTCGAACGCCGCACCGCGCGGTCGACTTGAACATCAAACATGATGGTTTGAGTGGGGATCCGAGCCGTGATATAGTTTAAAAGATCTCCAATTTTCTTCGTTGATTCGTCATTTGGCGCCTGCTCCTGCAATCGCTGGAGGAAGATCTGGCTGGCGGGGATTCCGTTTAAGGAGCGATTGGAGAGGATATACCCCAGGTTTTTAGCAAAGGAACTTTTCCCGGATCCGAAGAAACCTGAGACCCATACTCCGGTCGCTTCGCTCGGATCACCCGGTCCTTCTGAAATTGGTTTCAAAACCTCGATGTATTGTTCACGGATGCGTTTGGTAGTGACATATTCCGTCAGCTCCGTATATACTGTCTGTTCATCGCGCTGGTCAAGTTTGATGACTTCTTCGATGGGGCGGGAAAGATCACGAGAGAGAAGGTTTCGAATGGTTGGCATAAGTTAATCCTCCTGGATTCCGGATACATTTCGATAAGCGGCTTTCAACATCTCACCCAATTCTGATACATCGACATCTTTACCGGGAAGAAGCCGAAACATAGAATTCTTAAAAGTGGCATCATATTTGTGATACTTCCAAACTTTTCCTTGAAAAGTTTCTGATATTTCTGGCGGGATTTTCATATGGATCGACCAGGTTTTCGTGCTCTCCCAAGAAACATCAAAAACCACTTTGTTTCCAAGTTTGAAGCCTGTGTAAAATTTATTGAGATTGTAGGGAAGATCCCAGCCTTGCTTTTTTACAAAACTCTCTAGCTGAGTGACCGCCTTTTGGAATTCTTGGGTAGGTTCTTTACCATGTTCAGTTTCGTAGAAATCCCAGGTCCAGTCACCCATCACTTTTGTCGTGGTTGGTTTGGACTGGGGCAAATCCGCAAGGGTTTCTACCAAGACAAATTCATCATCATCTTGGCAAAACCGCCTGACTTGAATAAGATCAAGAGGATAATTTATTTTGCTGGATAATTTCAACACGCTTGATTTAAAGGCTGGCGCAATCACAATAATCCGAACCTCAAGTGCATCCCACTCGATCTTGATATCCTCGGGGCGGTTTTTCGCCTCTAACCAAATAGCTTTGATGGAATCGGGATTGGTCTCAGCCCACATGGCATAGGTGAGTACTTGCGGTAGGATTTCTTCGCTCACTTCAACGTTTTTCATCTCGAT
>DAISYV010000158.1:0-3295 GCA_036825115.1 Anaerolineaceae bacterium | reverse complement strand
TGGCTGAAACACTGGCAGCTCTCGGCATGCCGGATGCTTTTGATGCCGAAAAAGCCGATTTTTCAGGCATGACCGGCAAACCCGACTTGATGATCGGCTCGGTTCTGCACCAGGCAACCATCGACGTGAACGAGGAAGGCACTGAAGCTGCCGCGGCAACCGCTGTGGCGATGAGCATGACCTCCATGCCCAGCCAGAGTTACACCATCCGCCTGGACAAGCCCTTCATCTACGTGATCTATGAAACCACCACCAACACCATCGTGTTCATGGGGCGTGTGGTAAACCCGTAATTTGTGATGGAAACAAAAAAACTCCTGCGAGTGCAGGAGTTTTTTGTTGTTGAAAGAGGTTAGCCAACCATGTAAGCCATGGAGACAGTGCCCGGACCGACGTGGCTGCCGATCACAGGGCTTACTTCCGAGCGGATGATTTCGATTGGGTTCAATCGTTCTTTGGCGATGTTTTCCATGATGACCATATCGTCAAAAGCCAGGGCATGGAAAGGTGCCAGTCGAACAGGGCTGCGTCCATCAACGCCCTTCTCAATCAGGTCCACCATGCGGTTCAGCGCTTTCTTGCGCGAGATCACGCTCTCAACCAGCTCGATCTTCCCTTCGCGGATTTCCATGATCGGTTTCAGGTTCAGCGCTGACCCGAGCAAGCGTTTGGCGGAGTTGATGCGTCCGCCGCGATGCAGGTACTCGAGCGTGTCAACAGTGAAAAAGACGCCAATGCGTCCGTAAGCATCCTGGGCTAATTCGTGGCATTCCTTAAGGCTGGCGCCTTTTTCAGCCGCTTTCGCGACTTCCAAAACCATCAGACCCAGTGCCATCGAAACAAGGTTTGAATCATGTACGATCAGGTTCTCGGGGTTGCCGAGTTCGGCACTCGCCTGAAGGGCAGAGTTAATCGTGGCGGAGATGCCGCTGGAAATGCCCAGGTAGAGCACCTGTTTGCCTGCGTCAAGTAACTTCGAAAAAACTTCGAGGAATTGCCCCACTGTCACCTGGCTGGTGGTTGCCATGCTCTTGGATTGGCCTAATTGCAGGTAAAACTCCTCAGCCTGGATGTCAATCCCATCATAGTAGGACTTGCCTTCCCAGTTAACCGTCAGCGGCAAAACCGGAATTTGATGTTGATCTACATATTCTTTGGGCAGGTAAGCAGAAGAATCGGTTGCTATGATAACTTTATTCATGGTATCCTCATCAATCGTATTTCATAAAAGTATAGCATATCCAGCTTAACTCCTGTCGGCACGCACTTGTACGACGGGGAATTTTTGGCGATGTTTTGGCACTCCCGGATAGTTTTTGAGAGGTCCAGCAACCTCGCTGGTGTTATCATAACGACAATCAACCTGGTGCACCCCACCTCAACGAGGAATTTGCGGGTCTAAGAAAGGTAATTATGGAAAAAATTGAAATCGAAAACAAAAGTGAGACCGAGGAGAGCAAGATTGCTCCAACCATTAAAGAAGAAAATCTTGTGCAAGTGGATGGAAAACTGAAACGCCCATTCTCAAACCTCCTGATAGCTTTCACCATAGCAGTGCTGCTTGACCTGCTCTTCTTTGAAAAGATGTGGGGCTGGCACTGGGCTGTTGCTGTGAACCTGTTTCTCATTGCGACTGTTATTAGCACACGCCTGGAGGGCAAGCAGATTCCGCTTACAAGCCTGACCCTGATGGTACTTACGAGCCTGACTGCCTTGCTGACGGGCTTCCGCAGCGCGAATAGCACATCCGTGGCGCTCGTGCTCGTGAGTGGATTGGGCATGTTGTTGGTAACAGTAAGCCTGCTCAACGGACAGTGGATGCAATTCCGACTGCGGGAATTGATCGGGGAATTCTTCAAGCTGATCCCCTCAGGCGTGATCGGCACTCCGCTTTTAGTCCTGGAAGGCATTCAGCTTTCGCAGGAAAGCAAAGAGCAAAACCCGAAAAGTGGCAGACGAGGCCTGGCGGTTTTGCGAGGTGTTCTCATCACCATCCCCTTGCTGCTGCTTTTTGGCTTACTTCTCGCTTCTGCAGATACCATCTTTTCGGATATGCTTGGCTCCGCATTCGACTGGCTAAAATTTGATATTTTTGATAATTTTGTCCAGCACGCAATCATTATTCTGTTGCTGACCTGGTTTGGTACCGCGGCTCTCTGGCATGCGCTTTCAAAGAGTGGCAAGCAGCTGGCTATCCAACCCGACAAACCCCTGTTCAAACCTTTCCTGGGAATGACCGAAACCAGCATCGCCCTGATCAGCCTGAACGTCCTGTTTGCCTTTTTCTTGGTGGTACAGTTCCGTTATTTCTTTGCCGGCTCCGCGAATGTGAGCATTGATGGCTTTACCTTTGCCGAGTATGCCCGCCGCGGCTTCTTCGAGTTGGTGGCTGTCGCCTTGATTGCGAGTGTGCTGTACTTTAGCCTGGCATCCTTCACCAAACGGGACACGCAGGCAAAAAAGCGCGCATTTTCTGTGATGGCGGGGCTGCTCCTGGCGCAGGTTGGTGTGATGCTGATTTCCGCTTTTCAGCGCCTGCGTTTGTATGAGCAGGCATACGGCTTCACCAGCGCACGCCTGGCAGCACATGTGTTCATGGTCTTTGTAGGGCTGCTGCTGCTGGCGCTGATTATCATGGAGCTGACAAACTCCTTCCGCAGGCTGGGTTTGGTGTTGGTGCTTGGCGTGCTGGCTTTCGCGCTGGTGATGGTGGGGCTCAATGAGGACGCTTTAATCGCCAGACTGAACCTGGAAAGAGCTGTCCAGGGAGAAAAACTGGACGCTGACTACCTGGTTCACAGTCTCTCCAACGATGCCGTTCCAATGCTCTTCCACACCATGGATGACGCGGAACTCACTCCGGAGTTGCGGGAAAAGTTGCAGTTGGTGATGGCTTGCCGCTATGCCAACTTCAAAGACGTTTACGGAGACACCCCCTGGCAATCCAGCACCATCCCCGTGGTCGTCGCCGAAAAGCTCTATAAACAGCACGAGGAAGTTCTAAACGACCTCCCGGTTTGGGATCACAATTCAGCCTCGATCGTGACTCTCGATGGGAAGGTGATTTGGTGCGACGGCGAGCCGGATTTATAATCCGCGGTTTAGTTTCAACCAACAGCCAGCTTTGCCTGGCTGTTTTTTTTTACGATATCCATATTTTCGGCGGAGTGCGCGAGTGAGGCGCATTCCGCCCTACCAATAAACCAATAAAAATTTGATGTGTAGGTCGGAATGAACCTTCGTAGATACCGTCTTGATTGTCAAGAGTTAAAGCAGAATTACTTGCCATAATCCG
>DAISYV010000157.1:0-3330 GCA_036825115.1 Anaerolineaceae bacterium | reverse complement strand
CGTTATCATGCCTTTTCGGAGATCGATCCCAACACTACTGCCGGGATCATCGAGATCGGCTTCCTGAATCTGGACCAGGAAATCCTGACCTCAAATCCTGAACTCCTGGCTGACGGCATCGTTGCTGGCATAAAATGCTATATGAATAATGAAGGAGTATCCGATCCAGGAGTACAACCGTAGACCTGGATCCAGGAGCTGATGGAAGGTCAGAGCACAAACACACACGAGCTAATCGCGCAAGCCAAACAGGCTGTTTTGGATGGTGATGCCGCGCTTGCCCGCCAACTGGCGGAGCAGGTTATGGCAACGGAGCCGGAAAACAGTGCCGCGATGCTGCTTTTGGCAGGGCTCTCTGAACCTCAACAAAGCGTGCTCTGGCTGAGAAAAGTGCTCGACCAGGACCCCCAAAACCAGACCGCACGTGAAGGCATGCTGTGGGCAAGCACTCAATTGCGCAAGATCTCCGCAGTCGGCTGGCAGAAGGAACCCCTTCCTGTTGAGACAGCGCCTGCCGTTGTTGCCGCGGTACCGCAAACTGCTCCAAAAGCAAAACCAAGGCGTCGACTGGCATGGGGCTGGGCTCTTGCAGCGATGTTAATTGCAGTGGTGTTGCTTGGACTTTATTCAGTTGGTATTATCAGGTCACAACCTGCTGCTGGGGCGCAGTTCCAGCTGGTTGAGACAGAAGGCGTGCCGCTCAAACCAAGCCTGACCCCAACGAATACAGCCACGCCAACCAATACTCCGACCTCCACGCCCACTCCGACTCCCACCAACACGCCGACACCGACTCCCACTCCGACGGCGACAGCCACTCCCACGGCAACAGCCACGCCGACTGAGACGCCACTGCCTACTGTGGAGATCACCCCTTATGTCTACGATCCGGAAGAAACGGATCCCAATTACAACCCGGGTGTCTCTGAACCGCTTGGCGACAAATGGATCGACGTCAATCTTAGCCAGCAAGTCCTCTATGCTTACGAGAATGAAACGTTGGTAGCTTCTTTTTACGTTTCCACCGGCCTGCCAGACACCCCAACGGTTACCGGCACATACCACGTCTGGGTTAAATTGCTCTACGATGATATGGCTGGACCGGGCTACTACTTGCCCGATGTGCCCTATGTTATGTATTTTTACCGCGGCTATGGCATTCATGGAACCTATTGGCATTCCAATTTTGGTTATCCAATGAGTCACGGCTGCGTCAACATGGAAACCAGCCAGGCTGGCTGGTTATTCGACTGGGCTTTTGTGGGGATACCAGTTCACATACACTATTAACCCAATGGAAAAACTCAAACTAACACGCAGAAGTTTCTTGAAAACGATGGGATTGGGCGCATTAAGCATGCTTTTGCCTGCGCCAAATTCAGATGCGTCAGCATCAATAATCGACATGGATCTGGAGCTTGCCCGCATCCTGCGCTATAAACTGCTGATTCACGAAGAACCCAATGCTCGTTCAAAGAATAGCGGCTTTTTTAAGTATGATGACATCATCATGCTGCCAAAACTGATCTATGTTGAAAATACCTTCAAGAAACAAGTCGGATGGTATCAGATCAGTGACACAGAGTACATTGAAGCTGCCTGGGTGCAGCCAGTGTTTGATCGCTTGAATCCTGTGCCCAGAGAGCCTCTTCCTGAAGGCGGCACCCTCGGTGAGATCACTGTGCCAAAAGTGCCGGTGTATCTTAAGCCTAATGTGCGCAATATCCATCGCACGTTTTATTACGAAAATAACTTCTGGGTACTCAAACTGGAATATGACGAGTTCGGCAAGCCCTGGTACGAACTTTGGGATGACCTGAACGGACTTTCCTATTACGTCCCAGCCAACACAGTTCGCCTGACCAGCCCCCTTGAAGTGGCACCGCTCAGCCCCGACGTTGCGCCGGATGCCAAGCGCATTGAACTGGACCTTTATAAACAGGAAATCCGCGCTTTTGAATACGATCGCCAGGTTTTTCAGACTCTGTGTTCCACTGGCATCAAGGATGGTCTTACGCCGGTTGGGCGTTGGATTACCAACCGCAAGCGCCCTTGCCGGCGGATGGTGAATGAGCCTGCCAACCCAAATGTGTATGATCTGCCAGGTGTGCCCTGGGTCAGTTACATCACCATTTTCGGGGTTGCCTTCCATGGAGCGTTTTGGCATTCCAACTGGGGGAACATCATGAGCAATGGCTGCATCAACATGAAAGCCCAGGATGCCAAGTGGATCTACCGTTGGACCACGCCCGCGGTGCCTTTCGATCAGTATTACCATGAAGAAGAGACAGGCACGCAGGTGGATGTGAAGACTGGATACGGCGGATTTTAATTTTCCTCAAAATGATTGTTGAGATGTAGTCGTAAGCCTGGCACGAGGGTAAGATAAAAGGCAGATCGCCACGTCGCTGCGCTCCTCGCGATGACGAGATATTGTTGTAGTTGTAGGTCAGGTTCCGCAGTTGAACCTGACGTAATGAGCTTGATGGGGTGTGAATAAATGAATGCCAAGGTTTGTGATGTCAGGTTGAAAAACGCATACTCTTCGAGCACGATGACCTGACCTACACGACTAGCCAGCATTGTTGACTTTAACGAAATCGATCCAAGCTTTTTATGGAGACCTAACGGTCAAAGACCGTGCGCGGTGTGACACCGGCACAATCACAAGATAACAGGCGGATCGCCACGTCGCTGCGCTCCTCGCGATGACGAAATATTGTCGTAGGTCAGGTTGCGTAGTTCAACCTGACGACGGGAGCCTGCCTTTGTTGAGGGCTCCAGGTGCCAACATTCGTGACTTTTACAGAAATCGATTCAAGCTTTTTATGGAGACCTAACGGTCCAAGACCGTGCGCGGTGTGACACCGGCACAATCACAAGATAACAGGCGGATCGCCACGTCGCTGCGCTCCTCGCGATGACGAAATATTGTCGTAGGTCAGGTTGCGTAGTTCAACCTGACGTCGGGAGCCTGCCTTTGTTGAGGACCTACTTTTCTACCTTTTGTAACTATCTCGATATTC
The DNA here is from genome assembly GCA_036825115.1 of Anaerolineaceae bacterium. GTDB lineage: Bacteria > Chloroflexota > Anaerolineae > Anaerolineales > Anaerolineaceae > Mesolinea. The sequence goes on along the minus strand of DAISYV010000157.1, from coordinate 304 downwards.
ATACAAAGCGGATGGGCACAAGGCCCATCCCTACTATGGGCACGGCATGCCGTGCCCCTACATCGGCACGGTGGGGGTGTACCCGCTTTGCAGCCGATATGGATTATTTATGGAGTCAGTCGTAGGTCAGGTTGCGTAGTTCAACCTGACGTCGGGAGCCTGCCTTTGTTGAGGGCTTCAGGTGCCAGCATTTGTGATTTTTACAGAAATCGATTCAAGCTTTTTTGGAGACCTAGCTGTCAGAGACCCGTGTGACACCGGCACAATCACAAGATAACAGGCGGATCGCCACGTCGCTGCGCTC
>DAISYV010000156.1:0-3341 GCA_036825115.1 Anaerolineaceae bacterium | reverse complement strand
CTTTCGACCACGGCACGATTGAACTCGATATGCCCCTGATCCGTTCAACTCCTGCTGAATCCACCCCGCTGCTTGAAGAAATCCTCGGACAGGTTCCCCTGGCCGTCGCCCACTCGGAAGACAAAACAATCCTTCTGGCTGAGCTCGCGGATCCGGCTTCCATTGAAGCTTTTGATCCCGACTTTAAGAAAATCGCCAGCCTTGAAGAAACCGATCTCATCATTACGTCCCAAACTACTGGCGGGAAGTACGATTTCATCTCACGCTTCTTCTCTCCCCACACCGGCATTCCTGAAGATCCGGTGACCGGACTGGGTCATTGTATCCTGACCCCTTATTGGGCGCCTAAACTCAATAAAGATCGCATGGTTGCCTTCCAGGCATCAGCACGCGGCGGTACGGTTTGGTGTCGGCTTGGAAAAGACCGTGTCTATCTTGGTGGCAAAGCAGTAACCCTTTTCTCTGGCGAGATTTTGCACCAGTAATTATCCTTTCAATACACTCTGACAGCCGGTGTCTGCCCTTAAGCAAGAGCCGGCTGTTATAATTGCAGGAACAAGCACAAAAGGATCGGTCGTTTTTCTCCTGTGCTTGATTTCTGTTAATATCTTGATATGAGATCGGAGCGAAATTATGGACCTTTTAAAGCAGCGTATCATGACCGAGGGCAAAAATCTCGGAAAAGGTATCCTTAAAGTCGACCGTTTCATCAACCACCAGGTGGACCCCAATTTGATGGATGCCTGCGGCGCCGAGTTTGCCCGACTTTTCGCTGGCACAACTGCTGTAAAGATCCTCACCGCTGAGATATCCGGCATCGCCCCGGCGCTCATGGCCGGGAAATACCTCAACCTGCCGGTGGTCTATGCCCGTAAAACCAAACCAGTCACCATGCCGAGCGAAGTCTATATCACTGTCGCTCCCTCCCACACCAAAGGTCACAACACCGAGCTCATCGTCTCCCCTGAATATCTGCTTCGTGATGAAGAAATCTTGATCATCGACGACTTCCTGGCATCCGGCGCGACCATTATCGGCCTGGTTCGTCTCGCGCAGACAGCCGGCTCGAAGGTAGTCGGCATTGGCACGTTGGTCGAAAAAACATTTGAAGGTGGTCGCAACAAGCTGGCTTACCTGGGTGTGCCGGTGCATTCGCTGGTTTCGATCAGCTCAATGGAAGATGGTCAGATCATTTTTACTGACGAATTTGCCGCATAAAGGTCAGATATGAGCGATAGAATCGTCATCCTCGACTTTGGCTCCCAATACACCCAGCTGATCGGCCGCCGCATTCGCGACATGCACGTCTACTGCGAGTTGCTTCCCTGGCACGCGAAAAAAGAAGAAGCCATCGACCCTCAAACTAAGGGCATTATCCTCTCAGGTGGACCCCAATCCATCTACGCCAAAGGGGCACCATACATCCAGGATTACCTGATAGAAAGCGGGTTGCCCATCCTGGGGATCTGCTACGGTATGCAGGCTCTGACCCACAAACTTGGCGGCAAGGTGCTTCAGAGCACCGAACATGAGTACGGCTTGACCGAGCTGGATGTGCCTGCGGCGAACCCGCTTCTGCACGAGGGTAAGCAAAACGTGTGGATGTCGCATGGAGATCACGTCACGGAGCTTCCGTCAGGATTTACCCGCATCGCAAGCTCCCCCAACAGCCCCTTTGCGGCGATGATGGATGAAAACCACCAGCGTTACGGACTGCAATTCCACCCTGAAGTCCACCACACTCAGTACGGCGAAGAAATCTTACGAAACTTTGTACTCAATATTTGCGATTGCCAGCCAGATTGGACCTCAAGCTCGATCATCGAAGAGAGTGTCAATGCTATTCGAGTGCAGGTTGGAAATGGGCGCGTCTTATCAGCATTGAGCGGCGGCGTGGACTCCGCCATTACCACTTCACTGGTGCAAAAAGCGATTGGGGATCGTGTGACCGCGGTATTCATCAACACAGGTTTGATGCGCAAGGGTGAACCGGAGGAAATTGAACGGGTTTTCCGCCCCATTCTTGGCGATCATTTGATCATGGTGGATGCCTCAGAGCGGTACTTTGCCAGGCTTGCCGGCGTCACAGACCCGGAAGAAAAGCGCAAAATCATCGGCGAAAGCTTCATCCGCGAGTTTGAAGCAGTAGTGGCAAGGTTGGAGGAACACGAGTTTCTCGCCCAGGGTACGATCTACCCGGATGTGATCGAATCAAAAGGCATCGGCGTCTCTGAAGCCCACCGTATCAAGTCGCATCACAACGTCGGTGGCTTGCCGGAAGACCTGAAATTTAAACTGGTGGAGCCGCTGCGCAATCTTTTCAAGGACGAAGTTCGCGCGGTTGGCGAGGTGCTTGGGCTGCCACACAACCTTGTCTGGCGCCAGCCATTCCCTGGACCCGGTCTGGCAGTGAGAGTGCTTGGAGAGGTTACTCCTGAAAGGATTGAGATAGTCCGCCACGCTAATGCCATCTTTGACGAAGAACTGCGTCAAGCCGATTTGACCCATTTACAGGTGGATGAAAAAGGCAACGTCAGCGGGAGTTCGCAGGCTTTCGCGGTATTGCTGCCAGTGAAGTCGGTAGGCGTGATGGGCGATCAACGCACTTATTCCGAGACGATCGCCCTGCGCGCGATCACTTCCATCGATTTTATGACTGCTGATTGGGCGCGCTTACCCTATGATTTGCTCGCCAAAGTCTCGAATCGAATCGTAAACGAAGTTGTCGGTGTGAACCGCGTGGTTTATGACATCAGCTCCAAACCCCCTGCTACGATTGAGTGGGAATAGGCAAGGCGAACCAGAGTGAAATTATCCATCAATAATCGATACATGTCTTTACAGGGTCTCTATTGGATGCTGTTCTGTGTATCTTCTGGCTTTATCTCGCTTTATCTCCAGGGGCGTGGGCTGTCCAACGGGGGTATTGGCACGGTTACAGCGATTTTTGGAATTTTGGCAGCTCTTATGCAGCCTGTCCTGGGTGGAATCACCGATCGAAGCAACCGTTTTACCTGGCGCAGTATGGCCCTGATGCTGGCGATACCTTACCTGGTCATCTGCATCATCATGCCCTTTATCCCGGGGACATGGACAGGCGCAATCTTCATGGGGCTGCTGATTTTACTTGGGAACACGATCATGCCCTTCATTAACAGCGCCCACTTCTATTACACCCATGCGGGCGAATATATCAATTTCGGTGTGGCCAGGGGCATTGGCTCCGGGCTGTATGCGGTCCTGGCGCTGGTGATCGGCTTTCTCGCGGAGAAATATGGCATCGAAATGGTTCCGATCTCAGGGATATTGATCGTGTTTCTCTTTATTCTCGTGGTTTTTCG
>DAISYV010000155.1:0-3354 GCA_036825115.1 Anaerolineaceae bacterium | reverse complement strand
CAGGGGGTTTTCGGCGGTTCCAACCGGGCAGGTTCACACTCTCCCTGCTTCACTGACGGTCGATAACGGCGTACTCGTCCTGCGTCATCGCGACTGATTGAAAAGTATAACACCAGAGCGTATGAACGCAAGGGTCAGGGATGGACAAATGTAGTAGGGTTTGCCAGGGTTTGGATCTCCGGTGGGGTACTTCGTGAACCCAGCCCAATCAGAAGATGACAGGCAGATCGCCACGTCGCTGCGCTCCTCGCGATGACGAAAAAATGTTGTGGGTTCGGTTACTCAGCCGGGGGCAGGCAAGAATGGGAGGTAGGGGTCACCCCCTGTGGTGACCCTGGGTGTGCACGGGCGCTTGCGTCTAGCAGAGGAGACCTGACGGTCAAAGACCTCGCCAGGTCAGGAGACTTTGCGAGAACTGAGGATCCGCATTCTCTACTTGGGGTGTTTTCATGCCCATGGATATCGGAAACCCATGAAAATGGTCGCGGATGAGGTAGATTACTTTATAATTGTCGCAAGATAATCTAATGGAGGAGTAAGAATGTACAGAATCAATAATCTTGCGAACGAGAAAAGCCACGTTGTTGTGGAAAGAAAAGGTATGTTCTCTATCCTGGAACACACTACAGACTATTCTGTTGCTCCAGACAATGCCATGACAGAGTATTTCATGAGTCGTATGAATGTGAAGCGGCGGCAGGTCATCGCGCAACTTGATGGGAGGGTTGGGCTTACACTTCAAGCTGGTTCCATGCAGTGGACTGTAGGTGATCTCCAGGCAACAACCGGAATCAAAGGTGTCGGTGATTTACTGGGTAAGATGGTCAAGAGTTCCATGACAAAAGAATCTGCCATCAAGCCGGAGTATGTTGGCAACGGCATTTTGCTTACCGAGCCAACCTTTAAGTATCTGTTGACAGAAAATGTCGGAGATTGGGCTGGCGGACTTGTCATGGAAGACGGAATGTTTCTGGCTTGCGAGAGCACGGTTAAGCATGAAATTCAGGCAAGGTCGTCTCTCTCTTCTGCGCTTGCGGGGAATGAAGGTTTGTTCAATTTGAGACTTGCCGGAGTGGGAGTTTGCGTGATGGAAAGCAATGTGCCCCGTTCTGAACTGGTTGAAATCGTGCTTGATAATGACACGCTAAAAATTGACGGCAGCTATGCGATTTGTTGGTCTGGAAATCTTAGTTTTACCGTGGAACGTTCTGGTAAATCGCTTATTGGTTCTGCGGCTTCCGGGGAAGGGCTTGTCAATGTATATAGAGGAACAGGCAGGGTACTATTAGCACCTCTGACCCAGTCGTCATCTCTCGCCGCGGCGACGCATTGAGATTTGCATTGAATTAGTGAAAGCATGATCTTTTTGGGCATTTGTTTTTGGGAATTGACCAGGAGTTCAGCAAATGGTCGATTCCATCCAGATTAACCCTTGCAAAGACAGGCAGCCAAACTGCCTGTCTTTGTTTCTGGCCGATAAGGAACCATATTCCTCCAAAAAACGTCTTTTTACTGATGATCAATAATTATTCTCTAAGGATCTCATGAAAAAAAACTTCCGAACCATTGCTGGACTGTTAATGCCCCTCATTTTTTTGAGTGCTTGCGGCAGGTTGGCATTGCAGGAAAGATATGAGTCCACACAAACGGCAAGCAGCGCGCTGAGCGCGACGCAAACTGTCTTTAACCCCAATCTGCCCCTGGCAGCCACAATCACTCCTGCGACTCCATCTGAACCTCAATTTACACCTGCTATTTCGGAACCGATTCCTGTTGAGCCAACCATACCTGTTGAAACCCCCACAGAACTTCCCACCCCAACTCAGAGCGCTCTAGAAGTCCTGCCCGAACCCTGGTACCGGATCCAGCAGCGCATGCAATCTTACGGGCAGGTGCAGGAATACTACCTGACGCCGGACTATCGCCAGCAGCTGAGCCAGGCGATCGAAGAGCAGGGCGAAACCGCACAAATCCTGAGCCTTGAGCTCCACGGAGATAGTTACAGCATGTTCGAGGAGCGTTACAGCCTGACCCCTGAGATCTTCTATTCACAAGTGGAATATCTGCTCATCGAAGGTTACCACTTTGCCACCATCCACGAGGTCGAAGGCTTCGTCTACGCTTGGTTCCCCTTACCCGAAAAAACGATCATCCTGACCACCGACATCAGTTCGCAGACGGTCAATTCGCTCAGTTCCATTGCACAGACATTTGCCACACTCGAGCAGCAATACGGGGTGAAACCGCACATGATCGTTTACCCCTGGACCGGCGATATGCTTGAGCGGCCCGGGATAGCCTGCGAGGGCGACGCTTGCTGGCAGGCGCTGCGTGAGGCACGCGACAGCGGCTTTTTCACCTTTGGCTCGCATTCCCAAACCCACCCCGACTTCTCTACAGTTGGTTACGAGCAACTTGAAACGGACTGGATGACCTCCAAGCAAGCGATACTGAATAATCTCGGTCTCAACGTCTATTCGCTGGCGTGGCCGTTTGAGGTCTGCAGCCTGGACACGCAAGCCATGCTCAACATGGGTTTTACGATCGGGTGGGGCGGCGTGACCAAGGCTATTACACAGAATTTCACCGCCTGGCAGGATCCAGCGCCGCTCTGCCTGCCGCGCATGTTCCCGCCGGCGATTTCGGGCGTTTCCATGCGCCCTGATGGGCTCAGCTTGCAGCAAATGCTCGATGAGGTTGCTCCATAATTTCGTAGCAAAGTAGGGAAGGGGCTTGCCCCCTTCCGCAACGTGGAAAACCGGAACGGGACAAGGTGATTAGCCAGAATGATTATTTTCAGCTATTGGGCAAACACAGCCCTTGCAGGGTGGTGCCCAAGGGTCTGCCCCTACAAAGCTGTCCTGTCCATAATTTCCCATACGTAGAGGTAAACCCCCGTGAATACATGCAAATATTGCAGTCGTAGGTCAGGTTGCGTAGTTCAACCTGACATCGGAAGCTTATGTATTTTGAGGGCTTTGTTTACCGACGTTTGTTATGTCAGGTTCAAAAGCTGAACCTGACCTACGCATACACTCGCCTAATTCCGCTAGGCAACCGGAACGGGACAAGCCGCGTTCCCTACTATAAAAAAACCCCGTGAAAACTCACGGGGTTTTTTGGTCTCAGGGGTTTGGTTTATGCCAACGCGGTCTCGACGACCTTGGTGAAGGCTTTCGGATCGCGCACGGCCAGATCTGCCAGCATTTTGCGGTTGAGGATCACCTCAGACTTGCGCATGGCTGAAATCAGGCGGCTATATGTGGTGCCATTCAGACGGGCTGCAGCATTAATGCGTACAATCCAGAGCCGGCGCAGGTCGCGCTTGCGATTGCGGCGGTCGTTATAGGCATA
>DAISYV010000154.1:0-3395 GCA_036825115.1 Anaerolineaceae bacterium | reverse complement strand
TGTTCAAGGATGGATGATATGAAGAAAACTCCAGGAATATTGCTTATTTTGCTCACAGTCGCGCTGTTGATGAACGCCTGTGTTGCTCCGGCTGCACGAGAGTTGACAGATGCTGAAGGGACCGCAATCGCAGGCACAGTCACCGCTGTTTTCTCGACCAATCCTACCGAAGAGGTTTTGCCAAGCGCTACACCTACCCCTGAACCCACCCAGGCTCCAACCTCTGAGCCCACTCCAACAGTGGCTGTACCAGTCGGTCCGGACTATTATCCCGAGGGTGTCAACCCACTGACGGGTGTGAAGGTTGAAGACCCTGAACTGCTCAACCGCCGCCCAGTGATCATGAAAATTTCCAACCATCAAATCAATTATCAACCGCAGTCGGGTCTTTCGAAGGCTGATCTGATTTTTGAATACTACATAGGTTGGGGTGCCAACCGCTTTGCGGCGCTCTATTATGGGCAGGACAGCGACCGAATTGGGCCTGTGCGCTCTATCCGCCGCGTTGATGGTCACCTTGGCAGCTTGTACCAGGCGGTAGTTGGCTCCACAGGCGGAGATGGCAACGACGTGTTGCCTTATTTGTACAACTACATTCCGGGTCGCTACTTTGTGGATAAATACCTCTGCCCGGGTGTCTGCGACGATGGTCGCAACCTGGTATACAGCGTATTTGGGGATTCAGCCGCGCTTTCAAATTACTTTAACTACCAGGGCTATGGTCTCGAAAACCCAGATTTGAGCGGGATGGCTTTCAGTGCTACCCCACCGGAAGGTGGCGAATCTGGCGCCAGCGCCTGGATCACCTTTGGGGCGGGTGAGGGCAGCGAGTTTGTTTACGATGAAGCCAGCGGTAAGTACCTGCGTTTCGCGATGGACGAAACCACGAATAACGTTTATGGTCCTTCGATTGATCAGAACACTGGTGAGCAGCTGGCGTTTTCGAACCTGATTGTCATCAACGTGCCTTACTATGAATATAAAACGACTCTTCACAGCATTGACCTGATCGGCAACACAGACGGTCTGCCTGCGACTGCTTTTCGCGATGGCAAAGCTTATGAGATCACCTGGAAAGCCCCGGACTCCGGTAAGCCGCTCCAGTTTTTTGATGGGATTGGCAACCCATTCCTGCTCAAACCCGGCAATTCCTGGATTGTCCTGCTTGGCACGAGCTCACTGGAGAACATTGAAGGGGGGGAGTGGAGCTTCACGTTTAGCATCCCTTAAACCTTTGCGGACACTTATTGTTTCGGATATTCACGCCAACCTGACGGCTTTTGAGGCTGTCCTCTCTGATGCTGGCAACTTTGACCGGGTGTGGTGCCTGGGCGACGTGGTTGGGTATGGACCTGACCCCAACGAATGTATTTCACTCTTACGCCAGCAACCGGGTGTGCGCTGCATCATGGGCAATCACGACGCAGCCCTGATGGGCTACATCGACCTGCGAACGTTTAATGATCAGGCTGCCAAAGCAGTCATCATTCAATCCGAACTGCTCACCCAGGAATCCCGCGATTTTTTGGAGTTGCTTGACATCATGATCGAGGAGGGTGAGATCACCTTCGCGCATGGCAGTCCGCGCGACCCTATCTGGGAATATGTTGTCAGCTCGCGTATTGCCAACGATAACTTTGCGGCTTTCAGGACTCGAGTTTGCCTGGTGGGTCACTCTCATATCCCGTCCATATTTGTCGAGAATCCCCATGGTCGTCCAACAATCTTAACTCCCCAAAACGCCGATCGCTGGCGATCGGATCAGCGATTTATTCTCAATCCGGGCTCGGTTGGTCAGCCGCGAGATCGCAATCCGAAAGCGGCTTACGTCATTTGGGATGATGAGGAGGGCACCTGGCTTTTTAAACGCGTGGAGTATGACGTGGAATCGGTCAAACAGCGCATTCTTGGATTGGGTATCCCCTCGAGGCACGCTTCGCGGCTCAGCCAGGGCGTTTGAGATTTCGCAGGAACAAAAACCGATATTTTTCGTCTTTAGGGTGGAAGAGAAAATATAAGGAGACAAAATGAAGAAGAAAATTTTGCTATTAGCTTTGATTTCAATGTTGATGTTATCCGCGTGCGCTTCCTCCTCCAGGGATGCAATGGAACAATCAGCGGAAGCCCCTGCTGCTATGCCAGGATATGCGCCTGTCGAAGAAGAAAGCGGATACAAGAGTGATGGCTCAACCTCTTATGATACTGCCGGGCAGCAAGCCCAGGTGGAGAGGGTAGTGCTGAAGTCCGCTGAGATCACCATCTCAGTTGCAAAGCCAAATGATTCGATGAAGGAAATCTCCGACATGGCAGCCCGCCTGGGTGGGTTTGTGGTCAATTCTTACACCTGGAAAGACCAGGATTATTCCAGCGGTCGCACTTACGACAGAGCCACTGTTACCATCCGCGTACCAGCTGAAAAACTCGACGCGACCCTGGCTGAGATCCGAGCGATGAGCGCCAATGGCTCAGAGGGTGTGATTTCTGAAAGCCAATCCGGGCAGGATGTGACCGCAGATTTCGTTGATTCCGAGTCGCGCCTGCGCAACCTGAAGGCTGCCGAAGCGCAGCTGATGGAACTGATGGAAGACACCACGGATCTTTCGAGCACCATGGAAGTTTTCCGCGAGCTGACCAACATCCGCGGGCAAATCGAAGTCCTGCAGGGTCACATCAATTACCTGAAGGAATCTGCTGATCTTTCCTCAATCGCGGTCACGCTGGTGGCTGAGGCATCCCTGCAGCCAATCGAAATTGGCGGGTGGAAGCCCGAAGGCGTGGTGCGCGAGTCGCTGGTGAAGCTGGTGCGCAGTTTCCAAGGCCTGGTGGATTTCCTGATCCGTTTCGGTATCACTTGCCTGCCCTTCCTGATCCCGTTGGGTTTTGGTGCCTTCTTCCTGGTGAAGGCGCTGCGTAAGCGCTCTGCTAACCGCCCGAGCAAGCGTAAGAACAGGGAAATGGCTTACCAGTCAACTATCATTGAGCCCAGGCCGGAAGACCTTGAAAAGAAGTAATTGTCCGCTCTGAAAAACACAACCGCCCTCTCGCAGGGCGGTTGTGTTTTTGGTATGTACAGGCCGGGTTGGGCTCATGGACTGTCAGCCAGGCCATCAGTTTTATTTACTATTTTATTTGGGTGATGAGCGTCCAGGGGGAATAGAATATGTGGGTAGGGTGGGTTGGTGTCATTGAATGTGAGTCAAAACCCAGCTGCCTATAAACAACCCACCAACGTGGACTGCCTACCCAACATGAACACACGCAATTCGACTGTCCGGTGGGTTGGCTATACCGGGACTGAGGTAGGCAACAGTTATTGACGCCATACTCTTCGAGCACGATGACCCACCCTTGTATCTTTATAGTGATCTCAATTAAGCTATATACAGAGGTCAGTC
>DAISYV010000153.1:0-3441 GCA_036825115.1 Anaerolineaceae bacterium | reverse complement strand
TATCACCCTGACTTGACCCCGAGTCTTCTGTCTCATATGTATTGAACCCATTCAAGCTATTTCTCGTATCCTTACTTGCTGATAAAATCAGCACATGGAACCGGAAATGGTCGAAAAGCTCCTTCGGCTGAACCAGGAATTCTACGCCACCTACGCGCAGTCCTTTGCTGCCACGCGCCACAGCGTCCAACCCGGCGTACAGCGTTTGCTGCCACACATAATGCAAACCGAAGTTGTGCTGGACCTCGGCTGCGGCAATGGTAACCTGGCGGAGCTGTTGAAAAGCGAAGGGTTTTGCGGATCTTACATCGGTGTCGATGAAAACGCCTATTTCCTGGAGCAAGCGGAAGCTGCCACACAGAATGCCGCTTGCGGCAGCTACACTTTCAGGCAAGGCTCACTGGCAACATTTGACTGGTTGGATGTGGTTGACGAGGCAGACGCCATTTGCTCCTTCGCGACGCTCCACCATATGCCTGGAGCAGATTTGCACCGGCAATTATTCTCCTCAGTCAGCAGCAAACTTAGCCCCAAGGGCCGCTTTTTCCTCTCCTGCTGGCAAGTTCTGGGAAATGATCGTCTCGAAAAACGCCTGGTGCCATGGAAACCAGCAGATATTGAGGCGAAACGGGTTGACAAACACGATCTCTTGATGGATTGGCGGGCTGACCCGGGCAAGCCAGCCAAACTGCGCTACGTTCATCACTTTGCTCCGTCAGAATTACGCGCGTTGGGAGAATCAGAGGGATTAATTCTCCAGGATGAGTTCTTTTCGGATGGCAAGGAAGGTAATTTGGGTCTGTACCAGGTTTGGCAAAAACCCGGGAACTAACCCAGGGCAACATCCAGCAGCATCATCACCGCAAATCCCAGCATGACTGCTATTGTTGGAATATCCGAGTGATCGCCTGAAGAGCATTTTGCCTCGGGAATTAACTCCTCCGCCACCACGTAGATCATCGCGCCGGCAGCAAACGCCAGGGCATACGGCAGCAAACCGCGAATGGACAAAACCGCCCAGGCTCCGATAACCGCCGCAATTGGTTCTACCATACCAGAATACTGCCCCAATAAGAAAGCCTTTTTACGGCTGACATTTTCACCGCGCAGCGGCATCGAGACAGCCATACCCTCGGGGAAGTTTTGAATACCAATACCGAGTGCCAGGGCAATCGCTGAGTTAAGATCCGCCCCTTCTATACCTGCTGCTGCAGCTCCAAATGCCACACCGACCGCCAGACCTTCCGGGATATTATGCAGCGTGATGGCCACCACCAGCAGGACGCTCCGCTGCCAGGAACTTTTGACACCTTCTGGTTGACTGTCCCCAGGGTGGAGATGGGGCAGCAGCTTATCCACCAGGAAAAGAAACGCACCGCCTGCCAAAAACCCTATTACTGCTGGAAACCAGGCTGGTACACCCAGGCTTTCGGACATATCAATGGCAGGAGCCAACAGGGAAAAGTAACTCGCGGCAATCATCACGCCCGCCGCAAAACCCAACATGGCAACAAGCCATTTTTGATTGAGCTCTTTACCAAGAAATACCCCGGCAGCGCCGAAGGCTGTCATGGCGTAGGTGAAGGCAGTCCCTAAAAGAGCTTGAACGATAGGATTGAATTGGGCAAAACTTTCGATGATCATGGTTTCTCTCTGATGATAAGATTAGTTTGGGAACAATTGTAAAGCATGAACAAATTATTGGATAGCAAACCCATTTTTTCACCTGCTGATTTGCTGGAGAATCTTGGGATCTGCCTTGATCTCCGGCTGAAAGACGCTTCTCTCAGCACCACGAACGCTGTGCGATTGTTTAATGGGTTCTATGAAGGCTTGGCGCGCCTGACGGTTGACCGCTACGCCCAAACCCTGGTTATCTCTGACCATGAGAGGGAAGGGACTTCCCGGCGTGAATTGCACCAGGCGATAGCACAGTTTTATATAAAAACCTTACCAGTGGTGCAGAGCGTCCTGCTCAAACAGCGCCACGCGCAGGATGCCAAACTGCGCCAGGGTGAGTTAACATTCGGTGAGCAAGTTTCCACCTCGATTGAGGAAAATAGCGTGAATTACGCGCTGGACCTCAGGCTAAACCAGGACACCAGTTTTTATCCTGACACACGAAACCTGCGCCTGTGGCTCAGCCAACAGATGAAAGACGCGCGTGTTTTGAATTGCTTCGCCTACACCGGCGCGCTTGGCATCGCCGCCCTGGCTGGCGGCGCCAGAGAAGTGATTCAGACGGATCTTAACCCTCATTTTCTTGCCGTGGCAGAGCGTTCACAGGCTTTGAACCATTTCAATGGCACAACGCAGACTATCAGCCAGGATTTCTATCCCATGGTTGCCAGCTTTAAGAGCCAGTCGCAGCTTTTTGACTGCGTCATCCTGGATGCGCCCCTTTTTTCCCAAACACGCCGCGGCAGAGTGGATCTGCTGCAGAACTGGCAAGGCTTGATCAACAAAGTGCGCCCCCTGGTCGGTCATGAGGGCTGGTTGGTGGCAATCAACAACGCCCTGTTTTTGCCTGGGGCTGAATTGATGGAAAGCGTAAAGAAACTGACCGCTGACGGATACCTCGAAGTTGCAGAGATCATTCCGGTCCCCCAGGATGTAACTGGCTACACGGAGAGCATTGTTGCAAATGCTCCGGCTGATCCTGCCCCGTTTAATCACCCCACAAAAATCATAGTTATGCGCGCCTACCGTAAGGACGGCAGGCGCGCTTAAAACACGACTTTCAGCCTTTTTTTAGGCCTGGTAGTGTAAAAACTTCTCGCCTTTCAGGTTGCAGATCGGGCAACGTTCCGGGCGGGTTCCGAGCTCAATGTAGCCGCAGGTGGGGCAGAGATAAAAATCGGAGACTTCCAGGTCTTTGCCGTCGCGGACGGCTTCAAGCGCTTTCTGGTAAAGACTGGCATGCACTTCTTCTGCAGCGACAGCATAAGCGAACATCACTTTTGCCCTATGGTTCGAGGAAGTAGCTTCTTCTAACATGGGAGGATACATTTCGGTGAATTCATACGTCTCACCGTCGATAGCATCCTGCAGATTGTCGAGCGTGCTCTGAATTTTGTCGAGCGCTTTGAGGTGACCGGCAGCATGGGTCAGTTCTGCCTGGGCGGTGGCTTCGAAGAGTTTGGCGATATTGGTGAAGCCGTCCGCGGCAGCCTTTTTGGCGTAGGCGGTGTACTTCTGAAAAGCCTGGCTCTCGCCGGCAAAAGCTGTTTTGAGATCATCGATTGTGTTGCTCATAAGAATTCCTCCAGGGTGTAATTTATGACAGAAATTGTAATATAAAATCTGCAATTGCTGTTTTTCGTTTCCTTTTGAGAGGCTTTACGGATTAATCTCGAAATGCGCCGATCCAGCAATTTTTCTTGCCTGTTTGGTACTGAGCCAGCAGATGGTATCCACTCCAGTCACCGAGCTGGACGGCGA
>DAISYV010000152.1:0-3464 GCA_036825115.1 Anaerolineaceae bacterium | reverse complement strand
GCTTGACCTTGACGTAGCCTTTGGAGATCAGGCGCTTGAGGTACCAGTTGATCGTGCCCACGGCCACGCCCAGCTCATCCGCCAGCGTCACCTGGGAGATATCGGGGTTGGCTTCGATGTGGGTGAGCATCTCGAGCGCGCGATTGTTTTCTTGTTCGGTCAGTTGCGTTTCCATATAATTCAGTTGTTGAATTATAAACGGATTGGTGCGGATGTCAAATGTGCACAATTGGGATTAACAATGCCCCAAAGATAACTGGGGCTTCTATTTTTTTACCCTAAGGGTTTTATGGTGTAGGCTCGGATACCGGCTGAGCAAGCGCTTGCAGATCCTCAAGCGGGATGGCGCAAATCATTCCCTGGGCATCCAGTGTGCTGAAATCCTTCACCAGACCAAGGATCAACTTGTCGTCCCTGACCTGCGGGAATTGCGGCATGAGTTCCAGGGATTCTGTGTTGACAGTGATCCTGTGACCGTCATCCAACGACATCAAAAATACAGTCGGAAAGGCGCTGGTTGGCTCACTTGGGTCTATCCAGGCCAGGTATTTTTTGCTGAGATCAAAATTGGAGGGCTGTTCGCCCTGGACTATCAATGGCCAGGAAAGCCCACTTTCGAAATCAAAGATTTTAAAAATCTCTGGAAGTTGGTTTGGACTCTGGTCAGACCAAGCCGCGAGAGGCCAGTCCATCAGAGGATGAGAGCCTGAAATTTCCATCAGGTCTACGAGTTGCTTGCTTTCAAAGCCGTAAAACAGAATAGGCAATACTTCATCCTGCGCTTTACCGCTGACGCTCTGGCTGATCATCAGGTACTTTTCAGAGACTGCCAGTTGGTTGTACATCAGGTCAGATTCCAAACTTAGCAGAATTTCTTGAGACCCATCAGCCAGGTTGAAGGCAAGGATGGTGGAAAGCTGCCTGGAGCTGTCCTCGGTCACGGTGTAGGTCAGAAAGTAGAGCATATCTCCCTGCAGTTCCATGTCGAGGTAGACGATATTCTCGTTTGCTTCGATATTGTCTATCAGGTGCTGTTGGACACTCGTTTCCAGGTTCAGGGCTTCCACGCGCCAGCCTTGCACGTGCATTGGGTGATCAAAAATCAGCATCACCAGCCACTGGTCGTTGACTTGCAGTGCTTCGACGAATTTTCCGTCTTCTGCCAACGGCTCAGCAATTTTTACCCCACTTGCATTTTCCTCAAGAAATCGCCAGACGCTGCGTGAGTCACCGCTTTGTACACTGTAATAGGCACGCGAGGAGTAGACAAGACTGCTAAAACCACCAGGATTACCAGGTTTGCAATAAGCTTCACTCAGTTCATCGGACCATGCCAGCGAGACATCCTGAGTTGGGGCTTCGAATGTGGGCGGCGATGACAGGCTTGGTTCAGTGTTGGTTTGGGTTGGGTTTTCAGAGGGTGGAACTGCTGGCAGGGTGATGGGCAGCCCGCTGCAGGACGAAAGCAGCAAAAATATCAAAGCAACCAATAGCAAGGTTGTATGCCAAGAGTACTGTTTCATGCCAACTCCTTTCTTGCCCTGTGTTGACGTGGCAGGGTGCAGGCAAAGAGAACAATCTAATTGTAACCAATATTTGAGGTGACGCGAAATGATTGGGAGAATGTAGAGTCACTGAGGCTCTTTATAGTGGAATAAGGGGCAAATCGTCAAGTTCGCAAGCTCCCTCGCGATGACGGGAAAGTGAGGGATCTACTCTCCAACAATTAGATTCTTCGCAAAGAAGGCTCAGAATGACAGGAAGTGTCGGCTTGAAAACTGCATACTCTTCGACCACGATGAGCCGACCCACGGCTGATTAACACGCCAACATGCAGATCGCCTGCTGGAGACCCGGCGGTCAGATCCCGTGCTCGGACGGGAGACCGGCACGATCGGGAGCGAGACTCATTTCGACCTACGGCGGATTCACACATTTACAGGCAGATCGCCACGATCGCAAGCTCCCTCGCGATAACGGAATGATCAGGGGGTTTCGACGTCTTTCGCCCAATCACGATTGGCGAGATACCAATCCACCAGGCGTTTCAGACCCTCATCCAGAGAAACCTGGGGTTCCCAACCCAATTCCCTTCGGGCTTTGGTGACATCCGCTACGTTTTCAAATACATCTGCCGGATGGGAGGGGATGTAGGTGATATTCCCTTTTTTGCCCAGGAGCTGCTCGAGTTTGTGCAAAAGTTGGTTGATGGTGATCACCTCGTGCCCCCCGAGATTGAAAACGTCAAAACCAACCGGCTTGAGCGCCAGCAGCGTGCCGCGGGCGATGTCGTCCACGTAGGTGAATCCGCGCGATTGCTCGCCATCGCCAGTGATTGTGACGGGTCTGCCCTCGGCGATCCATTGGCAAAAGCGGAACATGACCATGTCCGGCCTGCCGGCAGGCCCGTACACCGTAAAGTAGCGTAAAACGGTCACATCGATTCCGTAGAGGTGGTGATAGGAGTACGCAAAAGCCTCGGCGCCCTTTTTGCTGGCGGCATAAGGTGCCAGGGGGTGTTCGGTGGAAGCTGTTTCAGCATGCGGCGGCTTGCCTTCATTGCCATAAAGGCTGGAAGTGGACGCCAGGATAAACTTCGGCACGCCTTGGTGGCGGGCGTACTCGAGCATGTTCAGGTTACCGAGGGTGTTGGTGTTGAGGTAACTCCAGGGATCAGTGGTGCTGGCGCGGACGCCGGCAATGGCGGCGAGGTTGATAACGGCATCCGCCATTGGCACCTGGGCAGCCAGCCTGGCAATAAAATCACGGTCGTTGATGTCCTCGCGGATGAAATGGAAATTCGCCTGGGGCAGAAGCGCTTGCAGGCGGTGTTCCTTCACGCGGACGTCATACACATGGTTGAGGTTGTCAATCCCGAAGATGGTGTGCCCCTGGCGCAGCATTTCAGCGGCAACAACTGAGCCGATGAAGCCTGCCGCGCCGGTTAGAACGTACACACTCATCAGAGTTTGATCACTTTCATGTCGTTTTTCCCGATCTCTTTCATGGCATTACGCGCATCGAAGATCAGCTGCGACTTTTCGAGGATCAGCTTGTAATCAAATTTATCGTGGTTGGTGATAATGGCGACCAGATCCGCTTTCTCAAGGAAGGTTGAGAGCTCTTTTTCAGAGAACATTTGCGCGCCTTCAATCTCAATCTCAGGAACATAGGGGTCATTGTAAGCAACCACGGCGCCTTTTTCGCGCAGCAGATGGATGATGTCGAGAGCGGGAGATTCGCGCATATCGTTGATGTTGGGCTTGTAGGAAACGCCAAGGATCAGGATCTTGCTGCCGTTGAGCGGTTTCTTATAACGGTTCAGCGCGTCCTGGATGCGGCTGACCACGTAACGCGGCATGCTGGTGTTGATCTCGGAGGCGAGCTCGATGAAACGCGCGGTGTAATTGAGCGTTTTCATCTTCCAGGAAAGATACAGCGGATCCACCGGGATACAGTGCCCA
>DAISYV010000151.1:0-3549 GCA_036825115.1 Anaerolineaceae bacterium | reverse complement strand
TGACATGTTTTTTGACGGATTGTTGTTTTGGGTTTTGATCTCGTCACCGCTCCTGGTGGCAGCAGTTTGGGCAGGCATTTGGGAAAAGATGGACGAACGGAGAAATTCACAATGATGACACTTGAGGAACGCAACAAGCTGGCAGAGGCGATTGTTGAAACAGGCGGAGTTTGGCTTTTGCCACGACCAGACCGCGCGGGGGGTTGTATTGAAGTACAGCCGCTGCGGTTTAACTTGTGGATGGGAAGAGCGTCTGTACTGGTCATGGCGACCACGGGTAAACCATTCAGACCCTCAATTGAATGCGGTGAGGGAAGGTGGTGTAGGGTCGGTTCAAAGTACAAGTGGGTTTTCCCTGAATATTTAGAGCCGGTCGACATCAAGGAGGGTGTAGGGATAAAAGAATAACCTATTTTTACAAACAACTAACTCAATCAATTTACGAAAGGTAGAAATAACTATGGAAAACACAAATTTTGACCCCTGGGAAGTCGCAGACAATGCTAAACCGCGTGATTTTGAGCTGTATGGACAGATCCGCATTGACCCGCATTTTCTATTTTTCCCTGGCAACAAACAAAAGCCGGTACCATTTGACCCTTCAGTTCACCCTCAGGAAAAACGAGTGTGTGAAGTTGAAATGCACTTGATCCCCATTCCGGAGCAAAACATTAACTGGGATGAGAATCTGCGTGTAATGACCTTTTCTGCAGACTGGACGAAAATCGTCAACCCTTCCATCAAGGCGTTGGACGTAGACGGCTTGCGTGGATTAAACAATCGCTGGGTTCGTGTCGCGAAGGTACCTGGCAACCGTGAACGCCTGGACAAGGATTCTGGTGAGAAAACCGGAGAATTCTGGTCAACCTACAAGTTCCTGGAAGTTTATCCCGACGAGGCAACTTGTCGTGCAGCTTATTCGGGTGGAGCTTCATTTTCTCAGGATCAGTCCGAACCCGCTCCAGTCAGCAACGAAAATAAAACTGCAGCATTCACGTTTGTCAAAGTGTTTATTGCAAAAGCAGCAGCTGCTATATCTGACCGTTCCGAAGTGGAAAGGCAAGTTGGTGAAGACATCGCAAGATCTCCGCTGATTTCACCTTACTACACAATCCAATCCCCGGAAGTTCAAGTCGCGATTGATGACGCGCTTGCCAAATACAAATAATCAAACCAACCTCATGCCGTGAGGCAGCGGGATAAGGAGGTAATTAGTGGGCATACTGAGCGTAATTATCGATA
This sequence comes from Anaerolineaceae bacterium, assembly GCA_036825115.1. Classification (GTDB taxonomy): domain Bacteria; phylum Chloroflexota; class Anaerolineae; order Anaerolineales; family Anaerolineaceae; genus Mesolinea. Next base: position 2,307 of record DAISYV010000151.1, on the reverse strand, counting down.
GCAGAGAACCTGCATGGGCAAAAAGCCTGAAATTCGGCGGCGTACCAACTGTTGTGCAGGCCCTTGAAGTCGGAGATTACTGGCTGGCAACAGAAGATAACAAGATCCTGATCATTGAACGCAAGACGCCTGATGATTTTATCGGGAGCATCATGGATCAGCGTATCTTCTGGCAAGCATCACAAATGAGCTTGTTTCGTGATGAAGGTTACTGGCCATATCTGGTCATTACAGGACCTATCCAACGTAAGCAGGATGGAAATGTTTACACGACTATGGACCGAAAGTTTTCCTGGAATGCAGCGCAAGGCGCAAAACTCAGTATTCAGGAGTTAGGTATTCCGATTATAGAATGCGCCGGTGACACCGACTTTGAACAATCACTTATACATCTCGCTAACAGGTCGAGAGAAGCCGTGAAGATCAAGCCCATTCGAAAACCGTCATTTATGAGCGGTCAGGAAATCGTCCTATGTGGTCTACCTGGTATCGGACCCGACACTGTGGGGAAGGTCCTGGATTACTGCGGTACAGCCGCGTGGGCAATCGCTGAGCTCACAGATGAAGAATCCAAGTTGAAAATCCCAGGCGTTGGCATGGGAATAAAAAATAACGTCCGCTGGGCGCTCGGTCTGAAAGACGATGAGATCCTGGCGGTAATTAACAAAAATACGGAGATTGAAAATGACTGAAAGTACAAGTATTGTTACAACCAGGAACAAAGAACTTACCCCCTCAGTATGGGATATGCTGAAAGAAATCGCCCCGGTTATGCATGTCAGCAGATTGTTTGGCGTGAGCTCCCCAGAGCAGGCTACAGCGATCATGCTTAAGGGCTACGAACTCGGGCTTGGTGTGACATCCAGCTTCGAGTTTATCCATGTGATTGAAGGTAAACCGTCTCTTTCCCCTCGGGGCGCACTGGCATTGATCCAAAGTCAAGGATTATTGGATGGATTCAAGGTCACCGATTTGCGAGACGAAAAAGGTAATTACATCGGCGCACAGTGCTATATGAAGCGCGGAGATACAGAATATACCGCCCAGTTCACACTCGAGGATGCAAAACGTGCCAATTTGACCGAAGGATCACCAACAAGTTCGGGAAAACGCGGTTATGGCAATTGGGAAAAGTACCCAGAACGAATGTGCACCTGGCGCGCAATAGGTTTTGCGGCGGATGTGGTTTGCCCGGACATTACCGGCGGACTAACAACTTACCTAAAAATGCCCGAAGCGTTTGATACTGTCACTGTTGACGCGGAAGGCAATTTTGAGAAGGTCGTGAGTGCTCCAGTTGCCGCCATTCCAGAATTTGTTACGCCTCCCAGCTTGACCGATCTGTTGGATAAGTACAAACCTGAGCAGATCATGGAAGCCAACGGGGGTAAGATCCCAGCAACAATCGAAGAGGTCAATGCAGTTGCAGCAAAACTGGGGGCATAATGATCGACCATTTGAGTTATTCCTCAATCAGCCTGTTTCTGGATTGCCCCGAGGCATGGCGACGGAAATATATTGCCCAGGAACCAGTAAGAACTTCTCCGCCCCTGGTATTCGGCAGCGCGTTCCATAACTGTGTGGAAGATAAAATCGCCAATCCCGAAAAAGACATTCTCAGTATCTGGGGGGATTGTTGGCCAGCTGCGCTCGAAGGACAGGACGTCTATTGGGGCGCAGATACGCCTGAACAGCACTTCAATGAAGGTGTGCGGATTCTTAGCAACAAAGCGGTTCTGGATGAAATTACAAAAATCAAGCCGCTGAAACTGGACGTCGGCACTGATACTGAGCGCCCTGCAATTGAGCAGAAGGTTGAATTGCGGGTGCCAAAAGTGGGCGTTCCAATTATCGGCTACATCGACGTCATACTCGAGGACGGTACGCCTGCCGACTTCAAAACCAGTAAGGCATCATGGAGCGACTCTAAAGCTTCAGAACAGCTCCAATCACTTTTCTATATCGCGGCGCTAAATCAGATGGAAGTGCCAGTCAACTGGAAATTCGCCCATCTTATTTTTGTTAAAACCAAAGAACCAAAATTTCAGAGGTTAGAACACCGCCACAAGCCGGCGGAACTATTCTTCCTGTTTCGGGTGATTGAACAAGTTTGGGATGCTATTGAGAAACAGTCATTCCCACTCCACCCTGGTTCGTGGCGCTGCAGTCCGAATTTCTGTGATTTTTATCAGGCCTGCAAAGGCCAGTACATGAACGAGTAAGGATAAACAATGTTTGGCCGCCAAAAACAACCATGCCGAATTTATGAAGAAAACGGCGCCCTGGTCGTGAGCACACCTTATATCC
>DAISYV010000150.1:0-3632 GCA_036825115.1 Anaerolineaceae bacterium | reverse complement strand
GAGGTGGTGCAGCTTTATACCAGTGATGAGTATGCTGAATTCCCGCGACCGGTCAAAGAATTGCGCGGATTTGCGCGCGTGCATGTGCTGCCGGGTGAAAAGAAGCATATTCGCTTCGATCTGCCCGTCAACATGCTGGCATATTACGGCGAAGGCTTGAAATTGGTCTTGGAACCAGGAACTGTAAGAGTTCTCATTGGCAGCTCGTCTGAGGACATCCGCTTGCAGTCTGCGTTCGAAGTGAGTGGTGAAACCAAACAGATCGTTAAGGACCGTGTGCTGGATTGCCCGGTCAGAGTGACCCAATAGGAGGATTAGCTATGGCGTACTTTTTGGGGCTTGATATTTCCACGACCAGCAGCAAAGCACTGTTGATTGACCGGAAGGGGGTGGTTTTGGGTACCGCCTCTTCTGCGCATAGCCTTTCTTCCCCCAAGCCTTTATGGTCCGAGCAGGATCCCGCGCAGTGGTGGCAGGCGGTGGTGCAGAGCGTTCGCAGCGTCATCCTTCAGACGGGAATTGCTGCGAGTGAAATTGAAGCGGTCGGCCTGACGGGTCAGATGCACGGTTTGGTGCTGTTGGATGCTGATGGTGAGGTGCTGCGACCGGCGATTTTGTGGAACGACCAGCGCTGCCAGGCGCAGTGCGACGAGATCCATCAGCGGGTTGGTAGAGAACGCTTTATCCAGATCAGCGGCAATGTCGCTCTGACAGGTTTCACCGCGCCGAAGATCCTCTGGGTCGCTGAAAATGAACCCGAAATCTACTCCCGGACTCGCCATGTCCTTTTACCCAAAGATTACATTCGCTACAAGCTTACCGGCGAATTTGCCATGGACAAGGCAGATGGCTCAGGCACGGTGCTGTTCGATCTGAAAGCACGGGATTGGTCTGAGGAGCTGCTTGCAACCCTGGATATCCCACGCGAATGGATGCCCCCGACTTACGAAGGTCCGGAAATAACCGGGCATGTCAGCGAGTCTGCAGCCGGGCTGACCGGTTTGCCAAAGGGTTTACCTGTGGTTGCGGGCGGCGGTGACCAGGCAGCTGGCGCGGTGGGCGTTGGGGCTGTGGAGCCGGGCATTATCGGCCTGACAGTTGGGACGAGTGGCGTCATCTTTGCCACAACGCCTGCGCCACTGGTTGAGCCGGAAGGGCGGCTGCATGCTTTTTGCCATGCCCTGCCGGGCAGGTGGCATTTTATGGGAGTGATGTTGTCTGCTGCCGGCAGTTTGCAGTGGTACCGCGACACCCTGGCACCCGGGGTTAGTTTTGATGATTTACTGCGCGAGGCGGAAACGGTGCCCGCAGGCAGCGAAGGGCTGCTGTTCCTGCCATATTTGAGCGGCGAACGCACTCCCCACCCGGACCCATTGGCCCGCGGCGCCTTTATTGGTCTGACGCTGCGCCACACGCGCGGGCACATGACCCGTGCCGTCCTGGAAGGCGTCGCTTTTGGATTGAAAGATAGCTTCAACCTGATCCGTGAAGCCGGTTTGGAAAGCGTCAGCCAGGTGCGTGCTTCCGGTGGAGGAACAAAGGGCGCTCTGTGGCGCCAGATCCTGGCGGATGTGCTTGAAAGTGAACTGGTCAGTGTCAACACCGCCGAGGGAGGCGCTTTTGGGGCCGCGCTTTTGGCTGGTGTTGGGAGTGGCGCATGGCCCGACGTGGTCACTGCCTGTCATGAAACCATCCAGGTAACCGGAAAAACCGATCCCAACCCGGACAATTTTGAGGTTTATCGGCATTCCTATCAAATCTACCGGGAACTCTACCCGTTATTGAAGAATACTTTTACCCAACTCAACTGATCAGTTAAGGAAATTATGGGACCACATATATACTACAGAATTCCTCCGGACAACTTTTTATGGGGCACTGCCACCTGTGCTTACCAAATCGAAGGCGCGGTAAAGGAGGACGGCAGGGGAGAGTCGATCTGGGATGTGTTTTCCCATACGCCCGGGAAGATTCTTAATGGGGATAACGGAGATGTGGCTTGTGATCACTATCACCGCTGGCAGGAAGATATTCAACTGATGAAGTCATTGGGCCTTAAAGCCTACCGTTTCTCAATTGCCTGGCCGCGCATTTTGCCCGAAGGGCGGGGCAGGATCAATCAGCCCGGGTTGGATTTTTACAGCAGGCTGATTGATGGGCTCCTTGAAGCCGGAATTCAACCTTTGGCGACGCTCTACCATTGGGATCTGCCAACCGCCCTGGAGGGTGCTTGGTTGAACCGTGCGACTGTGGATGCCTTTGGCGAGTACACAGGCCTGGTGGGGCAGCATTTCGGGGACAGGGTAAAGATGTGGTTTACCATCAATGAGCCCTGGTGCGCCAGCCATTTGAGCTACACCTTTGGCGAACACGCGCCGGGAATGAAAGACCGTTCGAAGGGCATTCTGGCGTCTCATCATGTTTTGCTTGCTCACGGCTTGGCGGTAAGGGAACTGCGCAAAACTGTGCCACATGCGCAGGTTGGGATCGTGCTGAACATGAGCCCGATCCACAACTACCCTGATGCACCAGTGAGCGAGGAAAGAGTCCGATTTATGGACGGAGAACTCATTCGCTGGTTTGCGGATCCTCTTTTTGGACGTGGCTACCCCAAAGACATGCTTGAGGACTACGCGCGCATGGGAGTGCTGGAGTCAACTGAGCCAGATTTCATCCAGCCCGGTGACATGGATTTGATCGGGCAGAAAACGGACCTTTTAGGGATCAATTACTACACCCGCATGTTTGTTTCAGCGAAGAGTGAGGGGGTTCATAGCGAGAACCGGGATGTGCCCAAGACGGACATGGGATGGGAGCTCTACCCAGAGGGACTTTATGAAATTCTTGCACGGGTGAACCGCGATTATCATCCCGGGCAACTCATTGTTACCGAAAATGGCGCCAGCTATTCCGACGGTCCCGATGAGACTGGACGAGTTCATGACCAGCGGCGCATCGATTACTTGGATTCTCACATAAGCCAAATTTGGTATGCGATCCACGCGGGCGTCCCGGTGACCGGCTATTTGGTGTGGTCGTTGATGGATAACTTCGAGTGGGCGAGGGGGTATTCGCAGCGTTTTGGCATTGTCCATATTGACTACAAAACCCAAAAACGCACCATCAAAGACAGCGCTTATTGGTTTAGTGACCTTATCAAACAACTAGAGTCTATGTTCAACTCCATGGGATAAACAACCTTACTGCTCTCACACATAAAAAGGACACTCCGGGCACTACAAACGGGGTGTCTTTTTGTTCAACCAATCCTGAATTATTAAGGAATTTGGTTGGTTTATCCATAGATGTGCTCATTTTTTGGCAAAAGTTTCTTTGGCTGAACTGTAAAATTAAAAGGAGGCGGCTCCAAAATTATCAAACAATGACAAACAACCAGTTATGGTACTATTAAGTAAGAAATTAGCACTCTTATATTTCACAGGGGTTTTTTCCATGCCACGCATAAAATGGTCTGAAGCACCTACGATAGGTATATTAGCTGGATGGCAGTTCTACCGGACAGCCACCAATCTCAGTTACCTCAAACCGCTTTTTAATGGCATCAACAAGGCTGCACAATCGCTGAATTGTAATGTTTTCTTTGGCTGTGGTATGGGAGCGTCAGCCACCGC
>DAISYV010000149.1:0-3663 GCA_036825115.1 Anaerolineaceae bacterium | reverse complement strand
TCCTGAGCCTGGCAAACGGCTTTGGCAGCCAGGACGCGCTTGCCTGGTACGAACGCATTCTTCGCCTTGACCCACGCGTTGCTCAGACTGATTTCCTGCTGGAGCCCAAACTGGATGGGCTGACGGTCGTCCTGCACTATGATAATGGCATCTTCTCGCTCGGGGCAACCCGCGGCGACGGCAATGTTGGTGAAGACATCACCGCCAATCTGCGTACCATTCCCAGCCTGCCCTTGCGTATACCCGTCCTGCCAACCTCAAACCCCGTTCCAGAACACATCGTTTTCCGGGGAGAAGTCTTCATCACCAAAGCAGATTTCCAGGCACTCAATGCCGAGCTTGAAGAAAAAGGCGAGAAAGTTTACCTCAACCCCCGCAACACGGCTGCCGGCTCTCTGCGCCAGCTGGACCCTGCCATCACGGCAACCCGCCCTTTGAAATTTTACCTATACCAGGTGTTGGAATCCTCCGAACCACTCCCCCAGACCCAATCCGGCATTCTGGATTACATCGCCAGCTTTGGTCTTCCGGTCAACCCCCTCAGGTGGCACGCTAAAAACATTGACAAGGTGATTCAGACCTGTGAAAGTGAAGGTCTTAACCGCCACAAATGGGCTTACGACGCGGATGGCATCGTGATCAAGATCAACGACCTGCAGCTGCTTAATGCCCTTGGTTACGTCGGCAAGGATCCCCGCGGCTCGCTTGCCTACAAGTACCCCGGTGAGGAAGTGGAGACGACACTGCTGGATATCCAGGTGAACGTGGGACGCACCGGAGTGCTCACACCCCTGGCAATGCTGGAGCCTGTGAGCATTGGTGGCGTGGTCGTGAGGCAAGCCACGCTCCACAATTTTGACTTCATCGCAGACAAAGATCTGCGGATCGGCGATCGTGTTCTGATAAAAAGAGCTGGTGAAGTTATCCCCTACATCGTCGCCGCCCTAAAGGAAAAGCGCGATGGCAGCCAGAAAGTCTATCAACCTCCAACCCAGTGTCCTTCATGCGGCTCTAAGGTTGAGCAGGCTCCAGGCGAAGTGGCGTGGTATTGCGTTAACGCAGCCTGTCCCGCCCAACTAACACGCCACATCGAAAATTTTGCTTCCCGCTCCGCGATGGACATCACAGGTCTTGGTGAGCAGATCGTCGCGCAATTGGTCCAAAGCGGGCTGGTTAGAAGTCTGCCTGACCTCTACCGCCTGACCAAGGAGCAGCTCCTCACCCTCGAAAAATTCGGTGATAAGAAAGCGGAAAACCTGCTGGCAGCCATCCAGGCGTCAAAATCCCAAACTCTGCAGCGTCTGATCATTGGTTTGGGTATAAAGGGTATTGGTGAAGTCGCAGCACGCAAATTAGCCCAAAAATACGGCAATCTTGAAGCGTTGTCACAGGCAAGCTTTGACGATCTTCAGCAGTTGGAAGGTGTGGGTCCCAACCTGGCTGAGTCAATCTTTGAATGGTTCAAGCTCGAGACCAACCAAGAGGTTCTTGTGCAATTGAAAGAGCTCGGGCTTTGGCCGGTTGAGAGCACCAGTGCTTCCTCCGACGCGCTCCCGCTAACGGGATTGACCTTTGTGGTGACTGGCACCCTGGAAGGTTTCACCAGGGAGGGCATCTCTGAGTTTATCCTGGCAAACGGCGGCAAGGTTTCGGGCTCGGTGAGCTCCAAAACCTCCTATTTGGTGCTTGGGGCTGATCCAGGTTCCAAGTACGACAGAGCCCGCCAGCTTGGTGTTCCAATAATCTCCGAACAAGAGTTGCGGAAGCTAGCTGCGTCGTAAATTGGCAGCCTCGCTGTAGGTCAGGTTGCGGTTTTCAACCTGACATCACAAAATTTTACTTCTGTGGTTAAAAACCAAAACTGCCCAGCAGGTAGGGTGGGTTGGCGTCACAAAGCGTAGGCAAAAACATCCCTTGTTATAGCCTACCCACCGCGGCATGAAAAACCTAAAGGAAGAATACTGATTTTGGTGGGTTGGCTATATTGATGTTGAGATAGGGTAAGAAACCATGACGCCAACCGCACCCTACAAAGATATCGAGCTAAGGCTTAAAAAATAAAACCAAAACCGCTCAGATTTCACTGAGCGGTTTTTAGGTGGAGATGGCGGGAATCGAACCCGCGTCCGAAAGATTAGACTCTCGAATCTCTACGAGCATAGTCAGTTGTTCAGGTTCGTCCGTCTGCAGGTCAACTGACCGAACTGCATCCAGACTATCCGCTTGGACCCGAAAGCCCTCTTAGCTGAACCTCACGGCACGATTCAAAGCATCCTGACTTTTATGACGCCTTTGCTGGTCCCGATCAGGCAAACGGTCCCAGGAGACGTGACCTCATCTAAGGAGGTCAGCTTCCAATCAATTAGCTTATGCAGCTAAAGGAAGGGTTGCGTAACTTGTGCGATTGGCACTTGTTTTTTGTACTGATTTTACGAGGTCGGTACCTCTCGGCTCGCAATCCGGAACCAGCCTCTCCCGTCGAGACCTGGCATCCCCATGCAATTTAATTATACAACATTAAATACCAAAACCCTTCCAGAATAGGAAGGGTTTTGATGTTCTTATAAAACTTTTACTCTTCGATCTGAGCCAGTTGATCGGCCAGGATCTGATTGGCAGTTGTGTTCAATATGGTGAGCTCATCCTGAACTATCAGAGTAGGATCCTCAAGCAGGGCTGCCATGGTGATCTTCATTTCTTCGCGGATAGGATCGTAGCCAGGCACTGGGGGCTCAAAAGCGCCGAATTCGATCAAATTCCAGGCTGTCTCGTAAGGAGGATATGTCCCGAAGAAATCGGACATCTCTGCGGCAACACTCTTGCGAACAGGGAAATACTGAGTTTCTGTTGCCCAATAGGTCTGGACATCTTTGCTGGTGTAATACTTAATGAACAGCCAGGCAGCGAGTTGACGCTCTGGAGTGCTCTTGGGAATGCTGACACTTGCACCGTAGATATTGGCCTTGATCTGACCGGTTGTAGTAGGAAGCGCAGCAACTGACCATTCCATCTCACCAACACCATCAGCGATGGCCTTGGGATAGTACACACCCAAGCCGGAGCTGGAAGCAACGGTGAAGAGGGATTTGCCCTGTCCAAATTGAACCTGATCGTTGTAACCATCCACAACGCGCAGGCAGCCATCTTTTGCAAGACCCTGAAGGAAGGTCCAAGCCTCGACTGCCGCGGGGCTATCGAGCGTGAACTGGTTGGTGGTGTAATCAAAGATATCGCCGCCAAATGCGAACACCCAGCTGGCAAAGTTAGAGGCATCCATTCTCATAGCCAGGCCAACAGGTGTGGCATCCCCAGTACCCTTGGAGAAAGGTTTGGCGACGGCGTCGCATGCCATGGCTCTAAATTCTTCCATGGTGGTGGGGGCAGCTTCATATCCCATTTCCTTCAGCCATGAAAGGTTGTAATACATGACTTCCATGGAGCGGTTGGGAGCAAGACCCAGCCGCTGATTGTCATACAGAGAGTAGACATCCTGTTTAAAGAATGTGGGCAGGAAGTCAGCCTGATCGTCACTGGAAAGACCATAAGTTGGACTGTCGATGATTTCATTCATGTCCCAGATTGCATCTGCTAACTGGTACATGGCAATCTGGTTCTGATAACCCACTACGATGTCAGGAACATCAGCAGTATTCAGAACCGGCA
>DAISYV010000148.1:0-3719 GCA_036825115.1 Anaerolineaceae bacterium | reverse complement strand
CAGATGATGCGGGACGGTATTGGTTTTGATGGCTCTGCTGTTGGGTTTAAGCCGGTTACTTCAGGGGATATGATCCTCATTCCTGATCTTTCAACTGCATTCATGGATCCATTTTTCAAGCGTCCAACCCTGTCATTCCTGGCAGATATTTTTGAAGCCGATAGCAAAGCGCGCTTCGATTTTGACCCCCGCCAGATCGTCACCAAGGCTGAAGCCTATCTAAAAAAGACAGGCGTTGCTGACCGTTCCATCTGGGGCCCTGAATACGAATTCTACATATTGGACGAAGTTAGCTTTGAAAATCGCTTGAATGCCAGCTCCTATTCACTCGTCTCTTATGAATCCGATTGGATGGAAAACCCGACTACCAATGGCTACCTGATTTCCAACCACCGGGGATATCATCAGATTGCGCCAGCTGATCAAAATCAGGATTTACGCAACGAGATCTCGCTGATGATGGAAGATTTCGGCTACAAAGTCAAATACCATCACCACGAAGCCGGCGGTCCGGGGCATGGCGAAATCGAACCCCCTCTTCAGGACATTTTCAAATCGACAGATGGATCTTTGATGATCAAGTACCTGGCGAAAAACCTCGCCTATGAAGCGAGCAAAACCATTACATTCATGCCCAAACCCTTCTTTGGTGCTGCTGGCAGCGGTTTGCACTTCCATCAACTCCTGGTAAAAGACGGACTGAATGTCTTCTACGACGCCAAGGGCTACGCCAATCTGAGCGAGACAGCTCTGTATTACGTAGGGGGCATTCTCGACCACGCCGCTGCGCTCTGCGCCTTCACCAACCCTTCAACGAATTCATTCAAGCGCCTTGCCCCGGGGTTCGAAGCTCCGACTAGCTGTTTCTTTGGGAAAGGCGATCGCAACGCTGCGGTTCGAGCCCCCAAATATGCCACCGACCCAAGCGAAGTCCGAATAGAATACCGCACTCCGGATGGCACCTGCAACCCTTACCTGGCCATCCCTGCCATGCTGCTGGCTGGATTGGATGGCATTGCCCGAAAAGTGGATCCTCGCACTGCAGGTTATGGACCATTTGATGATGATGTGCTGTCCTGGCCTGAATCGAAACAAAAGCGTATCAAGAAGGTGCCCTTCTCGCTCAGTGAAGCTCTGGATGCCATCGAAAAAGACCAGGAGTTCCTGACGAAGCCAGGGGTATTTTCAAACGAGTTCATCAGTTTTTGGGTAAAAGCACTGCGCAAAGAAGCCAACGATATTCTCACCCGCCCGATCCCGATCGAGATCGAACGTTACTTGGATTGCTGAAAGCTGCCAAGACTAAAAAAACACCTGGCAATACAGGTGTTTTTTTGATGCTTGTGATCTGGAGTTCTTTAAACAACAGGTTCATTGAATTAATAAGTCATCGGAACTATTAGCATTAAAAATATGAATCATCCTAAAAAACCTATCCTAAAAAACCTACCTTTCTTCTTCTAATTGACGTATAATGAAATCACTATACTCGTTCAAGATTGGAGGAAATTTTTATGGCAAGTGTTACGTACGATCATGTTTGGAAACGTTTTGGTGACGTCGTCGCCGTGCAAGATCTTACTCTTGCAATCGAAGATAAAGAGTTCTTAGTCCTGGTTGGCCCTTCCGGCTGCGGCAAGACTACTGCGTTGCGCTGTCTTGCTGGTCTGGAAGAAATCACAGACGGCAAGGTAATGATTGGTGACCAAGTCGTCAATGACGTTGCTCCCAAAGATCGCGACATCGCTATGGTCTTTCAGAGCTATGCCCTCTACCCGCACATGTCTGTCTACGACAACATGGCATTTGGCTTGAAACTACGCAAGTTCAACAAAGCCGACATTGATCGGCGCGTCAAAGAAGCAGCTCAGACCCTCGGTATCGAAAACCTGCTCAAGCGCAAGCCCAAGGAACTATCTGGTGGTCAGCGTCAGCGTGTGGCTGTTGGGCGCGCTATCGTACGCGAGCCAAAAGTTTTCCTCTTTGATGAACCCCTCTCTAACCTCGACGCAAAACTACGCGTCCAGACCCGCGCCGAGCTCTCCAAGCTTCACAAGCGCCTTGAGACCACCTTCATCTATGTCACCCATGACCAGACCGAAGCGATGACCATGGCGACCCGAATTGCCGTTATGAATAAAGGAAAGCTTCAGCAACTCGATACCCCGCAGGTGCTCTATGACCACCCTGCGAACCTTTTCGTCGCCGGCTTCATTGGCTCACCTGCCATGAACTTCTTCAACGGTAAGGTTCTCATGGAAGACAGCAAGATGTTCGTGGACATGGGCTCGTTCCGTGTCCGCATCCCAGACCACTTCATCGCACGCTACGAGCATATCGTTGATAAGGACATCATCTTCGGTATCCGCCCTGAGGACATTCATAATCCCGAATATGCCCCCCCTGGCATCATTGCCGAGCCGGTGGATGTTACTGTGGATGTGACTGAACTGATGGGTAACGAAATCTTCCTTTACCTGGTTAACGGCAATAACAATTTCATCGCTCGTGTTGACCCCCGCACGCACGCTCAGTTCGGCGAAAAGATGCGCGTTGTCTTCAACATGGACAACTTCCACATCTTCGATCCCAGCCTCGACGCGGAAAATCCTCCCGTCGTCCTTTAGTTTTCACGAGAACAGACCCCCGAAAATCGGGGGTCTTTTTTTAGGCAGCTGTTTTCGGTTTTCGTTTGTGGGTAATCACCACCAGAAGAATCCCCACAACCAAGGTAAAGATCAACACCAGCGCAAAAGCGTCGCGCCAGAAAACAAAGGGAAAGAGGCGGATGAGCGTGCTGGATTCATCGAAAAGCCAGGTGCCTTCCGCAAAAAAGAGTTGGTGAAAACGCTCGAATAAGGTATCAAAACTCACCAGAAAAAAGATCAATAACGCACCAATCAACCCCAGAGTCACCCAACCGGCAGCCTGAAACGCCTGCCGCAACGAACTCCACTGCCCCATGATCAGGAACCAGCCAAGGATTGCAACACTGAGACCAATTACGATGTACCAAGCAAGCAGGGAACTTTGAACAACTTCCTTAACGTCAACCATATGCGAAAGCTCGGATTCGGTAAAGATCTTCTGACCTTGAAAGTTCTGAAGGTTGCCAAGGTAGTCGATGGGTTCACTATTGATCAGGTAGCGGATGGCATAGCCCGCCCACTGCTTGCGTTCAATGGTATCCATTCCGTAAGGGTCGGGCGGAAAACCCGCACGGTCATATTCAAATTCTGCAAAGGCTGGGTTTATCATTAACCTCACCCCACCCATCAAAATGATAAAGGGGATAAACAATGCCAGAAACACAACAAGAATCTTGTTAATTTTCATCAGTATTTTCCTTTAGTTGAAATCAGTTCAATTATAGCCCTTCGTCCGAAAAAAGGGCGCTTACTTTGGGAGCACTTCCGTTCTCGCCGTTCTGCCGATGGAGAATCCTGTCTATGGGATGCGCGAGCATACAATCCGGATGGACTAAAGCCCATCCGTACGCCCATCCATGCGGTGGGGGTTATGATGCTGGGAGCGAAGCGAGCAGTGTTTGTTCCGTACGGTGGGGGTTTACTCCCACCGCCAAAGCTCTAGTGTAATACATGCAGCGGATGGACTAAAGCCCATCCGTACGTTGGAGGTTATGATGCTGGGAGCGAAGCGAGCGGTGTTTGTTCCGTACGGTGGGGGTTTACTCCCACCGCCAAAGCTCCAGTGCAATA
>DAISYV010000147.1:0-3786 GCA_036825115.1 Anaerolineaceae bacterium | reverse complement strand
GGTCCAGTTCCATCTCTTGCGGGCATAATTGCCTCCTTTTATCCTTTCTGAATCTTAGCGAACAATTTATCGATGATTACGTTGGTCTTTTCCAACTCTTGTGTCCAATATCGCAAGGCTTCTTCGCCTTGCGTGGTCAAACGGTAGGTACGTCGAGGGGGGCCTTGGGTCTGGTCCGTATCCCAGTCCGATTCAATCCATCCCAGCGCTTCCATTTCACGCAGCGTTCGGTAAACAACGCTTGGGTGAATGGTCGTTATATCCAATGCATTGAGTTCAGATAAGAGACTGTAGCCATGTCCAGGCTGTTCTTTTAGCAAAACAAGTAATGTGGGCTCCAGCAGTGATACAACCAGGGGAGAGTGAATCTCCTCGCCCCTTGAACCTGCTCTCATCGCCCAACCTCTTCCGCGTCTTGGCATATTTCCGTACCTCCTTTTGATCGATAACAGTATAGCGCGCTATTCTCTTAATGTCAATAGATAATTAAAGAATATTCGCAATGTTAATAGAAATAATATAATTACATTGGTAGAAGACTCTTGCTAAACGCTTATTAAGTACTATAATATTGGGAAGAAAGTTTTGGAGAGGTTTCTAGCGAACATAAAACCAGGGTTTTAAGTTCGTTGTTGGTCGGAAAAACACTGGAGTAAGAAAATGAATTTTTATATCGACAATTCAATATCAGATCCTAATTCTTTTTCAGCAGACCTATTGGTCGGCAAAAGGCTAAAGGATTTGAGAACCGAAAGAGGTTATTCCCTGCGAATACTGGCTGAGCGGAGCGGTCTGAACATCAATACCCTGAGTTTGATTGAAAACGGGAAGTCCTCTCCTTCGGTCAGCACTTTGCAGCAGTTATCGCAAGCTTTGGATGTGCCGATTGCCGCCTTCTTTGAATCAGAACCGGTGGAAAAAGAAATCGTCTTTACAAAAGCTGAACATCGTCCAACCCAGACCTTCGGTTCCACCAAAATGCAAAACCTTGCCAAGGATCTGATCGATAATGCTGTTCAGCCGTTTATCGTGACTTTGCAACCGGGCATGGGAAGTGGTGATCATGCCATCGTCCATACGGGTTTTGAATTTATTTACTGTCTGGGTGGATCAATACGCTATCAGGTGGCTCAAGAGGAATATATCCTCAATACGGGGGATAGCCTGGTGTTTGAAGCGCGTAGACCACACAGTTGGGAAAACACAGGGGGTATCCCAACTCAAATCTTACTAATACTATATCCAACCGATGATAGAGAAAAAGCCAGCGGACATCATTTTTCGCTTGAGGCTATGAAAAAGGAGATCAATATGAAAATAGCAGCAATCACAGAAGACGGAAAGACAATCAGTCAGCATTTTGGTCGGGCACCATATTACCTGGTTCTAACCATCGAAGAGGGGAAGGTTACCGACAGGGAAATGCGTGACAAGATGGGTCACAGCCAGTTCCACGAGGAAACTCACGCGGGTGAATCGCTTGGGCAAGGGCACGGAATGGACGCGCAATCCCACAACAAACATGTTGATATGGCCCAGGCGATTGCCGATTGCAAAGCTTTGCTTTGTGGAGGAATGGGCATGGGTGCTTACGAAAGTATGCGCCGGTTGAATATTCGTCCTGTTGTGACAGACCTGCGCGATATTGAAACCGCAGTTCAGGCTTTCATTGACGGAAAGCTCATTGACCATACGGAATTGCTGCACTAATACTGGTGTCAGCGCGAACAAACACTTCGGTTGATTTTCTGGGAATAATCAGAAAAAACCGTTTTTAATAAAAGGAGTTACGATGAAATTAATAATATCCGCTCAGAATTCGTCGCTTGAAAGCCAGGTCGACAGGCGTTTTGGCCGTTGCGCGTGGCTGATACTTTTCGATACGGAAACACATCAATGGGAAGCTTTTGAGAACCCCGGCGTCAGCCAATCGGGTGGTGCTGGAGTGGCCGCGGCACAGTTTGTTGTGGACAAAGGTGCTGAAGTGGTCTTAAGCGGCGATTTTGGTCCGAATGCCTCCAGGGCCTTCCAGGCTGCAAATATTGGGATGCAGCGTTTTACGGATAGCACAAAAACTGTTCAAGAAGCTGTAAATCAATTTAAGTACGTCAAGTAGACGAATTGAAAAATTACCACTGACCAGGAGGTGTTTGTGCAAATTGCAGTCGCCAGTGGAAAAGGCGGTACAGGTAAAACAACCATTGCCACCAGCCTGGCGCAAAGCCTGGCTGGTCTGGCAAATGTGCGCTATGTTGATTGTGATGTGGAAGCGCCCAATGGGCATTTGTTCCTGAAGCCGGAATTTACTGAAATCACTCCGGCAGTCATTCGCATCCCGCAAATTCAAACGGAAAAATGCACTGCCTGCGGCAGGTGCGTGGAAGTTTGTGAATTTCACGCCCTTGCGCAAGTTGGGAAAAACATTCTCGTTTTTCCCCAGTTGTGTCATGGCTGTGGCAGCTGCACGTGGAATTGCCCTGAGAATGCCATTATCGAAGTCCCCAATCCGATTGGAACCATCGAACGGGGCATGGCCGTGGAAGACATTGAATTTTTCCGTGGTCTTTTGACCATTAGCGAACCTATGTCAACCCCAATCATCCGCCAGTTAAAGAAGATGATGCATCCTCAACCCAATACCATCAATATTTACGATGCCCCGCCAGGGGCGTCTTGTTCTGTGGTTGAAACCCTTCGCGGGGTTGACTTTGCCCTGCTGGTCACCGAACCGACCCCATTTGGCTTGCACGACCTCAAGCAAATGCTTGGCATCTTGCGCGATATGAATATTCCTTCTGGAGTTGTCATCAACCGTGACGGCATTGGCGATGATTCGCTCAAGGACATTTTGCGAGAGTCCAATATTCCGATATTACTGCGGGTTCCTTTTGACCGGACACTGGCAGAGAACCTGGCAGCTGGTCGAACTTTGGTTGACGTATATCCCAAATACCGGGATATTCTCAGGGAGCTCTACCAGAAAGTTACTGAAATCGTGGGCGGTAAGGCAAAATGAGCACGCAAAACAGTAAAGTGAAACAATTGATTATCCTGAGCGGCAAGGGCGGCACCGGAAAGACCAGTATCAGTGCGGCCTTCGCCCACTTAAACGCTGCCCAGGCAAATTCCCACCCCATGGTGTTTGTGGACGCGGATGTGGACGCGGCTAATTTGAGCCTTGTTTTAGAGCCGGAGAATTTGGACCCCAAAGAGTTTTGGGGCGGTTCCCTGGCAGAAATTGATCCTGAAAAATGCATCAATTGTGGAGCTTGCAACCCCGTTTGCCGTTATGACGCCATTTTCCCGGACCCCAAAAATGACCAGGTACAGTGGATCGACCCAATTGCCTGTGATGGGTGTGCGGCTTGCGTGTACGCCTGCCCAACAGGCGCCATCAGCATGGTCAGGCAGCAGGAGGGTAACTGGTTTCAGTCAAATACTTCCTATGGCAAGCTGTTTCACGCCGAACTGTTCCCGGGGAGGGAGAATTCTGGCAAGCTGGTAACCCTCATCAAGCAGCAGGCGCGCTTGTACGCTGAAGATATTCAATCGCAATGCGTGGTCATCGACGGTCCGCCTGGCATTGGCTGCCCGGTCATTTCTGCCTGCGCCGGCACGGATCTGGGCTTGATCGTAACAGAACCCAGCCTGATGGGTTTGCATGACCTCAAGCGTGTGTTGGGGACTTTGCGTCACTTCCACGTTCCGTCAGTAATCTGTATCAATAAGTCCGATATTTATCCGGAGGGAACCAGGGCAATCCGTGAATTTGCCGCGGCCGAAGGT
>DAISYV010000146.1:0-3834 GCA_036825115.1 Anaerolineaceae bacterium | reverse complement strand
AGACCGAGCGCAGGTTGGATGCCATCACCATATCCCATTCCTCAACCGTCGTTTCGACCAAGGGTTTGGTCACCTGGAAGGCGGCGTTGTTCACCAGCACGTCCAGGGTGGGTGTGAATTGGGTTGCCTGGACAAAGATCATCTCGAGGTTCTCCGGCACGGAGATATCGGCCTGGATGAACAAACCATCGGAAGGGAACTCGGGATAAACACTCTGACGGTCAACCCCGATCACCTGGAAGCCACGCTCATGGAAGTGCTTCACGGTTGCCCGCCCCACGCCGCCAGCGGCACCAGTGATCAGGATGGTTTTCTTTGATTTGGTCATGGCATGTCCTCTTCTGTCAGAATTATGAGCCTTTTTCGAGCGCTTTGAGGCTGGCGATATCGCCCACGGGAATATCAAGCCCGATCAGCAAATTACGCAGGGTGTTCCAGTGCACCCGTTCCCAATAAAACGGACTGCTGTTGGTGTTGTGTGGGGAAAGCAGAACGTTGTCCATCTGCAGCAGCGGGCTATCGAGAGGCAATGGTTCCTGCTCAAACACGTCCAACGCCGCGCCGCGCAGGCTTCCTTGCTGCAGTGCCTCAACCAGCGCAGCTTCATGCACCACTGGTCCGCGCGAAGTGTTGATCAGCACGGCATTGGGTTTGACCAGGCGCAGGGTTTCCGCGTTAATCAGATGATAGGCGGAGGGGGTCAGGGTGGTGTTGAGACTGATGTAGTCCGCGCGCCGCAGCAGGTCCTCCAGGGTGGTCATTTCCACGCCATTTTCCACCAGAAAGTCAGGCGCGATCTCAACAATATCATTCCCCAGCAGCTTCATGCCGAAGGCACGCGCCCTTCTCAGGACAGCCTTGCCGCAATTGCCCACGCCAATAACACCGATGGTTGATTCGCTGAGGGTGTGCCCGGGGATTTTGTCCCAAACGCCATTTTTCATGGCGCGGTCCATCCAGGGCTGCAGGCGGGCGAAGTTGAGCATGCTGTTCAACACGCTTTCAGAAACAGGCACGGTGAAAGCGTTTGGGGTGTTCATGACGCGCACACCCATGATTTCTGCAGCCACTTTGTCGATCGAGTCGATGCCGGTGCCCCACTTTGAAATCACTTTCAACGCGGGCAGGCAGGCTTTGATGACATCGGCGTTATAGCGGTCATCACCACAAACAGCCCCTTCGAACTGACCGGCATAGCGCAGGATTTCTTCCGCTTCAAGCCGTTCATGCACTTCCGGGATGATGGGGTGAATGTCAAAATGCTCCAGAATAGGACCAAAGCGATCCATGAAAGGCAGCATATAGGGGGCAGAAACTAACACGTTCTTCATGCGAACAACCTCATTATTTATTTTGGTGAGCCATCAGCGTTTCGGCGATGACAAAATCCAGTTCCACGTCGATATCGGTGGCTTCGCGGGCATCCATCTCGAACATCATCGGTCTCTCACCCAACCGGTTGCGCCTGGAAATCAAGGTTTCGCGGGTGAAAAGGTAGATACAGGAATTTTCTTCGTAGATTGGGGGCAGGTCCTGCGTGCGCAGGAGAACCGCTGGGTTGTGGTTGACGGCACGTCCGAGCTCGTCCCAAAGGCGGGTCTGCAGCCGGGTGACGCCGAAGAGGGAGTCGTACTCCGGGTAGGACTGGCGCAGTTGTTCAATGGCGCGCCGGATTGTTTCAGCCTTGAGCAGCGGATTGGTGCTGTGAGTTTGGAGGTAGAGATCCGCGGGCACCTGGGCAGTATCGTAAACCAGGATCTCGTTGGTGGGGGTGGTATCAGCACGCAGTTCTTCCGGACGCAGCAGCACCTTGACTTGCGGGTAATCCCGCGCGAGCCCTTCAATCACAGGCGGCGAATCGGTGTCCACCACCACCTGGCTGATCGACTCAACGCTCAGGAGAGTCTCGATAATGTGCGCGTAAAGCGGCTTGCCGCACATGGGGCGGTAGTTTTTTCCGGGAACGCGTTTGGAATCGTGGCGCATGGGTAACAAGGCAACGATCTTTTCGAGTTTCATTGGGGGTCCTCCTTGAGCATAAAATCCCCGCCGCGCAGGATGCCGTCGTGGATAGTCTGCAACGCGGCTGAGTTTTCAGGAAGCAGCGCCTGCCATGGGAAGTCTTTAAGGGTCACATATCCCGCCCAGACGCCATCCGGCTTCAAAAAGTCTTCGAAGCCGAGCGAGGAACGGTAAAGTTGCCAGTAGAGGAATCGGCGGGCGTTGTGCTTGAAATGTGCCGGAACCTCAACGGTTTCTGCGTCTAACAGGAAGTCGAGCTTGGTTTGGTAGGCGGCTATTGTTTCCGGCAACCATACGACATCGGAGGCAGTGAAACGGGCTTTGCCAGCCGAAAGCACCGCCGCGCCGAGTATGGACGCTTCCAGCCCGATCGTAGAGTTGTAGATCAGTACGAACTTCGCCATGCGGATCAGGTCGTAGGAGTTGACGTATTCCTGGGGAGGAATGAAGTGCAGATTGGGGATCTGCTTCACACCGCGTGCTTTTGCCCACTCTTCCACCGATTCTTCGCTGGCTTTACCCACGCGGGCTTCATCAGGGTGGGCACGGATCACAAACAGCGTGTCAGGATGTGACCGGGCGGTCATAAGCAGGGAATCGAGCCAGGTGAACATGTCTTCAAATACCACGTTGGCATGCGGTTGGCTGGTGTCGAAGATAACGTTGGTGAAGACTGGCACCATCTGCTTGAATCTGGCTGCTTTTTGCTGGAATTCATGACTGAGCTCGCTCATTTCCGGCCAGAACTTGACTCCAGCCATGTGGAAATCGCCTTTGAAACGCTTGTTCAGATATTCATCCAGGCGTTGATTTTGAGCCTCGTCCAGTTGGAAATCCGCAGGAATGTCCAGGTCATAAGCGGTGGCGTCCCCTTCGGTGAAGTAAGCGCTGAAAGGACGCAGGCCCACTTCGTGGCTAACGACGCGGATACCGTGCTTGCGCGCCACCCATCGGGCGGTCGCTTCGGGGTATTGCATGCCATTGAAGACCACCACAGTCTGCGGTTGGGTTTCCTCGACAAGCGCTTCAAATTGTAGTGCAAGCGAATATGCTGAGCTGATGTAGTGCTTGAAAAGGGAGCGTGTCAGTTCGTCGTCTTTGAGGTGATGCCGGCGCAGGATCCAGCGCATGGAGGGCAGCGCAAGCTTGCCAAGCGGTAAGTCAGCGAAGGTGAAACGGCTTAATTGGTTGAGGTTGAGGGGTGCAAGCAGCCCCTGGGGCAGCGCCTCGGCATCAAAACCGAGAGAAACCACCTCGGACTGCCCGAAAAGCGCTTCGGACTGCCGCATGCAGCCTTTGCATGGTGGATTCTGGTGCAAAGCGTTTCGTTTTGTGCCGAATACGCAGGGCGCCAGGCCTTGCTGGCACACAAAGTGGATCACGCGCACGCCTTTTAGTTCGAGCGACCAGGCACTCAAAACAGCAAAAGCCGCATTCAGGCTGGTGCCGGTCAGACGCGTGGAGACATCAAAAAAAATCACTGGCGCAGCGGTACTTTCCGGTGAGTTGGCAGCTACCAGGCTCGATAAAGCGACAAAACGGCGATCATTGTCACGATGTGCCGCCTCGAGCTTAACCCGCCGGCCTACGCGATCGAAAAACTGTGGAATGCTCATATTACTGGCTAAACCGCCTCAATTTGCTCAACGAAGACAACTCACTGTCATAAACACGTTTGACGCCATCACCCAGCGAACGCTCGGTGACGCGGATGTACTTCACCAGGCTGGCGAGCCCTTGCGGTTCCACCGAGGCGCTCTGATCTGAGCCCCACATGGCGCGGTCAAGCGTGATGTGGCGCTCCACCAGGCA
>DAISYV010000145.1:0-3880 GCA_036825115.1 Anaerolineaceae bacterium | reverse complement strand
AATTAGGACATTTCTATTTTGCTACTTTAGGACATTATCATGTTGCTCTTACAGCCCGAATCCCACTTGACAATTTCACGGGTAATTGTGATATACTAATCCTCCGCGTCTCGAGAAGGTTGAGGCGCTTATATTACGTAAGCACTTGAAGGGAAGTAACTATGAACCACACAGAAT
The DNA here is from genome assembly GCA_036825115.1 of Anaerolineaceae bacterium. Lineage (GTDB taxonomy): Bacteria > Chloroflexota > Anaerolineae > Anaerolineales > Anaerolineaceae > Mesolinea. Next base: position 3,703 of record DAISYV010000145.1, on the reverse strand, counting down.
TATTGAAGTCTGTTGAAGCCGAGAAAAATGCGAATATCCCGGATCTGTTCCCCGGCGATACTGTCAGCGTACACACAATCATCAAAGAAGGCGATCGCGAACGCATCCAGGAATTCAAGGGTGTGGTACTCTACGTCCGCGGTAATGCCAACGACGGCACTTTCACCGTTCGTCGTGTTGCCAGCAATGGTATCGGCGTTGAGCGTACCTTCCTCTTCAATTCCCCCCGCGTAGCAAAAGTGGTGGTTGAACGGCACAACAAAGTCCGCCGCGCCCGCCTGTACTTTCTGCGCGAACGCACCGGCAAGAGCGCGCGCCTCAAGCAGCGTTTCTAGACCGCGGTTTTTTCTTCTGCACTTTAAAAGCCTTCTCCGTTTCCTCATTAGACGGGAAGGCTTTTACATTTATCTTTTCTGGAGAATCACATGACAGCACGCATTGCCCTCGCCGCCTTCCGCATCCAAAAACCTGGCAGTACGCCTGCTTATTCCTCAAGAGAAGAATTGGTGCGAGCCATTCTTGCTGCTGGCGGCAGACCGTACCTGTTGCCTTCTGCACTACCGCTCGACTCTATCCCTGAGGTGTTAAGTGAATTTGATGGTCTGTTCATCTCCGGTGGCGGGGATATCCATCCGGAGTATTTTGGCGGAAAGATGCATCCGAGCGTGGATGGGATCGATCGCGAGAGGGACGAGTTCGAACTGGCTCTCTGCCGCCAGGCAGTGGAAATGAACAAGGCGGTTTTGGGGATTTGCCGCGGGCAGCAGGTGCTCAATGTGGCTATGGGCGGCAACCTGGTGGTGGATATCCCCAGCGAACTGCCCAAAGCTGGTCAGCACAGATGGTGGCCCAATTACCAGCGAAATCGCCTTTCCCACTCCGTTCAGCTGGAGGAAAACAGCCGCCTCGCAGAAATCATGGGGGGTAATGAATTTTTGGTGAACAGCCTTCACCACCAATCCGTGAAAGAACTTGGAGAGGGCTTGACTGTTACGGCAAAGGCAACGGACGGGGTGATCGAGGCGCTGGAGATGCCCGGCAAGCATTTTGTTGTGAGCGTGCAGTGGCATCCGGAGTGGCTGCAGGATTACGAGCCAATGCGGCGCATATTCAAGGCTTTTGTGGAAGCAAGTAATTCGGGTTTGGGTGGTTGAGATCGATATGTGACTCGGTCTCCAGAAATTCTTTAATAATCGGAGACCTGAGGTAAAATCCCGTGCTCGGCCTGCCCATACGCGCTTTCAGCGCTGGGGTGCTTCGCAAGACGCCAGCACAATCCTATTGCCTGCAAATACTCAGCCACTTTATCCCCTTCCCTCGAGGGGGCCACGAACGATCTGCATCCACCCCCCAATTTAATGGTTTGAACATCGCAATTCGATGTTGCCTGTCATTCTGAGCCGCTTTTGCGAAGAATCTAATTAACAATCAGATCCTTCACTGCGTTCAGGATGACAAAGAAAGACAGACTGCTTTTGCCATATTGAAACCTTTATACTGCGTTTTTGGAGCAGGTAGCGCATACTCTGCGAGTACCGTGTCCTGCTTCCAACTGACCTAACAGCGTGCTACAATAAGCGCATGACCAACACAGACGCGCCAATTGGCGTTTATGATTCAGGAGTGGGCGGGCTCTCGGTGCTACGCGCCATCCACAACCAGTTACCATCCGAGGCGACCCTCTACTTTGCGGACCAGGCTAAAGTGCCCTATGGGGAACGACCGCTTGAAGAAGTGCGTCAGCTTGCGGAAGGCGTCACGCGCATGTTGATGAGTCAGGGCGCAAAGCTGATCGTCATTGCCTGCAACACTGCTTCAGCAGCCGCCCTCAAGCATCTGCGCGCTCTCTACCCGGAATTTCCCTTCGTAGGCATGGAGCCGGCGGTCAAACCTGCCGCGGAGCAAACCCTGAGCGGCAAAGTAGGCGTGCTGGCGACGCCATCCACTTTTCAGGGGGAGTTGTATGCCTCAGTGGTGGAACGATTTGCAAAAGACGTCCAGATTTATGAGGCAACCTGTCCGGGACTCGTAAAACAGATCGAACGGGGTTACCTGAACACCTATCTAACCCGTGGTATTCTCCAACGGGCACTCCAACCCATGCTTGCCGAGGGCGTTGATACGCTTGTGATGGGATGCACGCACTTCCCCTTTGTAATTCCACTGATCCAACAAATTGCGGGAGAGAATGTGCGCGTGATCGATCCGGCACCCGCCATAGCCCGACAGACCGAACGCGTTTTGATCCAACAATACCTTACTCGCTCTTCGAGTGCCGAGCCGGCTCACTACTACCTCACCAGTGGGGATCCAACCCGATTCTCCCGATTGCTGGAGCAATTACTGGGTGTTCAGACCCGCCCGGAAAAGTGGAGTTGGGTGGGCGACTCGCTGCGGCACGGTTGATTCACTGACGCGTCTATAATCTACATTTACCCTATGATACGATTTACGAGCCAAAAATTATCGCTTGTGAGGTCCTGATGACAGAAGTCCCGATTCAATGGTTGGAAAACCGACACGCGCTTGAAAACTCGAAATCAAAACTGGCAGCGGAACTCTTCCCTGCTGGTTTGCCTCAACAGGTGCGCCGCTTGCACAGGGATATTCCAGGCTATCGCACAAGCCCGCTCAAGACCCTGCCGCGCCTGGCGCAGCGCATTGGCGTAGGCGGTATTTGGGTCAAGGATGAATCGGCAAGGCTCACACTAAATTCCTTCAAGGTGCTTGGCGGATCCTATGCGATCTACAAGAAGCTTCTGCAGCGCGGAGGATTTAGCGACCAGGAGATGACCCTGCGCGACTTGCTGCACCTGGAAGGTGGAATGCGTGAGAAGCTCGGCCATCCCATCTTTGCCACGGCTACGGACGGCAATCATGGCGCCGGTGTGGCATGGGCAGCCAGCAAGATGGGTTTTCCTTCCGTGATCTACGTGCACTCGCTCACAACACAGGACCGCATCCGCGGCATCCAGCGCCAGGGTGGGCGGGTAGTGGTGGTCGATGGGAATTATGATGACGCGGTGCGCCAGGCTTCCCTTGACGCGAAGAAGAACGGCTGGGAAGTGATCTCCGATACCTCATGGGAGGGGTACGAGGACGTACCAAAGTGGATCATGCAAGGCTATGCCACTATGTTTGTCGAAGCACAGGAGCAGTTTGCCGCCCAGGGTATTCAGCGACCGACCCATTTACTGGTACAGGCGGGCGTTGGCTCGCTGGCAGCAGCAGCCATCGGGTTTTACTCGGTGCTTTTCGAGGATAATGTGCCGCTTTCCCTGGTGGTGGAGCCAACCAAAGCCGCTTGCTTGTATGAGTCAATGCACCTTGGCGATGGAAAACCCCACAGCGTCACGGGTGAGTTGGACACCATTATGGCCGGCCTGGCTTGTGGGGATCCCAATCCGCTGGCGTGGGAAACGCTCTATAACTGTGCTGACTTTTTTGCCAAATGCCCCGATTATGTCGCGGCAAAAGGTATGCGTGTCTATTCTGTACCCTTAGCCGAAGATCCATTTATTGTATCCGGAGAATCTGGCGCGGTTACGCTGGGAGCTCTGATGTATATGATGGAATTTGAAGGCGCGCGCGACCTGCGCGAAGCGATGGGATTAAACGAAAACTCCCAGGTCCTGTTGATCAACACGGAGGGCAACACCTCCCCGGATGATTTCCGCAGCGTGGTGTGGGAGGGCAGCCTTCC
>DAISYV010000144.1:0-3934 GCA_036825115.1 Anaerolineaceae bacterium | reverse complement strand
AAAGCAGGGTCGTGAATGTCACGACCCTGCTAATTTGGTAACAGATCCTTACTTCTTCACACTCGAAGCGGTGTGGTTCTCACTCTTGAGTTCCTCGTCAGCTTTGATTGCTGCTTCGTTGGGAGTGGGTAGATCACAATTTGTCGCAGCCGGATCGCTGGTGGGCTCGGAGCTTGCGCTTTCAGCAAACGGTTCCGCGGTCGGTGTGCACGCCTTGGCACCCGCTTCGCCTTCAGCGATTTCGGCTGGTTTTGGGGCGGTTGGCTTGGTCTCGCCAGATTTTGCGGGATCAATGGTTGGCTGCACCGGAGGTACGCCGTCCACTGTTGCCCCCATCTGCGAGTAATCCATTTCCGCCATCTGCGAGTAGAGCGACCAGCGCCGCTTGGCGTCGGCTTCCGCGCCCTTCATCAACTCTTCAGCGCGCTCTTCGTCCTGCTGTAGCAGCATGCGGTAGCGGGTTTCATTGTAGGCGTAATCCGCCACGTTGATGCTGGGAGCTTTGGAGTCAATTTGCAGCGGGTTCTTGCCCTCAGCAGCCAGGCGTGGGTCATAGCGATAAAGCACCCATGCACCGGAGTTTACTGCCATTTTCTGCTGGACGAGACCCTTCTTCATGTCGATGCCGTGACTGATGCAGTGTGAGTAAGCAATGATCAAGGAGGGACCATCGTAGGCGTCTGCCTCGTTGAAGGCACGCAGGGTTTGCGCGTCGCTGGCACCCATCGCCACACGTGCCACGTAGATATTGCCGTAGGTCATGGCAATCATGCCAAGATCTTTCTTGGGTTTGTCCTTGCCATCAGCAGCAAATTTCGCTACTGCAGCACGCGGGGTGGCCTTGGAGCTCTGACCACCAGTGTTCGAATAGACTTCGGTGTCGAGCACCAAAACGTTCACATTGCGCCCGGAAGCCAAAACATGATCCAGACCGCCATAACCAATATCGTAAGCCCAGCCGTCGCCGCCCATGATCCAAACACTCTTCTTCACCAGGTAATCTGCCAGGCTGTAGAGGTTGCGCAGTTCGCCTTCCTGCTCATCCTTGAGCAGTGCTTTCAATTGCTTGACTCGCTTACGCTGGGCATTGATCTCCGCCTCGCCGTTCTGGCTGGCGTTGCAAAGTTCATCTGCCAACTCGCGGCCGATGCGATCTGCATTCTTTTGTACCAATTCCTTGGCGTAGGTCATAAATTTATCAACCGTCAGGCGCATGCCCATGCCAAACTCGGCGTTGTCTTCAAACAGGGAGTTCGACCAGGCAGGTCCCATTCCCAGCGCGTTATTCGCCCAGGGAGTAGTCGGCTGGTTGCCGCCATAGATGGAAGAGCAGCCAGTGGCATTCGCGACCAACATGCGGTCACCAAACAACTGGGTTGCCAGGCGCACATAAGGCGTCTCACCGCAGCCTGCGCAGGCACCCGAGAACTCAAACAGAGGCTCGAGCAGTTGTGAGTTCTTGACCAGATGGGTCGAGATTTCTTCACGCGGGATGAGGGGTAAATCAAGGAAGAAGTCCCAGTTTTTCGCTTCGCTTTCGCGGATTGGAGGCTGAGGGCCCATGTTGATGGCGTGGCGTCCAGGGTTGGCTCTATCTTTGCCCGGGCAGTTCTCAACGCACAAGCCACAGCCCACGCAATCCTCAGGGGCAACCTGCACAGTCCAGGAGTAGCCTTCTTTCCACTCGCGGAATTTGGAAGCGGTGGACTTGAAGGTTTCCGGGGCATCCTTTAGCAGCTCGGTCGGGTAGACCTTGGTGCGGATGGCTGCATGCGGGCAAACGAAGGAGCAACGTCCGCACTGGATACAAAGATCGGGTTCCCAAATCGGAATCTCGAGCGCGATGTTGCGTTTTTCCCATTTGGTGGTGCCAACGGGGTAGGTGCCATCATCAGGCAGCTGGCTGACTTTGAGAGCATCACCGTTGCGGTTAATCATCTCGCCCAGAACTTCCTTTACGAAGACAGGCGCGTTCGCAGGCACTGGCGAACGTCGGTTGTGGCTGCTGGTAACCTCAGAAGGATACGCCACTTGGTGCATATTCGCAACAGACTGATCCACTGCCTCAAAGTTCTTGCGCACCACAGCTTCGCCCTTGCGTCCATAGGTTTTCTCAATCGAGTGTTTAATCTGGCCAAGTGCTTCCTCACGGGGTAAAACATTGCTGATAGCAAAGAAACAGGTCTGCATGATGGTGTTGATGCGGGTGCCCATGCCAGTAGCTTCAGCCACTTTGTAAGCATCGATCACATAGAATTTGAGCTTCTTATCAATCATCTGCTGCTGTGTCTCACGAGGCAGGGTATCCCAGACTTCTTCGGGACCATAGATGGTGTTCAACAGAAAAATCGAACCCGGGCGGGAGAACTTCAGCATATCAAAGCGATCCACAAAACTGACCTGATGGCAGGCAACAAAGTTGGCTTCGTCAGCAGAAATGAAATAGGGGGCACGGATCGGATCGGGACCAAAACGCAGATGCGAAACCGTTACACCGCCGGATTTCTTCGAGTCATACTCAAAGTAGCCCTGGGCGAAGTTGGGAGTCTCATCGCCGATGATCTTAATGGAGTTTTTATTCGCACCAACAGTGCCATCAGAACCAAGACCGTAGAACATCGCCTGGATTACATTATTTGGCAAAATTTCAAAGCTTGGATCGAAGTCAATGCTGAGATTGGTGACATCGTCCACGATGCCAACCGTAAATTTGCTCTTGGGCTGGTCCTTGGCAAGCTCATCAAAAACACCTTTGACCATGGCAGGGGTGAAATCCTTGGAAGAAAGACCGTATCGCCCACCGGTTACCACAGGCATCTGCTGGCAGGGAGATGTGCCATTCAGGATACCATCCGCAAAAGCGTTGACAACGTCCTGGAAGAGCGGTTCACCGATGGAACCGGGTTCCTTGGTGCGATCGAGCACCGCAATTTTCTTGACTGTGTTGGGGATTACGCCCAGGAAGTGTTGGATCGAGAAGGGGCGGTAAAGGCGCACAACCACCACACCCACTTTTTCACCGCGGGCGTTTAGGAATTTGGCAACTTCCGAAGCAGTTTCAGCACCGGAGCCCATGATCACGATCACCCGGTCTGCGTCGGCAGCACCGTGATATTCCATGATTTTATACTGGCGACCGGTAAGGTCAGCGAAACGATCCATTTCCTCTTCCACAATGCGGACTGCTTCATCATAGTAGCGGTTGACGGTCTCGCGAGCCTGGAAGTACATGTCAGGGTTCTGGGAAGTTCCCCGGATTACGGGTTTGTCCGGTGTCAGGGCGCGCTTGCGATGCTCAATGATCATGTCATCGTTAATCAGCGCTCGCAGATCGTCATCTGTGAGACGCTCGATTTTGTTGATCTCATGAGATGTGCGGAAACCATCGAAGAAGTGAACAAATGGAATACGGGAGCGCAGGGTTGCAGCCGTAGCAATCGCGGCAGTATCCTGGGCTTCCTGCGCCGAGTTGGAGGCTATCAAACCCCAACCGGTCTGGCGCACAGCCATCACGTCCTGGTGGTCGCCAAAAATGGAAAGCGCCTGGGCAGCCAGCGAACGGGCTGAGACGTGGAACACCGCGGGCGTTAGTTCACCGGCAATCTTGTACATGTTGGGAATCATCAGCAGCAAGCCCTGGGAGGCTGTGAAAGTGGTGGAAAGTGCGCCAGTTTGTAGCGCGCCGTGCACAGCACCAGCCGCGCCGCCCTCAGACTGCATCTCCACTACCGAAGGGATTGTGCCCCAGATATTAGGGACGCGTTCCGCCGCCCACTGATCCGCGTATTCGCCCATGTTTGAAGAAGGCGTGATCGGATAAATTGCGATTACTTCGTTCAGCCTGTAAGCAACATAAGCGGTTGCCTCATTGGCATCTGTCATTACCATTTCCCGTGTCATTTAGAAAAACTCCTTTAAGTTGTTATCGAACGTT
>DAISYV010000143.1:2354-4002 GCA_036825115.1 Anaerolineaceae bacterium | reverse complement strand
CCGGTTCCGTGCTGACGGGCAGTTTGGTCAACGACTTCCCAAATGGCTTCTTCCAGCTGCAGCGATTCGACATCCTGGGCGATATCATCGATACGATTGATCAATGTAAATGGATTTCTCAGCGCGCTGATGGCTGTCAGTCCGAGACTGGCTGCCAATCCGAACCACATCTGTTTACTGAGGGTGATGCTAACGCCATCCTCAACTTTGGCTATGTTGGCTGTCAGAGCTGTTTGTCCACCGGATTGTCGATTTTGGCGGGTGGCAATCTGCACAGCAAGTTTGTCTCCAGAGCCATAACGCTGCACCTGGTAGTTGCCCCGGTTGTAATAAGCAACCAGATTCCTGGCTATATCTTCGGGTTGGATGTCTCCATGATAAATGCGTGTGGTCATGTTGTCTCTCAGTCAATGTTGCGTTCAGCTTTAGATTATAATCGGGAAAAGGTTGAGGCAACAAAAATGGCTGCGAAAACAAGACAAATCACAACAAAAATCGCCCTGGCGTTTGGTATCATCCTGGTTATCTTGTTGTTTACGATGCCCGGGATCACAACCCCGGTTGCAGGTCAGTTCCCAACACTCGAAATGGCTACTGTGACAGGCACACCCAGAGGCTTGTGGGTGCGGGCGATTGGTCAACCCGAAATTCCTCTGAACGTACGCAGCGGACCAAGCCCGACCTCATCCCAGGTGGGTGTGTTCCAGGTGGGGCAGGAAGCCAATGCTTTTGGTTACTATGGCAGTTATGTGCAGATCGAATATGCCGGAGCACCGGGCGACAGAGGTTGGGTGGTATTGGATCGTGTCGAGATTTTTGGCGGCACCTTGCCGATGCTGCAAGCACCACCAACCGAGACGCCTTCCATCACCAAAACCATCGATCCGACCCTGGCGGCGCAGTTCATCATCACAGCGCAACCTTCGCGGCTGCCCACCTTCACCGAGCCGCCAGCCTTGTTGATACCCACATTTAGTGCAGAAACAGGAGCACCAACAACAGGTGGAATCCCGATAGGGTATGTGATCATCACCCTTGCAGGCTTGGGTTTGTTTCTCTCCCTGATCGCCATTCTGCGGCGCGGGTAAGCTTTCTTTACTTTGCTTTTGTGTATTTTGAGATTCGCTTGATATTGTTCACAAAAGAGAGGGATTCAGCCAGGGCAGGCAACTGTTCTTCCATTGCCCGGTAGCCCTCATCGAACAATTTGGTCGGATCGACCTTTTGAAGTGTCCCGTAATGTCCCACAATCGGTCTGACGATTACATCTGGCTTGGAAATTTCGAGGTTCAACTCCGTCAGACGATCCGATCCGAGTTCGACCCCAACGTTCATATTTCTGAGAGACTCGCCAAGCCTCGTTCTTGTCAGCCGGTCAACGATCGCGTCGGGGATCTGATCAATCATTACGGCACTCGACTGTAAGGGAGAAAAATCGGCCGGTTTTGTATGTAGCACGACAGCCACAACAGGCAGCGAGGGATTTAACGCTCGCGCAGGTCCGACCGGAATTGGATCCAAAACACCGCCGTCAACGAGCGCGTTTTCTCCCCTGGTCGGGAATACGCCAGGAATGGCAATCGTGGCGAGAACTGCTTTAATGAGATCGCCATCAGTGATGATTACTTCCTCGCCGGTTTTCAGGCTG
>DAISYV010000143.1:0-2254 GCA_036825115.1 Anaerolineaceae bacterium | reverse complement strand
CGTTCCCGCACGCTAAAGCCCTATTTTCCGGGCTACCTCTTCGTAAACGACGAGCCGGAACAGCTCTACGCTCAGAAGGTATTTTTGATGAGGGGGGTGATCGGTCTGGTCCATTTTGACGGCGTCCCGGCATCCATTCACCCCAAGTTGATCGAGGCGGTTCGCCGCCAGACCCAACAGCTCAATCTTGAGCAAAAGCAAGCGCGTTCCGGGTTTAAGGCGGGCGATCCGGTGCTGGTGGAAGATGATGTTATCGGGCAGCTTGAGGGCATTTTTGAGAAGTGCGTCAATGGCAGGGAACGCGTGTCGGTGCTTTTGAAAATGATGCAAGGTGGTATGATGCGTATGGAACTTCCGGCAGAGAAGGTGCGGCGGAAGCCGGTGAAAAACGGCTGAAAAGCCAAAAATAGGGGGTCGATCAATAAAGTAACGCCCTGTCCGAGATGAAAAGTATGTCGGAAGGGCGGAGGCGTATATTAAACCGGACACAAGTCAGTGTTTAGCCGATAAAACCCATCGAGACCATGCGAAAACGACACCTACTCCTTTGCTTTTGCCTATTGCTGACAATGCTGCCAAGCGGGTGCATTCTGCAAGTGACGGCGCCAGCAGAAAACGCAATTCCGCAGGCATTGACTCCTGGCACGCTGGCAACCCTCAGTCCGGAGGTTATTGAACTGATACAGGGTCTTCCGACTGAGCTGGCGGATGATACAGGCGAGGCGCCGATCCTGATCACGCCCGCAGCCTTGCAGTCAGAGCATGTCTCTGGGGCAGCTCAAAGCACCCCGACAGTCTTATCCGAACCAGCGCCGCAAACAGAAGTTTGCGGCAGGTCGGACGCCCTCACGCTGCTGATCCTTGGCATCGATGAGCACGCCCAGGCTGACGCCATCCGGCTGGCAAGGATCGACTTTTCCAAGCCGGAGATCAACCTGGTCGCCATCCCGCGCGATTTCTTTGTCTCGGTGGTGGGTTTTAAAGCCTACGGCATCCAAAAAGGACGCATCAACGCCACATTTGGCTACGGAGAGTATTTTTTGGGTGAAGGCAATGGGGCAGGATCGCTGGCTGAGAACCTGACCCACAATTTTGGTGTTGAAATCGATCACAATTTCGTACTCCATCTTGACGAGATTGCCGATTACATTGATGCAGTTGGTGGGGTGGAAGTAATGCTTGACACACCTGCGTCTGACGCGCATAATTACTTCCCGGCTGGGGTCAACCAGTTCGATGGCGAACGCGCGGTCGCGTTTATGCGCATCAGGGAGTACGACAGCGACTTCAGGCGCATCGACCGCCAAACAATCGTGTTGAAAGCCTTGCTCGAAAAAGTCCGCAGCGGATTGAGTCCTGCCAAAGTCCTGAGCCTGATTGTCACCCTGATCCAGGACGATTCCACCCAAAGCGATCTGACCCTTGCTGACTTGCAGAGTTTTTATTGCCTCTCACAGCAGATTGACAAGAAAGATATCCACGTTCGCGAGATCCCTGCTGAGATGTTCCACTCCTGGACCACGCCCGGGGGTGGCTGGGTGCTCATCCCGCACGCGGAGGTGCCGGAATTCATCCGCGGGTCGCTAAATCCATAGCTTCTTTGAGCGATCTTTTTCACCAAGTAAAGCTGTAAAACTGATTAGGAAAATATGAAAGATACCCAACCAATCACCATTGCCGGAGTGAACCCGCCACCACCAGTCAAGAAGAAACGCGCCAGTGGCTGGCGGATATTCGGCTACATTCTTCTCGGGCTGGCACTCCTGCTTGGCATCCTTTACCTCGTCTGGAACGGTCCAGCCATGCGCAAACCGATTTCAGAACCGTTGAGTCTGCCTACCATGGTCGTCGGTCCAGTGGAAGGGGAGGATAAGGTGGCAGTCATACCGCCATCCAACCTCGAAAACCTGCCAGTTTTCGTCGAGCCAACGCTGGCAGCCGGCAAAGAACCGGTCTGCGGTGACGAGGCGGCCTGGAACGTGCTGCTCGTGGGCATCGATTACAGCGACCCGCAGTATACCTACGGGCTGGCGGATGTAATTCGTGTTGTGCACGTGGACTTTGTGGAAATGAAGGTCAACATGGTTGCGTTGCCTCGCGACCTGCTGGTGGAAGCGCCGGAGGGGCGGTTCACAGAGCAAAATCCGATGAAAATCAACCAGGCTTACCTTTTTGGCACTCCAGGCTGGGGTGGGTACCTGGGCGAGGGTATTGGCGCGAATTCGCTGGCAGAGGTCATCCGCTATAACTTCGG
>DAISYV010000142.1:0-4065 GCA_036825115.1 Anaerolineaceae bacterium | reverse complement strand
CCATGCCGAATTTATGAAGAAAACGGCGCCCTGGTCGTGAGCACACCTTATATCCCGGAATTGGTGCAGGCTATCAAAGGTCTGCCCCCTACTGAGAGGCGTTATGATCCGTCGCGCAAGGTATGGCTTGTCTCTGCAAATAACGGCCAACAAATAGCCAACTGGATAAAACTGTACGCCGGTGAAGAGGTTCCTTTGCCCCTGTGCCCTGGGACAAGCACCGGCGGATCTCCTTTCCTCGGATCCGGCGTACAGTCAAATCATAAAGTAACCAAAATCTTACAGCTGCTCTACATTGGAGCATGTAAAGAGAGAGAAGACGGCTCAGTATCCGCGTATGGCTTGATCGGCGCGGAATGGTCCGCAATATTCCCAGAAAAAACATTACGTGCATGGTTTGAAGGCCTTGACCCGGAAGAGTACCAGAAAGGCCTTCCACCAAAACAAAAAACGGAAACGCTTTACACAATTCTGGCAATAAAGCCAACGGCAACGCCCGAAGAAATCAAGTCAGCATTCCGGCGGATGGCGATCCATACTCACCCGGACCACAACCATGAACCAGATGCGGCTGAAATGTTTATCAAGGTCAAGCAAGCATATGATGCACTTTCGGACCCAAACAAACGTGCACGGTACGATGTAGGCCTTCAACTTCAAACTCAGGTTGAGCGGCAAGAACGCACAAAAGAGTTGCGTGATTGGCACAAGTTGGTTGATCCACAACCTGGCTACCGCGCTCCTTTGCGCTGCGGGCTCGTTATGGTTGACGGTGTTGAGAGCCTAGGACGTATCGAAGTCACCAAGATCTATGCATGGGAAGACATTGTTGTAAATGGAAAAACTCTCGTTACCAGTTGGCCAATGGGAGCAAAACAACCAAAGGAAGAATGGATATGAACATAAAAGAACTTACCGATTTTATTGAATCATTGAGAAAGCGAGACCTGTCCCGAGATCCCCTCTCAGCTGAAGAAAAAGCGAAAAACATCAGGTATTTAAGCACACTCGAAGATCTGGCACTGAGGATCAGTGGTGACTGGGAAGAAATAAATCGACGAACCATGAAAGAGGTGATGTGATGATCACAGATATTGTTCCCGGCTCGATAAGTGCCATTTCCCAAATGAGTGGGCGCCCACTTGCCCTCAGTATGATGGATTGCGAAATCGTGATCCTTGTTGATACATCCGCGTCTATGTCCGATTGCGACAGCAGGGGTGGTAAATCGCGTTATGACGTGGCCTGCGAGGAGCTGCGTCTTCTGCAAGCAAACAATCCGGGAAAGATCTTGGTGATCAGCTTCTCTGATACCGCGCTTTCTTGTTTGGGTGGTGTTCCTCAGTATATCGGGGGTGGGACATTGGTCTCACGCGCCCTAGAATACGCCCGGCCTTACGACCTCCCTGGTATGAAAATCATCCTGATTTCAGATGGTGAGCCAATGGATGAACATCAGGCTCTTGCCGTTGCTAAAACGTACCATAATGCAATTTCTACCATCTATGTCGGTCCTGAGGATCGCCCTTATGGTAGAGACTTCTTGCAACGTTTGGCTGCAGCAACAGGCGGATCCACCGTCACAGCTGACCGCGTGAAGGAACTTGCAACAACAGTAGAGCGACTACTACTCAAATCATAAACACCAGGAGCCAACTAATGGCCTATGTTATCAAATCATACGCGGACGCGCTGGTTCCAAAGCCCAAAATTGGCTACCTGGTGGATCGCGTGCTCCCAGCCGGATCGGTAACCATCTGGTACGGCTACCCAGGCAGCTTGAAGTCCAATATCGTTATGGACATGGCTATGGCAGTTGCGACAGGCACGCCATGGCTGCCTTCCATGCCACCAGACACAACGGTTACAGGCCGTAACGTGGTTCAGACGCCGGTCGTTTGGATTGACATCGATAACGGCGAGGATGTGGTCGAGGAACGTATCCGGGCGTTTGGCTCAGTATATGGAGCGACACCCGCAACGGACTTTTATTACATGCCATACCCGGACATACGCGCTGTGAGCGGGAAGTACATGACTGACCTGACCAACTTCATTGCCACAACCGGTCTGATCCGCCCACTCATTGTCATCGACACCCTACTGAGAGCTGCCAAAGTCAAAGACGAAAACAGTTCTGAGATGGATACAGTTATGTATAACATCCGCAAGCTTGCAGAGGGTCTCAAAGCTACGCTTGCCATGATCAGCCACTCGAACAAGGTAAACAATGGTCGCGCCGGCAATGCCCTGCGTGGCCATTCGAGCATTGAAGGCGGCGTGGACTCAGTATTCAGGGTAAGCAGGGAAAACAACTCGGACATCATCGAAGTCACGAATGAAAAAGCGCGGCGTAAGCCAGTAGATCCATTTTCCGCACGCTGGACATACACCGCGGATCCTTCCAGTGACGAGCTCATCTCTGCGCGCTTTTACCAAGAATCAGGTGTCAAAGCTTCGAAACAACAAGCCACGATCAACGCACTCATGGCGCAAATCCGAGACTTGCTGCTTACTGAGGGCAAGATGAATAAGTCGGAATTGTACAATCGGATCAAAGGCAATAAATCTAATTTTCTTACCGCTCTGGACCAGGCTGTCAAGGATGGCCACATCTATGAAACGCCAGGTCTTTTTAACAACTCAAAGGTTTATGATGCCAATTAGAGCGCCACTTGTACCGTTAGACCAACTTAGACTAATAACCGTTTGGAATGGGTCTAACCACTTGTACCGTTGTACCCTCCCTTTTAAGGGGGGTACTAACGGTATAACCGACTTCAACGAGGAAAACTATGAATTTAGCCTATGAAACCGCAAGGCGTTGGATTGACGCCGGTTTTCCCGTTTTACCAGTGCATTTTATGAGCAAAAAAGCGATGGTTCCATGGGAAGAATTACAGACCCGCTTGCCATCCCATACTGAGCTCGCGAACTGGTTTTACTCCAGCTTGCGAAACATCGGGTTGATTGTTGGCAATGGATTGGTGGTAATTGACTTTGACGTACAGGAAGCATTTGATTATTGGCTGCCGGAGTTTTTGACTCAGTATCCGAGAGGGACGTACATGGTCAAAACCCGGCGCGGTGTGCATGTGTATGTGCATACTGAGCAACCAGCAAAAAACTATCATGGTCGGATTCTGGATATCAAAGCAGAGCGCGGGTATGTTCTCATCCCGCCCAGCATTCACCCCAGCGGGTACGAATACCAGGTGCTGTTGGATGTTCCGGTGTTGCAGGTGGAGCGTCTTGAAGATGTATTGCCTGAGTATTTCATGCCCACGCCGGAAGTGTCCGAGAACGTTGCACCTGCTCAGTATGCGGTGTGTGATGATCCGTGGAAAATGGCGGACAATGCTGGCGAGGTGGACTCAGTGCAAGAAATCCGCGCGCGTCACCCCATACTGAGCCTGTTGCCAGACGCTAAGCCATCAGACCGCTCTGGGCGTTGGTATGTGGCTTTATGTCCATTCCACGACGATAAAACGCCCTCATTCTGGATTGATACACAGCGCGGGTTGTGTGGTTGTCACACATGCGGTATGAAGCCATTAGATGTCATAAATTTGTTCGCAAGGCTGAATAAAGTAAGCAATCAAGAGGCGATAAGGGAATTAGGGAAAAGGTGAAATGATGGATGAAAAAAAACCAATCAAAGCAACGGTAATTATTGACATAAAAGACTTTCCAAAGTCCTGCCTGGAGTGCGCGTTTTACGCAAAAGCCAGGTGCATTCCGCAAGGGGAGCTGTCGGCGACATCACTTTCAAAGCGTCCTGGATGTTGCCCGTTGATGACAGCAGAATGGTATCGGGTGTTTCACTTACAAAAAGGAGTGTGAGGAATGAACGAAGAGAATCTGATTAGCGCGATGGAGTATGGCGCATACATCAAGAAAGCTTTGAGTATTGCAGTCAATGTCGGTTGTGGTTTTGAGGGCGATGCAGAAGATGCAGCAAAATTGCTGAGTTTGATTACGTTTCACGAATCCCGCATTGCCGAGCTTGAGGCGGAAAGTGAACGATTTACCGTTCATAGTGACATAGAGCGGCAGGATGATAAG
>DAISYV010000141.1:0-4135 GCA_036825115.1 Anaerolineaceae bacterium | reverse complement strand
TATCACGCCTCGATTGATTACGTCAAGCAACTTCTTTTAATGATTTGAAGAAGTCGCTGCCTTGATCCAAAAGTCCGGTTGGCACGCGGGCGCTGTGTGCACGCTCGTCGTCCTTACCAAAACGCATCACTTCCCCATCCTCCATGATCGCTTCCACTGCCAGGCTCAGGGATTGGAGTTCCTTGACCAGTACTCTGAAAGCAGCCGGGATGCCGGGAGCCTCAATGGGAGTGTCCTTGACGATGGCTTCATAGGTTGCAGTGCGACCCGCAACGTCATCCGACTTGACCGTCAACATTTCCTGCAGGGTATGCGCCGCGCCGTAAGCTTCCAAAGCCCAAACTTCCATTTCACCGAAGCGCTGTCCGCCAAATTGGGCTTTACCGCCCAGAGGCTGTTGTGTAACCAGGCTATAAGGTCCGGTTGAGCGGGCGTGGACTTTATCTTCCACCAGGTGGTGCAACTTGAGCATAGTCATGACACCAATGGTGACCGGCTGATCATAGAAATCACCCGTGCGGCCATCGCGTACCCGCTGCTTGCCGATCGTGGGCATGGGATTGCCTGTTTCGAGCATGAGCTGTTTTGCCTTTTGTTCAACCGCAGCACGGTCGAGCTCAACAGAAATTGGTTGACCCTGTTTCTTACTCCAGAGCAGCAAACAAACTTTCACAGCGGCGTCATCCTGGGCAATACGATCCTTCACGGGAATATTATCTTCAGGGAAGGACGTCACGCTGGCAGGTTCGAAACCTTCACTCTTCAGCCATTCGTTCAAAGCTGCCCGACGAGCCAAAACCTCATTTTCTTTCAGGGCGAACATGTCCTGACCCTGATCAGCAAGAATTTGTTCCAGGTAGAGCAAACGCACTTCCTGGTCGTCCAAGATCATTTCAGGATCATGATCAACTGTGCTCAACCAATCCCAGCCTTTTTCGGCGATAACGCGCCAGGCTTCATCGATCAGCCAGGCTCTTGCCAGTTCAGCTTCGATTTCAGCTTCGGTGGCGCCGTCAAACACGGGGGTAATCGCCCTGAAGCCCAGGCTGCGAGCAGCCCAGCCGAGTTCGGCTTCGAGCACCTGGCCGATGTTCATACGACCCGGGATGCCAAGGGGATTCAGGATGATGTCCACTGGGGTTCCATCTTCCAGGAAGGGCATGTCTTCAACCGGCAGCACCATCGAGACGCAGCCCTTGTTGCCATGCCGTCCAGCCATCTTGTCGCCAGCGGTGATCTTGCGGCGCTGCGCCACAGAGACGCGCACCATCTTATCCACACCAGCAGAAAGGTCGCTGTTTTCTTCGCGGGTGAAGACTTTCACATCCACCACAATTCCACGCTCGCCGTGGGGCATGCGCAGAGAGGTGTCTTTGACGTCGCGTGATTTCTCACCAAAAATGGCACGCAGCAGACGCTCTTCAGGGGTCAGTTCTTTCTCACCCTTGGGTGTGATCTTTCCGACCAGGATGTCGTTTGGACCGACTTCGGCGCCGATGCGGATGATGCCGGACTCGTCGAGATCGCGGATGGTGTCATCACCAACGTTGGGGATTTCACGCGTGATTTCTTCGGGACCGAGCTTGGTATCGCGGGCTTCCACTTCGTACTTCTCGATATGGATGCTGGTATAGCGGTCTTCCTCAACCAAGCGCTCAGAAATCAGGATTGCGTCTTCAAAGTTGAAGCCTTCCCACGGGAGAAGCGCGACAATTACATTCTGACCCAATGCCAATTTTCCATCTTCGGTGGAAGAAGAATCGACGATAACGTCTCCCTTATGGATCAACTGCCCTTGAATAACCGCAGGTCTTTGATCAATACAGGTCGACTGGTTTGAACGCTGGTATTTGCGAAGTTTGTAAAGCTTGAGATCGCCCGTGACCTGCTTGACCACCAGGCTATCGCCGGTAACAGATAGAACTTCACCGTCTTCTTCAGCGATGACAACCTGCCCGGAATCTGCCACAGCTGCTTCTTCCATGCCGGTTGAGACAATCGGCACTTCCGGTCGCAGTAAAGGCACAGCTTGAGTCTGCATGTTGGAGCCCATCAGGGCGCGACCTGCATCATCATGCTCAAGGAAGGGGATCAGAGCGGCAGAGATACCCACAACCTGGTTGGGGGCGACATCCATGAAGTCGATTTCCTCGTAGTCATAAATCGCGAATTCATTGTAGTAACGGCAAGAGTTGCGGCGTAAGAACTCGTTGTATTCGTTCAGAGGCGCGTTCGCCTGGGCGATTTTATATTTATCTTCAGCATCGGCTGAAAGGAAGACGTACTCATCGGTCACGTAAGGACGCACGAGCACATTCTCGATGCCGAGCTTGTTGATTTTCTTTGCCATTTCCTTGGTGACACGCGTCTCGGCTTGATAGATCACTTCGCCGGTCTTCGGGTCCACTATGTTTTGGCGCAACAGGTGATCCACCAAGTTTGGATCGCTGCCCTTCATCGAGCGAACAACACGCCGATAAGGAGTTTCGATAAAGCCATACTTGTTTACAGACGCGTAGGCTGCCAAACGGCCAATCAGACCGATGTTTGGACCTTCAGGGGTCTCGATAGGGCAAATGCGGCCATAATGCGAGAAGTGAACGTCGCGCACATCGAATCCAGCACGCTCACGGCGCAGACCGCCAGGACCAAGGGCTGACACGGTACGCTTGTGGCGGAGTTCAGAAAGCGGGTTAGTCTCTTCCATGAACTGGGAGAGCTGGCTGGAGCCAAAGAATTCACGCAGAGACGCCACCAACGGGCGGATATTGACCAGGCTGACAGGCGAAAGCGTGGTATTTTGATCGCGGATGGACATGCGCTCTTTGATAACACGTTCCATGCGGCGCAGACCAACCCGCAATTTGTTTTGGATCAGTTCACCTACGGTCTTGACACGCCGATTTCCAAGATGGTCAATGTCATCCTTCTGGCGCACACCGTTATTGATCTCGATCATGTGACGGATCAGGCGCACGATGTCGTGCTTGGTAATGGTGCGATGTGTGATCGGGACAATGTCCTGCAGATCGAGTTTCTGATTCAGTTTATAGCGACCAACCTCTTCGAGGTCGTAATGCCGTGGATCAAAGATCTGCTCGGTCACGTAATTCTTCGCGTTATCAAGCGTCGGAGGTTCACCTGGGCGGAGCTTTTTATAAAACTCAATCAGCGAAGCTTCGGCAATATTGAGTTTGCTTTCAGGATCATAATCCGGTTCCTGGTCAAAGGAATTCTGAATGTAGAGATGATCCGGGTTGTTATCCACATCGGCAAACAGCGCAAGGATCTCCTGGTCCGAACCTTCATTAATCAAGGGTTCGGGCATGCCATCATTCA
Organism: Anaerolineaceae bacterium; assembly: GCA_036825115.1. Taxonomy (GTDB): domain Bacteria; phylum Chloroflexota; class Anaerolineae; order Anaerolineales; family Anaerolineaceae; genus Mesolinea. The sequence goes on along the minus strand of DAISYV010000141.1, from coordinate 796 downwards.
AAATTGCCAACGCGCGCAAAAAGACCGTGATAGGCACTGTGCGCTTGCGATTGAATTTCAGGATGATAAAATCGTTCTTGCGGGTTTCGAGTTCCATCCAGGCTCCCCGATCAGGGATCAGCTTGGCTGTTGACATCATACGACCCGTGGTGCGATCTAATTCCGCTTCGAAATACACGCCTGGAGAGCGGATCAACTGCGAAACCACCACACGCTCAGTTCCATTAATAATGAAGGTGCCTTTTTGGGTCATTTCGGGGAAATCGCCCAAGAACAGCTCCTGCTTTTGCTTCTCTCCCGATTCACTGCCGTCCAGCAGGACTGAAACATAAAGCGGACAAGCATAGGTCAGATCACGTTCGAGGCATTCCTCGACCGTGTTCTTGGGCGCTTCGAACCAATACTTGAGATCAAATTGTTTGGCAAGCGGTGTGTCACTGGGGAAGTGCAACTTCAATTCGCTGCCATATGAGATGATGGGGGAGATTTCATGGAACAAACTTCCCAGGCCTTCACTTTTGAGGCGCTGGAAAGAATCTAGCTGGACCTGGATAAGCTGGGGTAATTCCAAGCCTACAGGGATCCTCGCATAATTTTTTGGTGGCATCAGGTCAGTCATCAATATCTCCTAACATGATAAAAGCGTGGGGCAATAAGCATTCCACGCGTCAGTTCATGCATTAAACGCAAGCGATAATTATATAACAAATAGGTTTATGAGTCAATAGTGTTTTAGTTTTTTCTTGTGAGGAGGTCAGCACATGGTATACACTTTTTAGATAAGTCATACGAGTTG
>DAISYV010000140.1:0-4200 GCA_036825115.1 Anaerolineaceae bacterium | reverse complement strand
TACAACTCGTATGACTTATCTAAAAAGTGTATACCATGTGCTGACCTCCTCACAGCAAACCTTGAATCACACATTGAAACCTGATATCAAACTCCTTACAATACTAAGTGGAACAAATAAACCAAGCCAATCGTCTTGATTAACATGAACAGTAACATTGATCAAAAAAAGGAGTGAAATGAACAAGAAACGTATTTTAGTGGTCGTTCTGCTGCTGACCATGCTTCTGCCAGCAGTGATTGGTATCGGTAAGGCTCAGGCAGCATACCCCAGCTTTACTATCAGCGAAGTAAAGAAAGACGAGTCAGTCACCATTCTGACCCAGGACATGATCAAGAACCTTGATTGGAAGGTTCTGTTGGGTGAATACAACACCCGCGGCGAAAATGGTATCGAGGTCGCCACTTTCAATTCCGGTGCTGGCGGCTCGATGTTAGCCACATTCAATATTCCCGATGCACTCAAAGGCCGGGCAATGATCTCGATCCGCATTGAAAGCCTGACTGGCGGCTATTACTATTACAACTGGTTCTGGAATGACCAGGCCAATGGCAAATGGCCGACCCCTGAACCAACAACTACCCCTGAGCCAACCACAACACCCGCACCAACCACAACGCCCGCACCAACCAGCACGCCTGCACCGGCTGTGAAGTATCCTTACTTCAACATTGTTGCGGTTGAAAAGGACAATACCGTCTCAGTGGAAGGTAAAAACTTCCCCGCGAACACAGAATTCACGGTTTTGATGGGCAAAATGTGGACTATGGGCATCAACGGCACAGAAGCCGGCACTTTCAACAGCGGCGAAGGTGGCGACATGACTGCCACGTTCGATATTCCAGCGGCGCTGGCCGGTTATACCAGGATTTCGATCCGTCTGCAGGCTAAGACCGGCGGTTGGTACGCTTACAACTGGTTCTGGAATAACACAACTGAAAATTAATTAACCACACTCAAAAATCAGGACCGGTCTTCTAACCGGTCCTGATTTTTTACCTTGACCTGACAATGTGGTATCATTTTGCACGAATATGAACAACAAAATTACCATCATCGAAGGACCGACCCCCGTTTTTGAGCGGCTCTCAGGGGATTCTGAACGCAGCGAAGACCTGAGTTGGGCTGTCGGAATATTGGAAGGTCCGTTCCTCTACGACACCTTCCTGACCACTTTGCGCACCTTTGACAGCAACAAGCTATTGGATCGCTGCAAAACCACCTGGGAAGCCAGGCAGACCATGTTCCTCGAGTACAAGGATGAAATCGGACTTCGCAAAGAAGACCCCATTATTGCCGCGCGGGCACTCACCGTCGAAGAGGGCGATATGCTGCTCCTGTGGGTCCGGCGTGAGCTTGACAGTGACCATGCCAGCGAATTTGTCGATTTCAACGACCTGGAAGATTAAGTTGACTTTTCGCATTAAGCAAAAACCACCTTTGTGGTGGTTTTTTTATGCCCCAGGAGGGAATCGAACCCCCAGTCTAGGCGTTAGGAGTGCCTCGCTCTATCCATTGAGCCACTGGGGCGCGCGGAGATTATATCACTGCTAAGGCAAATATTTCCAGGGATTAACCGGCAAACCGTTATAACGTATTTCAAAATGCAGATGGGGACCTGTTGAGTTCCCTGTTGAGCCAGCTGTGCCAATCACGCTTCCCTGGACAACATTGTCTCCACAGTTAACATAAATGTTCTCCAGATGCTCATACCAGGTTGAATAATCATTGCCATGATCGATGACGACGAAATTTCCATAACCGCCGTTAAGCCAACCTGCATAAACAACTGTGCCGTTATCTGCAGCAAATAACCCTGAGCCTATTCCGGCTCCAATATCAATGCCATTGTGTCCCGGACCAAAATTGTTGCCCGTGATCATGTGTACCGCGGATGGCCAGATGAAAAAACCATTCCCCATAATCCCCACACCGGCGACCGAACAGGAGCCGGGTCCGGAAAAACCGCTAACCAAGTTACCGCTTTCGTCAGTCGTCACTCCGGCAAAGGTAATGTTGACCAATTCCCGGTTACCACCTGGCACCATAACTACAGTACCAGGGTTCACCTGGGGGCTGGCCAGGTCGAGATCATTACCAATGAAGAGCAGTATGTCATCGATGTCCGCGCCGTAGCGTGAAGCCACAGAGCTCAAACTGTCGCGGCTGCGCCAGGTGTGTAGGATGCCATTTGTTGGCGGAATGGTGAGGGTCTGCCCGGGCATTAGATTGTCCGATTGATCCTGTAAAATGTCAAAATTGGCATAGAGCACGGATTCGACGCTCAGACCAAACTTCTCAGCAATGCCCCAAACAGAGTCCCCGCTTTGAACAGTATAGGTGGTGGGGTTGGTGCGCAGTTCGTTCAAAATCTCGGTGTTGGGGTCTGAGCCGCGAACCAAACTACTTACTTCTTCAGCCGGCGAGAATGCTGGCAATGGCACCTCGAGCACTGAGGGATCATCCGCAGGCAGGCTGCCTACTTCAACGCCTTTCTGGTAGTTGGCCATGGATTCTGCGATTTCGGGCTGCCAAAACAAGAACGAAATCAGACCAGCACAAACTGCTGCAGCAAAAATCCAGCCAAGTGCCCCCAGTAAGCGCCCTGAAGTGGATGGCGCTTTTGAAAAATTCTTCTGTGTCATGAGCTTATAACAAGTCCTACGGCGACCTTACATGTCCGCCAGATTCTCCAGGAACTCCGCGTTCGTTTTGGTTTTTTCCATTTTTTGCAGGATTGCCTCGGTGGCAACCGCGGTATCCATCCCAGCTCCCTGGGGAGGATTGGAAACCATCTGCAAATACATTCTACGCATCAACCAGACTCTTTGCAAGGTTTCAGGGCTCATCAAGAGGTCTTCACGCCGGGTCGATGACTTTTCGATATCAATGGCAGGGAAGATGCGGCGTTCCTGCAGGCGCCGGGAAAGGATCATTTCCATGTTGCCGGTGCCTTTGAACTCTTCATAAACCACATCATCCAGCCTCGAGCCGGTATCCACCAGGGCAGTCGCGACGATTGTCAGGCTGCCGCCATCCTCAAGATTGCGTGCGGCACCAAAGAAGCGCTTGGGAGGATAAAGCGCCGAAGGATCCATACCGCCGGAGAGCGTACGCCCGGAGGGATTGACCACCATGTTATAGGCACGCGCCAGACGGGTGAGGGAATCCATCAGGATAACCACATCAAGCCCGTTTTCGACCAAACGCTTGGCACGATCCAGGGAAATTTCCGCCATACGAACGTGGGAACTTACCGGTTCATCAAATGTGCTGGCAATGACTTCAGCTTCCACGGAGCGATCCATATCGGTCACTTCTTCAGGACGCTCACCGATTAATGACATAATCTGTCGTACTTCCGGATTGTTGGCACTTATGGCGTTTGCGATGTCTTTCAGGATCGTGGTCTTGCCAGCTTTTGGCGGGGAGACGATCATGGCACGCTGCCCGCCGCCGATCGGAGCAACAAGATTGATCATGCGGGTGGCCAGGTTTAGCGAGTCATATTCCAGATTTAAAAGTTTATTGGGGAAAATTGGCGTCAGGTTTTCGAATCTTGGTCGTTTCCGGGCTTCGTCAGGAGTAAGCCCATTTATGGATTCTACTTTGAGTAATCCGTGATGACGCTCGGATTCTCGCGGCGGTCTGACATGCCCAATAACAAGATCACCGGATCGCAACTCGTAACGACCCAATTGGGCCTGGGAGACATAAACATCCTCTGAACCGATTCGATAATTTGCGCGCAAGAAACCGATACCCTCATTCATAATCTCGAGCACGCCACCGCGCATCTCAAGACCTTCGGCTTCACCCAGTGATTGAGCAATTTTTATGATCAACCCCTCACGTTTAAGCCTGTTTGTATTCGGAATATTCAGATCTTTAGCAATTTTTGAAAGTTGTTTGACGGTTTTCTTTTCTAGTTCAAATATGTCCATATCTCACTCACCATGATTTACCGATGTTTCCACCCTCTCCCAGGATCTGTACTACATTTCAGGGACTGACAATTCCAAAAGACAAAAGTAGTGCAATTTCCATTTGATTATCAAGGATTGTAATAGAGGGATGGCGGAGTTGTTAAATAGATCGTATCAATTATGTGTAGATTATAACCGTTTTATTGTATTGTGCAAGTAAGTGAATGGGTTCAATACATATGAGACAGAAGACTCGGGGTCAAGTCAGGGTGAT
>DAISYV010000139.1:0-4282 GCA_036825115.1 Anaerolineaceae bacterium | reverse complement strand
GTAATTCAGGTCAATCTGCGTCGACTTCTTCGTCCTCTTCGCCAAATTCCACGCCTTCCGCGTCCGAATCGAGCAGTTCGAGGTCTTCCATCTCTTCATCCTCGTAATCTTCCTCCAGGAACATGATCTCAAGCGTGTCGTCGATATCTTCCAAAGAGGTGGCAATCCGTTCCAAAGTCTGGCGCAGCAAAACGATTTCGTTCAACAGGGCTTCATTGAATTCCATGGTAATCTCCTTTTCTATTACTATAACAGGTAAGTTGGATGCTGGAGCTTATTGCATCCAACTCACACCAACAATCAGCGCCGACCTTCTCTAGTCAAGCTATAATTAGAGCAACGAAACACAGGAGAGTGCAAGATGAGAGTCGGAATAATCACAGCAGGCAGTGACAGCCCTGGCGTAAACGCCGCCATCCGCGGCTTAGGCAAGGCAGTCGCAAACACCCGCGGCATGGAAGTGCTCGGATTTCGGGATGGATATCTCGGTCTGATTGAGGACCGCAAGGTGAACCTCCTGGAAGGCACGATGCTATCGGGCATTCTCACCCAGGGCGGCACAATCCTTGGCACCAGCCGGCGCTTGCCTGAACTCATGCCCAGCCCGCAGGGTCCCGTGGACCGCACACAAGAAGCCATCGATAGCTACCACCGCAACGGTCTAGACGCGCTGGTCATCATTGGCGACAATAAGAGCCAGTTGGCTGCCCATCACCTCAGCCAGGCTGGCTTGAATATCATCACCATGCCGAAATCCTGCGAAAACGACGTGCCCCGCACGGATAAATCGATCGGTTTCGACACTGCCCGCGAGATCGCCACCCAGGCGATTGACCGCCTGCACACCAACGCCAACGCGACGCACCGCATCATGTTGGTTGAGCTGCTCGGCAATTGCTCCGGTTGGCTGACCATGGGCGCGGGTCTGGCTGCCGGCGCGGACGTGATCCTCATCCCGGAGATTCCTTATGAGTTCGATGTGGTCATCGAGGCAATTCATCGCCGCAAAGCTGCCGGGCGCAACTTCTCGCTGGTGGCTGTCGCGGAAAAAGCCAGGTCGAAGGAACTGGTCGACTTCATGGAGTTAGCTGCCAGCAAACGAGCCGTAAACGCCGAAGAGCAGGAAAAAGCTTTCGAACGCATCGAAAACAACTACTCCGCCCAAACATTGCTGCTGGCGCGGCGCTTAGGTGAAGCCACCGACCTTGAAACCCATATCACAATCCTTGGTTCACTGGTCCGCGGCGGCACCCCAACGGCGGCAGATCGCCTGCTGGCTAACCAACTGGCAGAATGGAGTGTGCGCATGGCGTTGGAGGGACAGTTTGGGCGCATGGCTTGCCGCATCGATGGCTCGGTCACCAGCGTTCCGTTGGACGAGGTGGCTGGCAAGGCCAAACTAATGCCTCTCGACCACGACTGGATCCGCGGTTCATTCCAGGTTGGCACCTGCCTTGGCATCTCGGACCTCCCTCTCGCGTAAGTTAGAGAATTGTTTATAAGGACCTGCTTGCAAGCAGGTCCTTTTTTTATAGTTCAAGTAGTTGGTTGGGTAAGACGATTATTTCGAGTAGTAGTCTTTCCGGATTTGCGGGTCACGCGCCAGCCCCGCCTCGAGGATATCCATCAGGTTGTCAAATAAGTCCTGTGTGGTTTGGTCAAAAACCGACGAAAGCTTGCCTGAAGCGATCGCAGGCGTTTTTTCGCCAATCCGCTCCACCAGGTAGGGGGCAATCCCGCCTTCGATGATCTCAAGCATGAAAGCCGCCATGTCCACGTCCACCCAGGTGGCGATGTCGTCGTGCAGGATCCCCTGGGTCAAAAAGGCGTGGAAGCGTCCGTCCCCACTCACCCGCTCGCCCGTTTCCGGGTCAACGCTGCTCAGGTGATTAGCGTTCAAACGCTGAAAGCGTTCGATGCTGGCCAAATCGGGGTATCGGATCTGGAACTCAACCGCTGCTTGCAGGACGCGCTTTAGATAACGAAATGTGTCAAGATTAGAGGAATCCAGGGGCAGGCTGGTGATCACTTCAATTTTTTTCTTGTAGATAATGCTCAGGATGTGCCCGTGCAGGTCGTCGATGCTTTCAAAGTACTGGTAAAAAGAGCCCTTGGCGATGCCGGCTTCCCTGACGATGGCATTAATCGACGCGCTTTGCAACGGATTGGCGGCAAATTCAGCGATAGCAGCCTTTTCGATTTGCAGGCGCTTCTCTTCGGGTAGATTGTGGTAGGTTTTTGTGGGCATGGGATTCCTTTGAGTGGTATGACTGACCGGTCATATTGTAAATGTAGTAGGGTTGGATGTCAATAACAGTTTGTTCTCGCCGGTGTCCTCATTCCCTGCTCTCAAAAGGTCTGACGCTGGTGCGTAGGTCAGGTTCCGTAGTTGAACCTGACATCACAAGTGTTAATCCAGGCAAATTCTGAATCTTTCCTTTTTTCTCCCTAAGCGCGATATCAACGGAGGGGCGAAGCATCCCGATAAAAAAATCCCGCCTCACCAGATCGGCAATTTTAGGTTGCTTCGCCCCTACCCATCATTAACGGCGGAGAGGCTAAAACCCTCGCGTAATCAGGGCGACCCGTGCGTCGCCCCTGCCGGAATGTGATTCCAAAACAATCACTTCACCTGCCCCAATATCTGCTAAAATTGTCCCCATGCAGCACATCTACTCCACCTGGCGCTCGGAATACATCGGGCGGGACAAGAACAACGAAGGTTGCGCCTTTTGCCTTGCCCTCCAAGAACAAGACAGCCCCGAGAACCTGATCTTCCATCGCGGTGAGAACTGCTTTGTGATCCTCAATCTCTTCCCCTACACCAGCGGGCACCTGATGGTCGTGCCCTACATCCACACCAATCAACTCTCAGACCTCTCCGCCGAGACCCTCAACGAAATGATGCAGACGGTTCAAAAAGCTGTGCGTGTAATGGAAGCGGTCTATCACCCCCAGGGCTTCAACGTCGGGCTGAACCTCGGCTCCGCCGCTGGCGCCGGCATCGCCGCCCACATGCACATGCACGTCGTCCCGCGTTGGCAGGGCGATGCCAATTTCATGTCCGTCATCGGGCAGACGCGCGTTATGCCCGAAGACCTCGAACTCACTTACCAGCGCCTCTCCGAAGCCTGGCAGGCTGACAGCGACTGACGCTGACAGCAAACGTCATCCCACAAATAACTTACTTTTCGCCCAGAGCCTTGATCTCACCTAGTCCGGTGATGCTTTGTGTGATCGCCGGGCTGCCCCAGTAGCTCACGCTGTAAGCGCCTGCCAGGTCGAGGTTGAGCGCTTCCGTTGCCCAAACCACCACGTCGGCTGCGCCAATAATTTCGACGCTTACATTAGCGCTTTGGAGGTCTTCCGCCTCATAACTGGTTCCCCCCGAAACCTTGACGTTTTGGGTTTCAGCAATTCCAGAAACCTGGATGTCGCCGCCGCCCAATAGGGTCATGCCAAGTGTGTTCAGCAGCAGATTATTCATCTTAACGCTGGCACCGCCGTTGATGGTTATGTTGAGGTTTTCCAGGTTAAGGCCGTCAGCAATCAGTTCCACCCCACCATCCAACCTGAAATCGCTCAAGTTGGTGAAAGTGATCGTCAGAGTGAGGCTCTCACCCCAATTTTCAAAAAGGATTCTGTCACGGAAGTTTATCTCTAACACCCCATCATTCACTTTCGTGATCACCTGGTCCACAACGCGGCGGGAACCTTCGACTATGATGGAGTGCTGATTCCCCTGCACCAGGACCACCTTTGCGCCGCCATCCATATAGATCGCGGTAAATTCGCCTAACTGACGGTTTTCGGTCACCAGAACGTTCTGATCTTTTTCATCGACCCCGGGGGGAGGGGTTGGAGTGTTACGGGTAATGCTGCAAGCCATGGTCGTCAGCAACAAAACAGACAAGAAAGCTAACAGTCTGAAACGCTTATTCATATTTCACCTCTTTCAAGATCTACTATCATTGTACATTAAATCGCAAGATCTCCTCACCAAACCGATCATATTCTGGCTTGCGAAGTGAGTTTTTTTCGCTATTGTTTCTTCTCCTTCACTTCCGCAAGTATTAGATCTAATCACACAGATATCAAAATGCGAAAAAGCCCCATGGTGCTATAATTTCAGCCAACAAACAATCAATTGTTTTGGAGACAATATGGCGAAGCGCAAACTGAAGCGTCAACTTACCCTTCTGCAGGTCATCATGCTCGGCACAGCCGGCACGATTGCCGCAGAAATTTTCGTTCTAACCGGTCACGTCGCTAAGATCGCCGG
>DAISYV010000138.1:0-4335 GCA_036825115.1 Anaerolineaceae bacterium | reverse complement strand
TAACCCCGGCTGTTGTGTATTCAACTAATGCATGGTGGGATAACTCTTCAGACATAGGCACATAGATTAGTAATTTTGGCGGTTCTAAAGCACCCCAAACCTGCTCTAATCTACGCCGCAGCTCCATAAAACCTTTTTGGGGGTCGTATGAAAATAACTGCACGTTAGGAAAATTCTCTGCGAGAACGAGGGCTTGATATTGCTTTTCCGGATCAAACCAAACAACAATGTGGTGTTCTTGGAGTTGTTGGCGAAGTGTTTGGATCAAATATTGGGTGACAAGATTTGCAGTATTACTCATGCTCTCCTCTTCATAATTCTCGTACTAGTTTCCCACGTACCATTCTTCATGCCCGTGCGCGATGGCGTAGGACTTGTTCTTCTTACAGGCTTGCTTCACCCGCTCCGGCCAGTACTTCATCGCAATCCGGCTCCAATCGTACTTCCCAGCGGCCAGCTCCTCCCAGTACTTCTTCGGTTCGCTCTTCCAAAGCGGGATCACGCTCCACAACGGCGCCATGCGCAGGATCACCCCGTCATCGATCCAGTCCGGCTCGGGCTCATACCCGCCGCGGGTGATGGCATCCAGGTCTTTGGCAAACTGCGCCAGTTCTTCCGCCAGTTGGCGCAGCTCGTCCATTTCTTTCTCGATGGGCTTGCGGACGGCTCCCTGGGTGGTCAGAACCTTTTTGCCAAGTTCTTCCAGGCGCAGCTGCACAGCGCGCCGTTTGGTGGACAGGTAGGGTTCCTGCTGCAGGGCATAGAAGGTGTTGCGGTCGATCTTTTCGTGGAACAGCACGAAGCCGTAGGAACGTTTGGAGGATTGGATCGGCCAATAGACCGGACGTTTGCGGTATTGTTTGATGTGGTGCTGGGTGAAGAAATCCTTTTCCAGGAACTTGCGCAGATCCCCACCAGCCGCCTGCTGGATGACTTCCTGAGCTTGCGCTTGACCGAGCATGAGTTCCAATGCTTTGCTGACCAGTGCCGGCAGGTCGCGAGGGTGATTGGGGTCGAAGACCGTGATGCCGTCTGGAACGGCGAGTTCTTGCAGGGCTTGTTCCACCGGACGGGAGAAGACGTGCCGCCCGCCCTGCTCATCGATGTAGGCAAACTGGGAAGGCTCGCCGACCAGTTCGTTGAATTCTTCTTCGCTGGGTTCGGGCAATGAGCCGATGGCAAAATCTGATCGGCGGTAGATGGCAGAGCCTAGAGCGCCCGGAATGCCGGGTTGGAAACGACTAAGGACGATGCCAATGGCGTAGGAGAGCCAGGCAAAGGCTAATGATTGCCTGGTACCGCCAGTTTCGACCTCGCTTTCATCCTCTTCTTCAGTCTTAACTTTTTCACTTTCTTCGGCAACTGCCATGCCTCCCGCCAGTTCACTTTCGATCGCCTGGCGATCTTCGAGGCTGATCTCGTAAAGCACATACACCTGCTCGTTGATTTGCTCTTCTAAAGCATGCAAGCGCTGGCTGGCAGCCAGCTCCTGGCTTGGGCCTGTTTTCCAATCCAGCGGAGCATGAAAATCGAACGTGTTTTCTGAGCACATTGATTCCATTTGTTGGATATGGATGCATTGCGGTACGAGACGGTCAAATTGGGCTTTCTTAGTTGGTGTAGGAGATTTAAATGGTACCCGGGCGATGTCGCCAATTTGAAAATTAATGGTTGGGTTCAGAAGCCTTAAGGCATAATTCATCCACGTGGAGTTCATCACCGCCATAATTGTCAACAACAAATCTTTCGTTGGGAAACCGCATGAACCACCGACATCAAATATAAACCCTGGTGGCAGGTAACGCACCCCAAAACTTGTTGTACTCACGAGTGACCAGGTTATGCCTTCCTTGAAACATAAAGGCAAATTCTGCAAATAACGAGACCAATGTTTACCTTTGTTCCGAATCATTGCGTATTCTTTCATCTCTTTTGCATCATTGGCCCAATTGACAACTCTTTCTTGGTTTCCATACCAGCGTAAAAAGGAACCACCCTTCATATAGGGATACCATTTTTTTGAGGAAGAAATGGTATCTAATAGATTGTTAAAATAGAAACCGATTTTTGAACAACCAACCTCCCACCAAAATCTTAAGAACCTATCATTGTCACCCGTATTTTGTCCGACGCCTGCTTTTAAAACTTTTCCTATACCAGGATATTCTTTAAAAAATGACCGTAGATTTGCATTTAACCAATAAACAATGGGCTTCCCCGGAATCGCTCCAAAATCTCCCTGGCGCAATTGGTATACCTGGTTTGGCAGCTTTATTTCACTAGGATCATCGGGCATTAATCACCGCCTGCAACTCATTCATTTTTATCTGCACAATTTCATCCAATGCCAGGCTGATATGTTCCACGGTATCTACAGACCTTTTTGCCCAGGCATAGCTTATCTCTTGGGGAAAGCCATCTGGATCTTCTTTGCTGCGATCCGCTCGATGAACGATACTATTCCGACGTTCAGAAATCTCAAATAATGCCGTACCCATCTCCTTTTTATCTCTACCCAATTGATTGGATATCTGATCCCAGGGATTCTGTACACCCAGCAGTCGCCCGGTTACATGGACGCCTTTCCTTGAGCTAAGGTAACTGAAATTCGTTAACCCAAGGATTTTATTGGCAATATATTCAGCAGCATTGGGATCAGCCAACAAGCGTAATGTTTCATCTAATGTAAAGGTGAGGTCTTGGAAGAATTCCATGACGATTGCGTCATCTCTTGGAATGAAATCTCTGCCAAATGCACGAATTGACGTGGGTAAATTGACACGAAGGAGAGATGGCAAATACGTATCGAGTGCCGTGCATCCTGCAACCACCGCCTGTCGGAGCAAGTGGTTGAGCGAAGCCCGACGTAACGTGGAAGGTGGCAGCTGGGCGCGCTCACGAACCAGACCCAAAAACAATTCGTTATATACCAACAAAAGTTCTTCAGTCGCCTCCGCTTGCACAATCGCACGTAATGCTTTGTTCATTTCTTCTTCAGAACTTATATGATCATTGGTATCCAACAACGAATACACCTGAAGCATCAGGTTCGCCGGCCGGATATTGTCTTTAAATGTCTGAATAGGACTGGGCATGGTGATTACTCCAGGATGACCTTCACGCCTGCATCAATCCGTTCCATCAAGGCTTCTCGAAGCTGTTCCAACGCGTCTTCCACTTCTTCACGTGTATTCAGCGCTTGAAGCGTGTTCAGGATGGTTGAAATTTTTACCCGCTCCACTTTTTCTTCCGGCTTTAGTATTTCCTGGATTTTACGTATCACAGTGTTTTTCAGCCCGTTTGCTGCGGCGATATCCGATTCCATCTGCGGGATCGTAGCATTACACATTTCGCAAACTAGCTTGCCGGTTGGCAGGGCAAATAAACCATTCTCCGTTCCACCATCACAGTACCGGCTTGTTAATTGGGAAAGGATGGTTGCTTGCTGATCAGGTTGTAAGGCAACCCAATCTGGTGAACCTTTCACCTGGTCAATCACTTCACGAAATACCTTAGCCCGTTCTTGATGGATGGTTGAGTATGTTTGGGCGTACGCTGCTTCAATGGTTTGGATTGCCTGATCCACCTCAGCTGTCTGCTGATAATAAGACCCATCAGCCAAACGCGCATCCAACAAATCCCTCGCCTCAACTACTCCTGCATTGACACCCCGTTCGACCAGTAGTCCCGCCATTTGCGTGGCTGCCATTCGGGCTCGCTGTAATCGTTTAATGCCAGCCGGTTCGGTTGCTCCGCGAATACCCTGGACGTGTGAACGCAGTTTCTTGAATGATTCGCCTTCACCTTCCAACATATTCACCAAATCATCGGATGCTCCCTGAAGAATCGCCTTCAAAGTACTCTGATATTCTTCCAAAATATCAAGAACGGGTATGTTATTAGCTCTGGCAACTGCATCCACTGGTAAAAGGGCGTTGAGTTCCGCTTGCGCCAACTTCTGGAAAGCCTGAGCAATAGCCGCCTCATCCACATCCACTTCTTCCCCGGTAATCTCCTCATAGCGTTTGGCAGCATTCACCAGGGTTTTGAGGTCGGGCGCTTTACGAGGAGCGAAGGATGCTGATCGGAAAGTGTTCGTGGATGCGAATACAGATCTCACCTGGGGATCCAGATGATTGCGGAATCGGCGACCCTGATACGTTACTTCAATCACGCCGGCTCGTAATAATGCTGCCAGTACGATCCATAATACTTCGCGTGACCAACCGTATCCCAATCCACCAAAATGATCTTCCAGGATTCGTCCGGTCACTTTGTTGCCATAACTATGTTCTTGCTGCAAATACCCCATCACTTCAAGGGCAATCTCAGCCT
>DAISYV010000137.1:0-4380 GCA_036825115.1 Anaerolineaceae bacterium | reverse complement strand
TGTATTTTAGGGTCAATTATAAGGCAAACAACGGGCATGAGTGCATCTGTAAACTTGTCTGCGATCCATGGTTTCGTAGCCGGGTCATCGTGCTCGAAGAGTATGGTGTCATGGAGTATCTGACGATATGAGATTCGTTATAGCCTACCCACCAATCCGGACCTTTTTCTGGTGGGTTGGCTTTTAATCGTTTGCTTGACCCAAAATCCTATAACGCCAACCCACCTTACACGACTTTGTCATCCTGAACGAAGTGAAGGATCTGACCTCCAATCGTTAGATTCTTCGCAAAAAAGCTCAGAATGACAGGAATTGTCGGCTTGAAATACGCATATTCCTCAAGCACGATGAGCCTAGCTACCACCTGTTGCTCGTAGGGCGGGTGATCGTGCTCGATGAGTATGGTGTCATTGAAACTTTGCCTCCAATCATCTTGCTATAGCCTACCCACCTTACACGACTTTGTCATCCTGAACGAAGTGAAGGATCTGACCTCCAATCGTTAGATTCTTCGCAAAAAAGCTCAGAATGACAGGAATTGTCGGCTTGAAATACGCATATTCCTCAAGCACGATGAGCCTAGCTACCACCTGTTGCTCGTAGGGCGGGTGATCGTGCTCGATGAGTATGGTGTCATTGAAACTTTGCCTCCAATCATCTTGCTATAGCCTACCCACCTTACACGACTTTGTCATCCTGAACGAAGTGAAGGATCTGATTTATAAAGACAAGATTCCTCACAAAAACGGCTCAGAATGACAGGGTTCTTCCGCATACCCTTACCCCCTTTCAACCATTACTTGATGTTACAATTTATTGTATGGATACGATCTTTCTTGGAAACTCTCTTCTGCACTGGCTGAAAGCTATGTTGGTTTTTGCGGTGGTTCTGTTCCTCCTTTTTCTTGTGAGGGTATTCTGTCGCAAAAGAATAAAACAAAATCCCAACCCAAAACTTCTTACCGTCCTGCTCAGCCAGATAATCCTGCCGACAACTCTGATCGCAGCCGTCTGGCTTGCATCCCAGCTGCTCGTACTCTCTGAGCCAGTCAGCACTTTGCTCAGGGTCCTTTTGATTGCTTTGCTGACTATACAAATCGGTCGCTGGGCGGACTTAGGCGTCAGCCATTGGACCGATAATCAAATTGAAAAACTGCCGGACGATGACTACACCCGCCGTACTTCCCTGCGCGGCATTGCCATTATCGCACGCGTCCTGATTTGGCTGGTAGCGGTGCTTGTCATCATTGAAAGTATTCCAAACTTTGATATCGCCGGCATAATAACCAGCCTGGGCATTGGCGGCATTGCCATCGGTCTCGCAGCCCAAAGCCTGGTGGCGGACTTGCTCTCCAGCCTGACCATCCACCTCGATAAACCCTTTGAGCCTGGCGACTCGATCAAAACGGGCAATTTCAGCGGCACAGTAGAAAAGATCGGTCTGAAATCGACCCAACTCCGCAATCTTTCTGGTGAAGAACTAACGATTTCCAACTCTGAGCTCCTTAAAACCCCGCTGCAAAATTTTGATCGCATGCAGGAAAGACGTGTTGCGTTCACCATCCAAATTGCTTACAATACGCCTGCCGAAAAACTGGCTATCATTCCTCAATTGATAGAGGATGCCTTCCAGGGGCTCGAAAACGTTCGTTTTTCGCGAGCCCACTTTCAATCGTTTGCTCAGATGGGTCTTGTGTTTGAGATTGTGTATTTTATGATAACCCCTGACTACGGTCTTTTTGTGAAGGCACAGAATCTCATCAATTATCGGATCTACCAGGATCTGCAAAAAGAGGAAATCTACTTAAGCACTATTCCCACTATTCCGCTTCAAACATAAACACATTCCTGAAACGGACTGGCTTTACTCTTTATTAGTGATTGAATACAAACACTAAAGCTGGCCGGCACGCTCCTGCAGCTCAATCTCCTCAGGCGTTTCCGCTTCGATGGTGATCCCATGAGGGCGCGACTTGCCGTGATCATCCACGTACACAAAAGTCAGGAATCCATCCACCGTCAATTCTTCTTTGGTGGTCGCCCGCACATAGGCAATCAGGCGTGAACGACCTGTCTGGACGATCTTCGTATCAAAACGAACAACCTCTCCCGGTCTCACCGGTCGCTGGAAGGTCATGCCGTGGATCTTGAGGCAGAGCACATATTCAGGCGGCAGCAAGTCAGCCGCGGCGATAAACCCCGCCTCCACCAGCCATTCTGCGCCTCGTCCGGCAAATAACGTGCGGTGGTGATTGAGGTCTTCCCCTTTCACCAGGTGATGGATTGTCAATGTTTTCATGCGCATATTTCACCTCATGGGATCATGATGATCAGGTTGTCAAAGGCTACCTTGAAACCACCGTTATCGAAGGTTCCCGCAATCATACCAAAACCGCCCGGTAAATAATCCGGGTCCTGGACTTCCCCAAGCAAAATGCCATCCACGGCCAGCGCTAGCTTTTCCCGGCTGCACTGAACAGCGAGTCGGTAAGGACCGGAACCCGCCAGCTGTTCACTGTAGGTCCAGTCGATCAGGGTTGAAAATTCTTCACCGGCTTGTTTCCAGATGGTAAAGTAACCATCTTCGCTGATCTCAAGCGCTACAAAATGCTCGTCACCCTGCATGCCGCAAACAAACCCATAATCCGCGTCCCCCACCGATTTCACCACGCGCACGTCCGCCTCAGCCATCAGGGCGTCGTAGGCAAAATATTGGTCCGACCAAAACCAATACATCGGCGAGGTCACTTCAATCGTATACTCCCCGTTTTCGTAAGCCCGTCGTCCATCCGCATCGCCGGTGTTTAGCCAACCACTGTCAGTATTAGCAAAATCATCTTCAAAGATAATATCGCCAGTGTTTTGATAAACCAGGTTTTGGCTATCCCCGGTGCTGACTGTGACCTCACCCCGTTTGGCAGCATCAATCATATTCCTGGCAAGATTAATCGGGCGCAGAGCATTGATAAACCCACCTGTGGGCACGCAATCATCGTTCTCATCGATGTAGCCATCCCGATTGGTATCCCGCACGGGTCGGCAATCAACAATATCAAGCGAGAGGTCTCCAGAACCCAGCTGGGTCGGGATGCCAACGATTTGCCCCAACGAGTCAACCGCCAATCCTCCCGAATTGCCACCGGCAATCGTACCGCTGGTTTTGATGAACGCCCTGTTGCCAAAAGGCTCCTCGGAGGTAAAGCCGCTCACCTCTCCGCGGGTGAGCGTGATTGTGCCGCCGCCGATGACCGGATAGCCAAGGATTACGATTGATTCACCCAAATCGAGCGTGTCCGAGTCACCAAGAGGCACGAATGGGAGCCTGAGCTGGCTGTAATCCAGCGGATTACCCTTCATATCCCAGGCTGGTTTGATCACCGCCAGATCCAGCGACGCATCCGCCTGCACCACGTAAGCATAATAGGAATCCACGGGCGGCTGATCCTGGGCAACAGTGAGGGAAACGAGCAGTGCCACAACCTCCTCGTACCTGGTTGAGCTGACAACGTGATCATTGGTCAGGATCAAACCATCTGAACTGATGATCGTCCCCGAGCCAGTCCAGCGCGGAACAGTTTCCCCATCGATGTCCACAAACGCGGTAATCTGCACCACTGCCTGGTAAGGAATGGCACCGAGATCAGGAGCTTCTCCTTCCGGTGAGACGCCGGGGTCCCAACCTGTTGGGGTTGTGCCGGATATTTTCATCCTGGTCTCGATCGCGATTATAGAGGAACCCGCGACAACCCGCCAGTTTCCCAACACATCGCCGCTCTTGTTGGCTCTAAAACGAAAAACGAAGTCCTCAACCCCTGTTGGGGCGATGGTCATATCCAGCTTGATCACCCCATCACCATTCGCCTGTGTTTCCATGCTCAGCGGTGGGATAGAGCCTTCGTAACTCGCCCATTCGAAGAAATCGGATTCGAAACGGATTTCCTTTACCGTAGCATTGACATTGTCCGGGTTGATGAGCTGCAGTTCCAGATCAAAAACCTGCCCCTGTTGAATTCCCGTCTCCGGGTGTTTGGCGCTCACCTGCAGTTTTCCCCCGCCGCTTGCTCCAGGCAAGGCACAGGAGCTTAGTACCAGCGCCACCATCAACAACGAAAAAATGCTTTTTTTGAATTTGATTTTCATAACATTCATCGCCAATCTCCGCGGAATCGTGAATACCCATGTATTGTACATGAAAGGCAGTTGGTTTCGATAATCAATTCACACACTAATTTTTCTGTCAAGGCCTATCCTCTATGGCTCTTTCCTCAAATCGTCAGAACGCGATTGCTTTCCGGTGGGAAAAGACTTCTTTTATCAATTGGTTGAGTAATAATTCAATTCTGTTACCTTACACCTTGTTTCTCGTAGGGAAAAGGCAGG
>DAISYV010000136.1:0-4395 GCA_036825115.1 Anaerolineaceae bacterium | reverse complement strand
CGGCGGACTGCACAGGGCTTGAGATAAACGCTGAAGGGCAGCTGGTTCAGACCCGCCCGGCTTTTGGCGGGAATATCATGGCCTCGATCATCACGCCCTTCAACCGTCCACAAACTTCTACTGTCCGTCCGAACGTTTTTCCTGTTCCTGGCAAATATGTCGATTCATCGATAGTGAAGGAAATCTTTCCGGTCACCCTCAATCGTGCCGCAATTCGCACTCGGGTGGTGGAAAGGCGCTACCTGGACAAGGAAAGAGGCATTAGCATCGAAGACGCGCGCGTGATCGTGGCGGGCGGCAGGGGCTGCCAAAAGGCTGCCAATCTTGAGCTCCTGCAGGATCTGGCGCAAAAATTGGGCGGCGTGATGGCTGGCTCGCGCGCCATCGTGGAGCAGGGTTGGATCCCGCATACCCGCCAGGTTGGGCAGTCTGGTACGACGGTTGGCCCGGAACTGTACATTGCTGCTGGCATCAGCGGCGCGATCCAACATGTGGTTGGGATGAGCTCATCCAAGACGGTCATCGCGATCAATAAAGACCCTGAAGCTGCCATTTTTAAGACAGCCGACCTGGGTATTGTTGGAGATGCTGTTGAGATTATCCCGCTTCTTTCTGCCTTAATTGAGGGGAATTAGTCTTCGAAGGAGTCTTTGTTATTCCTTTTAGTCAAAAAAGGCTGAAACGCGAGTGTCTCGATTTGGCTATGCTTAAGCTACATTGTGGATGTGCGGTGTCGGACACACACAAATCTATTGAGATAAAACGATCCGTACTCCGGTTTGCTGCCTGCTACCTCTTCGAGGGTACTGCTAAATTTTAGTTCCGCACTCCGGGCAGAATTTGGCGCCTTTTACTTCCACACCGCATTTGGGGCAGACCACCGGGCCGCGCTCAATCTTCGTCCCGCACTCAGGGCAGAATTTAGCACCATGTGCATCGGCGCCACAGCTGGGGCATTTATCTTCCATCGGCTGTGCCATGACCGTCCCGCACTCGGGGCAAAACTTTGTGCCAGGAGATGCCATCACTCCGCAAGAGGGGCATTTTGCAGTGCTGGCCTGGGCTTGACGCATCGAGCTTTCGGCAGTTTTAAGCACACCTGTCAACCCGAAGGCGTCGGCAAAGCCCTTGATTGCTGAGCCTGCCTGTGCGCCGCGCGCTTCGGCGATCTCTTCGGAACGCGGGCTGTCTTCCTGGCAAAAGCCGCTCTGGCTGTCAAAATCGGAAAGACACACCACCCGCCTGCAGGAGGGGCACTCGCGGAAGTTGACCTGCACCTGCCCCCAGGCTTTTTCAAGCTGCTGCGGATTGAGCTTCATGCTGTAGCGCGGGTCTTCACCCAGCACATTCTCTGCTGCCGCGCTGCCCACCAGGGGCACCCTACGCAGCAGGTTGCCCAGGGCTTGCTTGCCAAAATCCTTGGTGGCAGTCCCCACAAAATCGGGCTGGCTACGGAACTCGCGTTCGCAGGCATCACAATAAAAAACAGCATACGGTCCAGCGCCATCGTTGCGGACATCATAACGCGGCATGCGGGAGAAAGTATCCATTTTAACCTCCAGGAATGTTTAGGTGGGATGCGGAATGAATTGAAAGCATTATACATCTCCCAAAGTGATGACGCAAGATGGGGGAAAATTGGGTCACTGATATTCCTTAGGATACCTTCGCGTTTTATAAGTGATCGTCCAGATAATTCGATTTCGGATTGAATTAATGGATGAACCTGATGATGTGCCAAATGAGCATACGAATGCGAACGGCACAGGTTAAGGCAAATCGCGTATTTCAGCCAGGATTACTTTAAAGATCTTTAATGAAATCAATTCGGTATCAACCAACAATCCGTCCAGGTCAAATATCACAGCTTAAGTCAGGTACTTGTCCACTTCAACCTGACATTAGCCGCCAAAGAAGACCCTTTATTTTTAGGTCTTGGCTGGAATATGGGTAAAAATCCTATCATTCAGCTAACCTTGATCCCAAAACAGATGCGTCGACCATCGATATCCTCGATCGAAAATTCCAGGTTGTGATAATCCGTTTGATGGAGTCGCTCAGTGATGGTGACTCCTTTTATCTCAAACTCGTCCTGCAGTTCCTGCTGGCTTTCTGTGATCACATAGGCGTCTTCGCCGTAACCGTAAAGTTCCCTGTTAGGAAAGACGCGCTGTGTATTGGCTTGCGTCAGGATAAACTCAACCCCATCGCGATAGAGGCAGATATGCTTTTCTTTGGCATCCAGGTAATCCACCCGCCTGAAGCCCAACTTATCAACATAATACTCAGCGGTTTTTTGAATATCTGGTGTGGGGAACACGCAATGTGAGGCGTAAAGTTTCATCTACTACTCCCTG
Organism: Anaerolineaceae bacterium; assembly: GCA_036825115.1. Taxonomy (GTDB): domain Bacteria; phylum Chloroflexota; class Anaerolineae; order Anaerolineales; family Anaerolineaceae; genus Mesolinea. Next base: position 2,038 of record DAISYV010000136.1, on the reverse strand, counting down.
TCTCATGTTAAATTTAACTACCTTATCACCTTTGCCAGATTTGTGATCAGTTTGTTAAATAAGGGATGACCTCATCCAAAGAAGTTAACGTTGCTTTGGTCATATCCAGATAGCGCGGGTTGGGCACTTTCATGTCAGGGATGCAGATTACCGGGATTTGTGCTGAAAATGCTGCCTGAATGCCCGCCTCGCTATCTTCCAATACCAGGCAATTCTCTGGTTTCTCGGAAAGTTTCTCGCAGGCTTTCAGAAAGATATCCGGGGCTGGCTTTCCATTTTTGACCTCATAGCCAAACACAAATGCATCAAAGCAATCAACAAGATCGTGCTGTCGTAAGATGTTGAGCGCTCGTTCTTCAATACTTGAGGATGCCATGGCAATCTTGAGGTCATTCTCTTTCAAGAATGATAGTAATTGCCTGGCGCCACGTTTCAAATCCACACCCTGGGCAACAAATCTGCCTTCAATTTCGACTACCTTGCTGAAACCCAGCTCAGCAGACCACGGCAGATGATATGTCTCTATGAGATGCTTGATATTTTGAACGACAGTTTTCCCGCTGAATTTTTGCGCGTACTCATCCAAAGGAAAATCGCAGCCAATTTCAGCCAGGATTTCCTTGTAAATTTTGTAGGAAATCATTTCAGTATCGACCAACAATCCATCAAGGTCAAAAATTACAGCCTTCGTCATTACTCAACTCGCTTCCAAAATACCTGTAAGATGGGGCTTTCCTGGATCCTGAACATCAAAGTGATCATTCTCGAATGAACTGTTTGTCCGAATCAGGAACTCCTGCATCATTAGAAATGTATCTTTCCACTTTCATGTGCAAGTCGTACTTTTCGCGGAGACCTAAGATTTGCTGCATCATTGGGGAATCATGATGCAGATCAAGCGCGGCTTGATCCTGCCAGCAGTCTATTAGCAAGACGGTTTCAGGATCGTTGATTGGGAAGAAATACGCGTACTTCATATTTCCTTGCTCAGCGCGGACCTGGTCTGCTATGCCGCTGTTTTCCATTTCCTCAGCGAACTTCCTGGCATTTCCATCATTGCCGGAGTAGTAAACGTTTACGATAATACTCATGTTGTTACCCTTCATCTTTTGTTTTTCTGGGTCTAAGGCTTTTGAGACTTGCCAGATTCTTAGTTGATTTTACTTCGAGATCAATAACACCACCTCACTAATGTTGTCACGGGGAAATCTTGAAGATCAGCAGTTGTTTGAAACTAACACGAGGATTGATCACAAGTCGAAGGTTAGAAGAAGATCTTTTGGTACCCTATGCCATATATCCTTAAGTCGCGTTCAAAATCAAACAGCCCCCTATTCCTCAACAAATATGCGCGAAAGGCATCTGTTACCTCTTCAGACCTGCTGACACCCAGAACGTACTCCTTGAAACGTTGCCACCCTGATATTGGCATGACGTAGTGAAAATCGTTATCGATCTCAAAATCCACGGACGCGCCGATCTCGGCACCTGCATTATCTGTCCAGATGCGATAAAAAACGATGTCAGACACCTCGATTTGCTCACTGCTGGTATATCCAAGTTCTATCCATTCATCGCTGTACATTTTTCCTCCATTTCATCACTGCGAGTTCAAGATGGTAATAGTTGTTGTTCAGATATTCACCAGTGGCTCAATTGCTCCTCGCAGGCTGTCAACGAGTGCTGCTAACTCGGTTTCCATTTCTTCCCACTCATCCTTAACTTCTCCCAAATAGGCCTTCCTTGCAACATCAAGCAAAGCTGCTTGTTCTACAGGAAGTTGATTGATTGCCCACTGCGCTGCCTGATCTTTTGAGCAAAACTCGCCCGTTGCGGCAGTGAACCACATCCTGGCTAAGGTCAAAATGACGTTGCGTTCGTCTCCTTTGAGGTTCGCGACCAAGCCAGGCAAAGAATCTCTTATGGCTCTTTGGATATCGACCCATGGGATGGGATCCAGAACCTCTTCCGCCTTGTGCCCGGATAAAACAATACTATTCCTCCTTAGTTGAGCCAACAGCAAAGCCAAATCCGGATC
>DAISYV010000135.1:0-4588 GCA_036825115.1 Anaerolineaceae bacterium | reverse complement strand
GCTTGCCCCGAGGGTTTTCTCACTATAGGGGAGGACTCTTTCCCTAAGTCCCGCTCAAATCTCGCACTCCGCGCTTATAATCAGCCCATGATTACACAACCCGAAGAGATTATCTATGACCGACGCCGCAAGCGCTTGATGCTGCAGGTATTGCCTGGGGGCAAGGTGGTGCTGAAAGCGCCAGTGGGGACTCCCAAACGGCAGATCACCAACTTCCTGGAGCAGCATGCCGGCTGGATTGCTGAGAAGCGAGCTCTCATGGCGAAGGTCCCGGAACCAGCCCAGGCACTACGTTTCGTGGTTGGGGAACTACTCTGGCTGGCAGGCAAGCAATATCCACTCCAACTGGTGGATAAAGGCGTAAAAGGCCTGGTTTTCAAGGAAGGACAGGGATTCTTCCTTGCCCGAAATGAGCAAAAAAAAGGCGCGGAGAAATTGGAAGCCTATTATCGCGAATACACGCGCAAGGCAGTCACAGCGATTGCTGAGAAATATGCGAAAGTGTGGGGTTTGCAGGTCAAGTCGATCCGCATCACGGGGGCAAAAAGGCGTTGGGGATCATGCAGCCGGCAAAATTCGCTCAATTTCTCGCTGCGGCTGGCGATGGTGCCACCGGAAGCGCTCGAGTACGTGGCAGTGCACGAACTGGCACACACCCGCCACCACGATCATTCGCTGGCTTTTTGGACCTTCCTGGGGCAGATGCTGCCAGGTTTCGAAGTTCAGCGCCGCTGGTTGAAGCAAAACGGGCTCAAGCTGCCGGACTTTTAGCCTTCCACTTGCCGTTTCAGCTCATTCCCCTGGGCGTCAAAACGTTTGCGTTTGCCAGTCAGGCTTTCGATCCGGATCTCATAGACTTTCGTGATCTTCAGCGCGTTCTCTGCCGCGAGTTCAAAAAACGCCATTTTATCCGGTGTGAACTTCTCACAAATACAGCGCAAACCAACTAGCTTATCCGCTGATTCCGTCAGCTCATAGACCTTGCCCTGCACGCAGGCGGATTCAAACTCGGTGGTGAAGACCTTCGATCCCAGCCTCGCAGCAGCCCCGGGTTCGTTTGCCATTGTGGCAAGTTCCTCCAGGCTGAAGAGCTCCGGCACCTGCACGTGCGAGACGAACGTCAGCGCCACTTCCTGCCCATCCGGCAGGTAGTCCACCTTGCTGCCAGCCGTGGCGGAATGGAAGACGAGCCTGCCGCCGTCCCGCGCGATGGAAAGCGGGATAGCGTATGGCTTTCCGCCAGGGGTAACGCAAGCCAAAACCCCATACTGGCTGCGGTCGATCACATCACGGGCAAAATCCTGGTCCATTTCACGGTCTTTTCGGCGCATTTCTTCATCCTCCAACAATACTCATACAAGTATACCCTGACGTAAAAGATGACATTCTCTTATGAAATTGGCAACTTTTGACCTCTATCCAAGCGCATTAAAAGACGCTAAACTAATGCCAATATAGAACATAAGTTCTATAAACAGGAGGCAGCGTAACATGCGACACTCAAACCCCACTTGCCAGGCTCCTACGCAGCCCACCGGAAAAGCCCGCCCAAACGCGGCGGGCTCACTCCGGCAGGTTGATTGTGAGCAACTTGACAGATTGGCTGAACGGGAAGCTTTTCTGGCGGATTTTAGTCCAGCTGAACGTTTGCAGCTTTCTGAGGCAGCCAAACTCAACCTGGACGAGGAGATCAGCATGCTTTCGCGCACGTTGAAACGCTTCATGCGTGCCGCGGACAGCGCCGGTGAGGAAGATTACCCGGTCAACCTGGCGAAATCACTCGATCTGCTTGGCTTGACCTGTTCACGCATGGCATCCATGTTGCGCGTGAATGTCATGCTAAATGGTCCTGAAAAGAATGGCGATTCGATCGAGCTGCTAAAACGCCTGACGGACTTTGGTCAGGAGATCAAACAGATGGGTGAGGTCAGCCATGACTGAAGCATTGACTTTCCCCAGTACCAGCCTGGGCTATTACCAGCGCATGCGGCTCTCGGAAACTGAGAGCGTTAGCCGGCCTGACTTTTTGCGCTCTCTGCGGCAGGTTACCAACTTCACGCGCGTCTTCGGCGGGATTAAACTGCGTGCTTACCAGCAAGCAGCCGCCAACGCGATCGTGAACTCAGTACTGCACAACCTGGGGCTGTCCGTGGTAGTGATGTTCCCGCGCCAATCCGGCAAGAACCTGATGCAGGCGCAGCTCGAGGTCTACCTGATGGCGCTGCTGGCGGAAGAAGGCGCCGAAATGGTGAAACTCTCGCCCACTTACCAGCCGCAAAGCCTGAATGCCATGCGCCGCCTGGAAACCGCCCTGGAAGCCAATTTTCTGACGCGCGGCAAATGGCACAAAAGCGCTGGCAATCACTACCGCTTCCACAAATCCCATCTCACTTTTCTTTCAGCAGCACCCAGTTCCAACATTGTCGGCGCCACCGCCTCCACCCTGCTTTCGCTGGATGAGGCACAGGATATTGAAATTGCCAAGTACGACAAGCAAATTGCCCCCATGGCAGCCTCCACCAACGCCACGCGCGTCTTTTGGGGAACTGCCTGGAGCGCTCAGACCCTTTTAGCGCGTGAATTGCGAGCTGCCAGGGAAGCAGAAGCGCGTGATAGCATCCGCCGGGTGTTTCAGATTACAGCTGAAGAGGTCAGGCGGGAAGTGCCGGCTTACGGCACCTTTGTGGATGAGCAGATCGCGCGCATGGGGCGCAGCCACCCGATGGTGCGCAGCCAGTTTTTTAGCGAGGAGATTGATTTCGCCGCCGGGTTGTTCAATCCCAGCCGGTTGGGTCTGATGCAAGGTGCGCAACCCGCGCTCGAGACTCCCATGCCGGGCAAACGCTACGCCTTGTTGATCGACCTGGCGGGGGAGGACGAAGCCCTGCGGCAGGGCGGAGCAAACACCGAGCTTGAAAATCCAGACCGGGATCTGACAGCGGTGACAGTGGTGGAGTTGGACTTTTCGCTGCTGGGTGAAGACCTGGTGGGAAAACCGATTTACCGGGTAGTCAACCGGCAGCTTTGGCAGGGCGAAAGGCACAGCACGCTCTACGCGCGCTTGCTGCGCCTGGCAGAGCTGTGGCAGCCGGAAAAGATCGTGGTGGACGCCAGCGGCGTGGGAGCGGGCGTGGGGTCCTTCCTGCGCGACAAGCTGGGAGAGCGTGTCATCACGCTGCAGTTTACCCGGCAGTTGAAATCACGCCTGGGGTGGGGATTCCTGGCGGTGGTGGATACGGGGCGCTTCCAGGATTTTTCTCCGCGAAGTGCGCCCAACGAGTGGAGCACGAACCCACTTTTGGGGCAGATGGCTGCCGAGCAGGATCGCCTTCAGGCGCTTTTCTATCGCCAGTTGGCAGGTTTGCAGGCGGAAGTCAGCCCCGGACCCGAGCGGTTGTTGCGTTGGAGCGTGCCCGAGGGGGCGCGCGACCCTGAAGGCGGACTGTTGCATGACGACCTGGTGCTTTCGGCTGCGATGGTGGCGGTTTTGGACGAGTTGAGTTGGGGTGTGTCCTCACAGTCCGTGTTGATCCCAGCCAGCGACCCGATTTTGGAAATGGATGGAGGTTTTTGATGAGTTACTTTGTGCGTAACCAGGAATTTGCTTTTGGGATTGACCTCTCGCGTTACAACGCCAGCGCCGATCTCACACAGATGCCTGATTTTGATCAGATTGCAGCCCACGACCCCGCGGTGAACTTCATCGCGATCCGGGCAGGCGTCTCGTGGGGTTATCGCGACCCGATGTTCAGGCACTTTTCCCAGCAGGCGCTGGTGATGGGTGCTTGCGTGCTGCCCTACCACGTGCTTTACCCCGGAGAGCCTGCCCTGAAGCAGATGGATAGTTTCTTGAAAATCCTGGAGGGAATCAAGCTGGACCAGGTGCGCTTGGTGCTCGATGTGGAGCTCGAGCATGGGCAGACCCGGGCGATGATCACCAACACGCTGCTGACCGCGCTTGAATTGCTTGAGCAGGAAACCGGCCGTTTGCCGATCGTCTACTCACGGGCGATGTGGGTGGATGCCAACCTACGCGTGGCGGACCTGCCTGAGGTGGACTGGTGGCTGGCGCAGTACTACTACCGACGTCCCTTCCCGCAATACACGCCCGAATACCCCTGCCCGCCGCGCATGCCCAAAGGCGTCGACCATTGGCTGATCCATCAGACCTCCGAACGGGGTCCGGCGATCGGCGGCGTGGGTAACTACATGGATTACGACCGCTGGAATGGCACACCGGCTGATGTTTTGACTTATTTTGGCCGCACAGACGCAGCCAGGGTGATTTGCCCGCTGGACGGCGAAGTTTGCCCGGTGGTGGGCAAGTGTAAGGCTGATGTTGTGCAATGCCAGGCGGTGGCAGCATGAGCCGGCTGGGTGAACAATTTCGCCAATTTTTCGGACTTCAACCTCAAACTGAAGCGCATCAAATGCAGCTGAGCCTGGAAGAAACGGAAAACACCTTGCTGGTCGGTGCCTGGCAGGCAGGGGAAAGCCCGCGCGACCGCCTGGCTTATGACCGGCAGGACGTGTTGGCAGACTGCATGGATGCCTGGCGCTTCAACCCACTGGCGCGGCGCATCACCGA
>DAISYV010000134.1:0-4692 GCA_036825115.1 Anaerolineaceae bacterium | reverse complement strand
ATATGGTTGGCGGTCACATCACAATTATTCAGTAAAATTGTAGTATTTTAGCCCTCAGTCTGTCTAATTTGCCACGAACCCGTTCATTTATTATGATTATGGTACGGATTGGAGAGGGTTGGTCACCATCAATCAGATCGGCAAACGTTTTCTTGTTTGGAAATGACTCGGAAGCAGAGACAGGGATGCCAACCCTATTTTTTAACTAATGAAATCTTTCAAAAGCTGTGGATGATTGAGATGAGCAAACTTTGTCGAGTTCCCACAAAAAGACCATTATTAGGGCAAAAAAGGTACTTCCAAAGATTATTGAAGCCTATTTAGGCGCGGGTGGTGGTCAGTTGACCGAGAAATACCAGGAGAGAAAGAGAAAGGCGCATGCTCAAAGTTGAAAATTTGAATATGTATTATGGTGTGATCCAGGCGCTAAGAGGTATCAGCTTTTATCTGAACCAGGGGGAGATTGTTGCCTTGATTGGTGCCAATGGCGCTGGCTGTTTCAAACCGGGCTTATGTGATTGAGACCGGCACCATCACCATTGAGGGCGATGGGGATGAGCTTCTCAAGAATGACAGCGTTGTTAAAGCTTATTTGGGAGCTTGAAAATTATTAATAAGTGAAATTATCTCGGCTTGGTAAGAGCCAACTAGGATAAGTGTGTTCAAGAGGTCGGCTAGCAGCCGACCTCTCATTAAATCTGAAGCAAGAGGAGTTTATCGAACTATTACAGGTATATAGACTGAATTTGTGAAAAACGGCTGCCAGACATCTATGCTGCCATCGGCAATTCCAGCCGCCACATCCTCAAGATAGGAAATCACCTCAGGGGGAATGTCTGGTTCAGTATAATGGTAAGGGGCCAACCCGACACCACCATTCTCAACGTCGTATATGTGCGTCCCAGAAGTGAAGGTGTCATTCACATGTGCCACTATCGTGTCGTAAACTGCGTTATCAATGCGTTTGAGGATACTGGTCAGCAGATAATCCGCGCCAGGTGCTGTTCCGCTTTCGAAGACTGTATAGTACGCGTCCACATCCACGCCGATGCAGTATTTGCTTTGCAAGCCTGCTTGTCTGATTGCGCCATTTCCCATCATGCCGCCAACGCCCAGGATTACATCCGCGCCGCGGTCAATCTGGGATTGGGCTAATGCTGCGCCAAGCGCCTCGTTGCTAAAATCGTTGGCATAATCCAGCATGGAATAAACGGAATGATTTGCCCATTGTGCCCCATATATGTACGGAAAAACGAAATCATCTACTGGCGCGATAGCCATGCCGGCGACGATGCCAATTTTGTCCGTCTCGGTCATCAACCCTGCCAGTGTGCCCGCCAGGTAGGCAGCTTCTTCAACAGAAAAATGCATACCGCGCAGGTTAGCCGGGTAGCTGGGTTCATCCCAGGTCATATCGGCAATCGCAAAATGGACACTGGGATTGTTTATAGCGGCATTCATCGTTGAATTGCCCATCATAAAGCCGACTGTGACGCAGAGGGAGTTACCAGCGGCGACACATTGGGCGATAGCCGCATCGTAGTCAGGTTCTGTATTGCCCGTGGGTTGATAGACACTGGGGAAGGCTATCAGGCTCGCATCAAATGCTCGGGTGAGCCCTGCGTAAGCCATTTGGTTGAAACTCTGGTCATCAATGGGTCCGCCTGGGATCAAACCCACTTGTGGGAGAGTCATCAAAGCAGATACTTGTGCGTTTGAAATGGACGAGAAAAGATGCAAAATAATTAATGAAAGGATTACAAGCCTCAGGCCGGCTTTTTGGGAATTTCGCCCGGTGTTCATCATGACTCCTTTTTCTATTTTTATAGGTAGGTTTGTGAATTTGAGGGTGATGAACCTGGCAATTAGCGTTCATCTATACTAATATAATCGCATTTTTTATATCAATTGTCAATAGATGTGAGCTGGTTCTTGTGAGGCTTTAACATCATGTAAATCTCGAGGCAGGTTGACAACCAAGATTCTTTTTTCGGCGTGTTATAATCCCGTGAGGTAAGCATCCAATGTCCCCTTATTCCCGCGGAAAAGCCATTCTTTTAGCCCTATTTGTGACCATACTTTGGTCCAGTTCGATCATCCTGATCAAAATGTATCTCGTGGATGTTCCCCCACTGGCTTTTACCGGCATCCGCTACATGCTGGCTTTCCTTATTCTGTTGCCGGGTCTACTCAAACGCAGAGGTGAAGTGAAGCAGCTGAGCGCTTTTGAGTGGCGCTACCTGGTGATCCTGGGGCTGGTTTACTACACGATCACACAGGGCGGAGCGTTTTTGACCCTGGTTCACCTGGACGCGATCACAATGAGCCTGCTGCTGAGTTTCACCGGTCCGATGGTGGCTGTGTTGGGCTTGATCTTCCTCAAAGAGTCTGTATCCCGTCTGCAATGGAGTGGGATGGCAATCTTCCTTGCCGGCGTCCTGGTCTACTTCCTGCCAGAAACAACAATTCCAAAGAGTGTGCTTGGAATGGGCCTGGCGCTGTTTACGATGATCGCCAATTCTGTTGCCTCAGTGATGGGGCGAGGCGTGAACCGCTCTCAACGCCTGGACCCGATGGTGGTGACGGGCATCAGCATGGGCATCGGCGCAGTGGTGCTGCTCGGTGGAGTTGTGATTTTTCAAGGCCTTCCGCAGTTGGACCTGGTGGATTGGCTGCTATTGTTGATAATCGCGGGTCTTAACACCGCGTTTGCTTTCTGGATTTGGAACCGCACCCTTCAGTCGCTGACGGCAATGGAATCGAGCATGATCAACAATTCCATGCTGATCCAGATCACGCTCCTGGCGTGGATCTTCCTGGGAGAAAACGTTTCACTGATTGGGCTGATCGGGTTAATTGTCGCTGTGGTCGGGCTATTCCTGGTGAACTGGCAGCCAGCAAAGCGGAATGCTTAGTTCCGCAAAGTCCCTTTACTGTTCAGGGCATCAACTTCAGGCGGGTCGCGATGCTTTGCGCGAGTCGCTTTTTGGTTTACATCTCCTCAACAGTTGGCTGTAAATCTCATTGTCATTGGTGGCAATCAGATTGCCCCAGGCTTTTTCAGCATGCAACTTGTGCGGGTGGGTGAAGTAGCCCCTCCAGGAATGCTGCTCACCATATCTAACAATCGGGCGCCACTCTGAAACGAGCAAGCGATAACCTTTGCTAACCAGGTAATCTGCCAGGGTGGTATACGCGTATCCCAACCTTTGTGTTTTTTCATCCTCAAATTCACACAGGATCACTCTTGGCTGAATTTTCTCCCATGCCAACCCTTGTAAGACCATCAAATCAAATCCCTCAGTGTCAATTTTGAGGTAATCCACCACTTCCAAACCCTGTTCCTGCAAAAAAGCATCAAGCGTGGTAGTGCTCACCGTGTAAGCTTGCTCGTGACTGGGAAGAAAAGCAGAAAGGCTGCCCACACCACTGGACTCCTTTGAGGTAAAAAAAGGGATCGATTCTTCCGCCTTATCTGAAACAGCGCGACCGTCAACATGAACATTGGAAAACATCCGCGTGTTTTCAAGCAACCGCGAGCGATTTTCAGGGTCAGGCTCAAAGGCGAACACCCGCCACCCGGCTTGCGCGAATGGGATCAGACAATAACCATGGTGCGCACCCACGTCGCACATGATGCCCGTGGTGATGGAGTCTTGAAAGACTTCAAAAATGATCTCGTTCTCGTTGGTACAGGTGAGGGCGACTATTTTTTGGCGGATGGTATGCCAGACACCGGTGACGCCGTTCTGTTTCAGAATTTTGTAAGCAGTGCCAAATTTTTTTGTAATGCCCACCTTACACTCCTTTTTCACTTATCAAGAAAGCCGGCGCTTGCGCAGCCACATCCACAATGGCTGTACCAGCTTGCGGATCGTATACTTCAGGGTCAACAGGGAAACTTTCTTTCCCCCGTCGCGGTAGTGCACCCGCAGCATCTCAGGCCAGCAGCGGTCATCCGCGGCGATGGACTTGGCGCCTTCATGCAAACGGAATGCCGCCCAGAGCTCGGGCACATAGAGCAGCGGGGCTCGCTCAGCCAGGCGCGTCCAGAGGTCGTAATCCATGGCAAAGTAAAAACCGTCGTCCAGCGGCCCCACTTTGCGCCAGAGATCGGCGCGGAAGAACGCAGTTTGCTGCGGGATGTGCACGTAGCCGCGGCGCAGCTTTTTCAGGTCTGTCTGGGCAGCCGGGAAGTTTCCGATGACCTTGCCTTGCGCGTTGATCCAGTGGCAGTCGCTGTAAACCATGCCAACCTCGGGGTGGTCCCGGAGCTGCCGAACGGCAGAACTGACAGCACCCGGGTAGAGAATGTCATCAGAGTTGAGCCATGCCAGGATCTCGCCTGTTGCACGCGCAAAGCCCTGGTTGATGGCATCGGTCTGCCCCTTATCTTTTTGACTCTGCCAATACGCCAGGCGATCAGCGTAGTTTTGGATAATTTCCAGGCTGCCATCGCTCGAGCCGCCATCTATTACGATGTATTCAATGTTCGGGTAGTCCTGCTCGAGCACGCTTCGCATGGTTTGCTCCAGGAAGCGCGCCTGGTTGAAGGAGGGGGTGATGATGCTGACTTTGGGCTGAGAGGACATAACCTTATTATAGATCAAGTGTTGTGTTCGAGATACCCACGCCCAATGATTCCATCTCTCTGTTGCTATAGGTCGGATTGTAGGGTCCATCTGCGGAACC
>DAISYV010000133.1:1850-4720 GCA_036825115.1 Anaerolineaceae bacterium | reverse complement strand
ACCCCAGCGCAGAAAGCGCGTGTGGGCAGACCGAGCACGGGTTTTGACCGTAGGTCTCCACCAAAAGCCAGATGGAGAAGCTCAATCCGGTCCACAAATACCTAAGGCGAAACGCAGATCGCCTCATCGCTTCGCTCCTCGTGATGACAAAGAGCCCGTTGGCAGCTGATTTCGGGTACAATTTTGCACATGAAACTGCTCCATAAGGGCTGTATATTTTGTCTCGTCTTGCTGCTTTCCATAACCTCCTGTGATGGAGGCGGGAAGGCTTTGCCGCTTGTGTCCGCCCCGGATCCGCAAGGTCGGTTTGAATTTGCAATGCCCGAAGGTTGGCAGGGCGTGAATGAAGGCGAAATCAGCACCTATACCCCCTCCGATTACACCGGCAATGAAGAAGACCTGCGCGTGCTGCTTTACCTCTCCCCCACCAACACGCTCGACACCAATCAACACATTGATACTGCTGAACCCCTGATCCAGGATTTTCTCAGCAGCCACCTTGACGATGCTTACGAGGTTTTCAACCAGAGTGAGATCAAAGTCGACAAGTACCCCGCGCTAAAACTCGAAATTGCCAAGCCGCACCAGGATTCCTACCTGGTTGGGCAGGTGGTGATCACCGCGATGCCCGGTGTGCTGGTCATTCTTCTCAGCACAGGCGCACGAACCGATTGGGAAGCTTTCGAGCCGACATTCCAGGCCATGCTGAAGGACTTTCACCTGGTCAGCGCCTTCACCCCCACCCCACCTCAGAGTTAGCCATGCGAACCCTCTGCCGATTCACCGCACTTCTGCTGCTGATAAGCCTGCTTACGGCCTGCGCCTACCAAACAACCATGCCCGGGCGAAGCGAAGTGCCCATCTACAAGCCGCCGCAGGTCGTCACCGCCACGCCCGCGCCAACCCCCACGCCCCAGCCAGCCAACTACATCCAAACCGGCAACCCGGTTCCAGTGCAAGCCGGGAAGTATTCCTTTGAGCCTGTTACCGCCTGGAACGCGAGCGGAGTGCCGCTGGTGGTTCAGGTCAAAGACACGCGTGTTACGCTCAGCAATGCCGAAGAAAGCCTCTTTTTCAGCCTGGCAAGTGAAGCCGCGCCGTCAGGCTCCACGACCCAGATCTGTTTGGATACGATCCTGCAGCGCATGGCGGCAGACATAGCAGACCTCGAGTATGGTGAAGCCTCTCCCATCTCGATTCAAGCTGACACGTGGCTGCAAGTGCAGCTGCAGGCGAAGGTATTCAACCAGACCTCCATCGGTGCGCTCCAGGTGATCCAGGTCAACCAGCGCTGCTTCAGCCTGATCGGGCTTGCCACCTCAGAAGATTCGGCTGCCCTTTGGGAACTTTCTGGCGCACCGATTTTCAATCGCTTGCAGCAATCAGTGCGATTCCTGGAGGCTTCCCAGTTAATGTACTGCGACGTATCCAAAGACGCCAGCTACGGCACCACCCCTGGGAACCCGATCCGGACAGGTAACACCAACCTGTACGATGGACGCACCCGCCAGGAAACCTATCTGCTGACCTTGCGTGGGCCAAACAACGAAGAAGTCTTCTTTACGCGCCTTACCCCTGAGTTTAACGACGTGGGTGTGATCGTGGACCCTTATCGCGTTGAATACACCGGGATCCCGGAATCCGTCACGCTCTATTTTGACATGAACACATTCGAGCCGCTCTTTGCCCCGCAGGGCTTTACCTGTGAGGCAGCCTTCCCCATCTCAGCCCCGTAAACGAAAATCCTCCCATGTTCAAGAAATACCCCACCCAATTCTGGTTAATGCTGCTAGGGCTGGTCATCTCGACCACCGGCACAACCATGGTTTGGCCTTTTTTGACCATCTTCGCCAGCGAAAGGCTCAGCCTGCCCATGGCGGCAGTCACCAGCCTGATGAGCATCAACTCGCTTTCCGGGCTGACCGCTTCCATCCTGGCGGGTTCATTGGTGGACCGCTTCGGGCGTAAGAGTGTTATGGCGGTAGGGTTGTTTGGGACGGCAATGGCCTATTTTGGCTACATCTTCGCCAGTTCCTACTGGCAGTTTGCGATTTTGATGATCATCTCGGGTTTGTTCAACCCGCTCTACCGGCTTGGCTCGGATGCCATTCTGGCTGATATGCTCAGCCCCGCCGATCGCGTGCAGGGTTACAGCATTTTCCGCATGGCGCGCAACATCGGCGTGGCACTTGGTCCAATCCTCGGCGGAATCGCCCTCTCCAGCAATTACAGCATCGGCTTTATTGCCGCGGCAGCTACTTTAACATTTTACGGGTTGATCACGCTCTTCTTCCTGCGCGAAACCCTGGTGCGGGATCCAAACGCCAAACATGAAACGGTCCGGGATCAAATCCGGGTCTATCGCCAGGCTTTCAATAACAAACCCTTCGCCCACATGGTTGGCGCGTTTACGCTAATGGAAATTTGTGCCGCTTTGATGTGGGTCTTGTTGGCTGTGTACCTTAAAGAGAATTTCAAAATTACGGAATCCACTTATAGCTGGATACCAACTACCAACGCGTTAATGGTGGTTTTCCTGCAGGTATTCATTACCCGAGCCATGAGACCGCATCGTGACACGCAAGTGATGCCGATCGGCGCGTTCTTCTATTTGGTTGCGATGCTGATCGTGGGACTCAGCAGCCAGTTTCGGGGTTTCTGGCTGGCAATGGTGGTGATGACGGTCGGTGAATTGATCACCGCCCCAACCGCGACCACCTTCGTCGCAAACCTGGCACCAATGGATCAACGCGGGCGCTATTTGGGGGTGTTCGGGCTTACCTGGCATGTTGCCATGGCGATCGGTCCATTTGCCGCGGGAATTCTCACCGATCTGTATGGCATTCGTTCGCCCTGGTTTGCCGGCGCGG
>DAISYV010000133.1:0-1750 GCA_036825115.1 Anaerolineaceae bacterium | reverse complement strand
TCACGGGTGCTGAATTGACACAGATGTTTGTCTTCAATCAAAAAGGGGAATTACAGGTCAGCGAGGTGGCGGAACGGCCAGAATTCGTCGTCCAGACCATCAACCGCGGCGATTGGGAGCGCTACCTGCCCTTCGAGCCCACCCCCACCCAAGCCTGGCAGGCTGTGCGGGTTAACCGCTTGGTGGTGGTCACACCCCTGACCACGCAAGATGAGTACCCACAAATCAAACTCACACCCCGTGAATTTCAAACTTTACAAGGCTTGTGCGCGGGAAAAACAGCCGCTCAAATCGGCTACCAGCTGCATATTCAGGCCCGTTCGGTACACCGACACTTCAACAACCTGCGCGCCAAATTTAAATCCGAAACTCTCCCGGAGCTGCTGGCCAAAGCCGCAGCTCTGGACCTGGTCCGACCTGACCTCGATGAATTGTTCGATTAGTTTTTTGTCAAAAACTGAAAAGGTCCACCGGCTTTGGGCGGAAGTAATTTGGGCTCCGGTTGCGTAACCACAGCATCCCATAAAGCCTTCGCGATCGTCAGAGCCGCCTCAGGGTGCCCCAATGCGGCGGAAGCCCGCGCGACCTGGTTTAGCCTGGAGCCGTCCTCTGTCAGCCAGTGAGTCAGCATTGCCCGGAATTCCCCCACGTTCTGCACCAAAGCCCCTGCCTGGTGGCTGAGAAGGTAGCGCACGTTACCCTGCTCCTGACCTGGCAGATAGTCGATCAGCAGGATCGGAAGCCCGGCAGCCAGCCCCTCGGAGATGATCAGCCCGCCGGCTTTGGTCACCAACACATCCGATGCCATCATCCACTGGGGTACATTTTTCTCAAAATTGCGCACTTCCACGGGAAAGTCATAGTGGCTGCCAATCAGATCTTTGTAAAGCTCATCATTCCCGCCTGCTATTACCACCGCCTGCACCGGGGTCGTGAAGTTTTCCAGCGCCTGAAGATAATCTTGCAGATTGCTCACGCGGCTGCTGCCAACAAAAAGAAGGGTCAAACGGTGCGGGTCGAGCCCCAGCGAGCCGCGCAGAGCTTGCTTTTCCACCTGGTTGAGGGCAAAATCCGGGCTGACCGGAATTCCCGAGACCACCAGTTTTTCATCAGGCACGCCGCTTTCAAGCGCTTTCACCTTGACCCACTCGTTGGCGATATAGAACCGGTCAGGCTCAGAAGAAAACCAAAGTGAGTGTACATCCGCCAGGTCGGTCACAACGGTATACGCCGGTATCTTGGGTCCAGTCTCCTGCAGCGCCTTGCCAATCGGGGTATTAAACATCTCATTGGTATTGAGGACAATGTCCGGCTTGAAATCACGGATCGTGTCCGCCATAATTTTTTGGAGCATGAGAGTCAGAGCGCCTTCCACCACCTCGCTGACCTGGCGAGAGTTGCTGACTTCATAACTCAGGCGGTACAGCCCCGGGCTCATGCGCACACTGCGGTCGTAACCCTTTTCAATCGGCTTCATCAACGTAAGCGTATCCGTTTCCTGGATCGGGTTGGTCACAAGGATTTCCACCTGGCCTGGATACAAAACTTCAAGCGCTTTCGAAACTGAAAGTGCCGCGCTTCGATGCCCAAAACCGGCATCACTGGTGATGATCAGGCAGCGTTTCTTCTGCATCATTGTTCAAAATCTGATCCGCGAAGGCGGGTTTTGCTCCATTCTTAATAATTCGCGTCCAATACGGGCTCGATTATACCCCTCTAGCGAATGACAATAAAGTTGTTACGTAAAGCG
>DAISYV010000132.1:0-4751 GCA_036825115.1 Anaerolineaceae bacterium | reverse complement strand
CAATGTGCTTTTTTGTAAAGCCCTATCGTCTCATATGTGTTTGAACTTGCTCATAAATAAACAGAAATTACGCACGAAATATCAGTGTTTGCAACTCGAATCTGTCCAGTGATTTAACTGGTTATATCAACAAGGGGCGAGTAAAATTATGAAGAATACCCCGTTCGAAAGGAGATTCCAATGAGCGATCAAAATCAATTTCCGACTGAAAATCCTGCAGGTTTCGATGCTGATGCTAAGGCTGACTACCAGGAATATACCGGTCCAACTAAAGCCGAAGAAACGCCAAAAAACGAGCCCGAAGCTGGCTCCAAGTTTGGTGCAGAGATCATGTCAATCCTGGAGGGTTTTGGCGAGGACATCAAGCGTTTGAGCAAGAACGTCAGTGAATACCTTGATAAAGAATCCTTTGACAAAGCTGCTGAAAGCGTCAAGGATGCATTAAGCGATGCTGGAGAGGGCATAAAACGCACCACCCAAAATATGGGAGAAAAGCTGGAGGAAGACCGCATCCAGCGTGCCATCCGGGACCTGAAGGACTACGCTAAACGGACAGGCAAATCCATCCAGGATCTGTTTACTGAGGATGTGCCCGCCCATGTAGAAGACCTGGGTGAAAAAGTGGCAGAGGCAGTTGAAGATCTGGCAGACTCCCTGGAGCCGAAAGCCAACGACGCGGCTGAGAACGATATGAATTTCGAAAACACCTTTGGTGGATAACCAGTTCAAAAAAAAAGACCCCTCTTCAATGGGGTCTTCTACTTATAGAACCTCAGCATGCAATTGTAACGCTTGATCGGTAAGACCATCTGTCCGTTGACATATTCAACATAATTCAACACAATTTCATTAAGCCGCTGACGCTGATGCTCTTCCAGGCGCAGCTGTTTCATCACGTAGGCAACCGCTTCTGCTTTTGAGTCCACCGGTTGTCCAAAATCATGGAAGATTTCATCGCATGTGACCTTAAACCCGGCTTGCTCCAGCCTGCCGCGCACATAGCAGCTCCAAACGCAAGAATCAGCCTGTTCAGTTATGCCAAATTCCCGCCCGAGGTCTTCATAAAACCCTTCGCGGGGACGGATACCCTGGTTGACCACGATACCGCTGCGGCGCGTCTTGCGCAGGAGGGTTTCAATTTCAGGGCTGGTTGAACCGAAGCGGTTGTGATAAAAAGCGACTGCTACGTCCCAATCATCGGATTGGATTTCTGGCCAGCTGGCGTGCGCCACTTCGATGTTATCCAGACCCATCCGGTTCATATCTTCTCGTAAAACTTCGAGGGCGTTTTCATTCTTGTCGATGGCGATCACCCTGCGGCTGATCCCCGCGAGGTAACGGCTGACGATCCCGATGCCGCAACCAATATCTGCGACAACATCCGACGGGCGGACCATTTCGCACAAGGCAGGTCCGTAGGGAACCTCCGGGTATTTCCAGAAAGAAGTTGCTTTTTTATAGTAGTCTGCTGAGGTCGGGGGCACTTCCGCCATTAGCGCTCCACCGGCACCAGTTTCTTGATCATCATTTTCTTGACGTGGCTTATTCCGCCAGACAGCGACAGGATCTTGAACAACTCAACCTTCTGCGCCGCATCCCACCAGGAACCCGCAAGCGCTGTGACGCCTGTCCCTTTGAAAACTTCTGAAAACATCGGTGTGGATGCTCCCACCAGCACAATTTCCCGGGCGTTCTGGCAAAGCTCAAGCAGGTGATCAATGGTGCTATTGATCAGGGTGCTGCCGCTGATGATCATCAGATCGCACATAGGCAGGATCTCTGATTGGCGCGACATGTCCATGACCTGCTTCGAGCCATCTCCGCCGCTGACTGTCAGACCCTTATCAAATATGGTGACATTTGCGCCCAGTTTTATTAGTTGATCAACGACAGGGGGAATATATCCGATCATGCCAACCTTGTCCGCAGGACGAACCTGCAAGCCAAATGGGGTTGGGGTAGTGGGTTCATTGGGCAGGTCCATGGCGCGTGTTGCAGCAGTGATGACCGCCATGCCCACTCCACGCTGTGCGTCGTCTCTGCCCTCAAGCACCAGTCGGGCTACCTCAAGCGCGGACTGACCAATGATATGCTGGGCGAAGCCAAACGCCGAGCAGCCGGCCGGCAGCCTGTCGCGCAGAATATATGAAAGGCCGATGTCACGATTGTCAAGTTCAATCGCAGTGAGGGAGAGACCCAAAACCGCATCAGTTAAAACTCGATCCCTCAGGAGGGGTTCGGCAGCCTGGAAGACTTTTTCGATTAGCATAGAATCTCCTATAAACCAGGGGCGACACTGACCATGCGGTCAATCCCCTCCACTTTAATCAAGCGCAAGGGCACGCCGTACATCGCAGTGATCAGCTCTTCTGTCAGAATATCCTGCCAGGCACCAAAGTGAAAGATCGACTTGTGGTCGATGACGGCTGTTTTGGCGTCCAACAGCAGCACCTGGTCGGGATTGTGGGTGGTGAGCACCACGGCATAGCCTTTGGCAGACAAGTCTTTGATCAGCCGCAGCACTTTGAGCTGATTGCCATAATCCAGGTGGGCTGTAGGCTCATCCATCAGGATCAGTCGCGCCTTTTGGGCAATGGCGCGCGCGATCGACACCTGCTGGAGCTCACCGGTGCTGATGCGGGTGTAGGGCTTGTGCGCCAAGTGGCTGATAGCCATCTGTTCCAGCGCGGCTTCGGCACGTTGATAATGTTCCGGACCGGGCTTTTCGAAAGTCCCCATCCAGGGGGCGTTGCCCGTGACGACATACTCGAGCACGGTATAGTCGAACGATGGGAGCAGAGTTTGGGGCACGTAGCCAATGATTCGCGCGATATCGCGTGCAGGCAAATTTGCCATGTCTTCACCGTTAAGCAGCACACTGCCCTGCAAGGGCTCGCGCAGCCTTGCCAGGCAATTCAGCAAGGTGGTCTTGCCGATCCCGTTGGGACCAAGCAGGCACACGATTTCACCCGCCCGCACTTCAAAACTGATGTCCTTGAAGATCTGGCGGCTGCCATCGTATGAAAACCCAAGGTCTATGACCTGCAAAAGCGCATCCATGCTCATTCCAGGCGGGTCCTTTGCTTGTAGAGTAACAGGGCGTAAAGCGGTGCCCCAACAAACCCGGTCAGGATCGAGAGCGGGATCTCCACGCTTGAAACGGTGCGGGCAAGCGTGTCGATCAGCAGCATGAAAATCGCTCCGATCAGCAGGGTGATGGGCATCGACCGGGTGTTATCGCTGCCGGCAAGCAGGCGGCTGAGGTGTGGGATAACCAGGCCGACCCAGCCAATTGTTCCGCTGATGGACACGGCGCTGGCGGTCAGCAGGCTGGCGCAAATGATCACGATCGTGCGCACCTGGCGCAGGTTTACCCCCAGCGTGCGGGCTTCAAGATCGCCAAAAGAGAGGATGTTTAGACGCCAGGAGAGCAACAAAAGCAAAGTGGAGCAGACCAGGAAGACGGGCAGGATCGCGAACAACTCCCGCCCCAGGATGGATGCCAGGCTGCCCAACTGCCAGTATACGATGGAGGCCAACTCGGTTTGCTCTTCCGCTACAAATTTCATAATCGCGAGCACCGAACTGAGAAAGCCGCCGACGATGATACCCGATAGCACCAACATCATGTTTGAGCGGTTGCGCAAAAGACGCGGCACCAATGAGGTCACAAACACAGCCAGGATGCCGCCTGCAAAGGCGAAAATTTGGCGGGTTGCCAGTCCAGCCCCCAGCAGGATTGCAGCGGAAGCTCCCACGGCTGCACCGGAGGAGACGCCCAGTAAATCCGGCGAGACCAGCGGATTGCGAAAGACGCTCTGGTAGACCGCACCTGAGAGAGACAGCATCGCGCCGATCATGACCGAAGCCAACACGCGCGGCAGGCGGATGTTGAAGACAACGCTAACCATGGCAGGGTCAACTGGAACGTCCAATCCAAATTTTGAAAGGATTACGTTCAGGACTTTGATGGGATCATTGCTGTATCGCCCAAGGCTGAGCGCGAGAAACATCCCGATTAACAAAAGCATAGACAACAGCCACAGCC
Source organism: Anaerolineaceae bacterium (assembly GCA_036825115.1). Classification (GTDB taxonomy): domain Bacteria; phylum Chloroflexota; class Anaerolineae; order Anaerolineales; family Anaerolineaceae; genus Mesolinea. The sequence goes on along the minus strand of DAISYV010000132.1, from coordinate 703 downwards.
ATTGTCTATGCTTATGATTTACCGGAGTACTACTTGTTTTCAAACTAAAAATTTACTCGATTCCCAGTTGTTCTGCCGTGAAAGTTTTATCATAAACCATTGTGTAGAACTCGTCCACATTTTTCATTAAGGCTTCAAAACCATACAGGTCAGGGTGCAGGTTATAGAGTGCCCAATCGATGCCAAGCGCTAAAACAGCGGTGGGTTGATCCCATGGTTCAAGTTGTGAGGGGAACTCATAAACACGCTTGTTCTGGATCGCACTGATGCTGCTCCAGGCGGGATCATTCAGCAGGTCTTCTGCGGTGTAGTCGGAGTATGCGGGGAACCAGATCACGTCCGGATTCCAGGCAATGATTTGCTCAATGCTAACGTCCGCAAAGCCGCCCACGTTTTCAATGCCGCTAACAGCGTTGACGCCGCCACCAGCCTCAATCAGGCTGGTTTGGATCATCGAACCTGGAGCGACGGAAAGCGCTGAACTGCTGCCAAGGAAGATCACAGAAGGTTTCTCAGTTACGTCTTTGAGCAGGGTTTGCGCTTGTTCGAGTTGACTGTCGATGAAGGAGTTAATCTTCTCTGCTTTTTCGTTCTCTCCAACAGCCATGCCGAGTAACTTTAAGGTCTGTTTTACTGTCTCAAAGTTTTCGGTGCTGTCGAGGATGACCAAAACCGGAATGTTGGCAGCTTCGAACTGCGGCAC
>DAISYV010000131.1:0-4814 GCA_036825115.1 Anaerolineaceae bacterium | reverse complement strand
GAGTTAACCGTTTATTAACATTTATAGTAAAATTGACTACCTCGATAAATTAAGTGAGTTCAAGATGACAGTGATACCCTTGTACGAAATTTTCTTAAGGCTGGCAGCCGCACTGCTTGCCGGCGGCGCGATTGGCTTTGAACGCGAACGCGACAGCCAGCCGGCTGGCTTGCGCACGCACATGATCCTCGCCCTGGGTGCTGCCCTGGTGATGATTCTGTCCATCAATATTGCTATTGAATTCCAGGGTCAGGATGCTGAGCCCACCCGTCTGGCAGCTCAGGTTGTTTCGGGCATTGGCTTCCTTGGAGCGGGTGCGATCCTGCGCTTTGGCTTCAATGTAAAGGGCCTCACCACCGCCTCCACCCTCTGGACGACAGCCATGGTCGGCATGGCGATTGGCTATGGTTATTACCTGGTTTCGTTTTTCGCGGTTGTCATCATGCTGGTTGTGCTGACGCTTGTGGAACGCTTCGAAAAGAAATTTGTGCGTGTCAATATCATGCGCACCGTCGTAATCGATGTTCACGACCGTGAAGGTATCCTGCGCGAAGTACGCAAAACCATGACAAAACTTGCGGATGCCATCATCGCGTTTAACGTGCAGAAAAGCGTCAAGAACAAGCACATGCGCCTTGAAATCATCGCCCGCTTCAACCGCAGTGAAAAGCTCGAAGACATGATGGAAGTCATTTCCTCCATCGAAGGCGTACGGGGCATCAAAATCGAATAGACAACAACGACAACCAGGGGGCGATTGATGTATACTTTTTACCACCATGCCGGATCTGAAGACCCAATTAGCAAGTTATGACCTTGCTTTTTTGCGTGACATCGCCGAACTCTGGGGAATTGAACTCCAGGCGGTTGAACGCCGCACCGTCCTGGTGGAGCTCGCTAAAGCAATGACCTCCAAAGATCTATTCGATGAAGTATTCACCTCTCTGCCCCCGTCAGCTTCAACGGCACTAACAGACCTGGGCGCATTTGGCGGCAAGATGGCATGGCAGGCTTTTGAACATACCTTTGGCGAACTCCGTCCGATGGGTCCAGCCCGGCGAAAACGTGAGAAACCGCATCGCTTTCCACAAAACACCGCCGAAAAGCTCTGGTATTTGGGATTCGTCGGACGGGCGGCACTACGCGAAAACCAGGAACTGAGCGAGTTTGCTGTCATCCCTGACGAATTCCTCAACTGGCTGCCAGAGCCCCAGCAAACCACAATCGACGCCACGACCTCACGCCAGCTTCGAGCCTGGTCCAGCTCCAAAGTGACCGCCCTCCCACCTCGGCGAGATCAGGTTTTGGATGACCTCTGCACCCTTTTTGCCGCATTGCGCATGGAACTCCTGGAGCAATTGTCACGCTTGAGCGGAAAAGAGGCGGGCTACTGGCTCTTCCTGCAAACACTGGGAAAGACTCTCAACCTGCTCGATGAAAAGCAGCAACCCAACGAGAACGCGCGCGTTTTCCTCGAAAAACCACGGGGGGAAGCCCTGAAATGGTTGGCGCAAAGTTGGGCACAGTCCCCGGATTTTGACGAACTGCGCCTGATACCGCAATTGCGCTGTGAGGGCAGCTGGCACCACAACGCCATCACTCCCCGTCGGTCAATCCTCGACCACCTGGGCGCACTCCCGACCGAAACATGGTTCAGGGTTCAGGATTTGGTGGATGACATCCATGAGCACCAGCCGGACTTTTTACGCAGCGGCGCGGAATACAACACCTGGATCATCAGCAGCGCCGATCCCGATGCTCGCTTGCTGCATGGTTTTGAACACTGGCAGGACGTGGAAGGCCAGTACATCCGATTTCTGATCACTGAGTTGCTGGTTTACCTGGGTATGGCGCAGAACGGTCAGCTAATTGATCAGCCTGGAAACCAGGTGTTTCTAATCACACCTTGGTTTTCAACTCTACTGCATTCGGGTGCGTCAATGGAACTACTGGAAGAGAATCAACCGGTCCTGGTTGGAGGGGATGGCAAACTGGAAATGACGCCGCTGGTGCCGCGCATAGCACGCTATCAGCTATCGCGCTTCGCGGAATGGCGTTTGTTCTGCCCGGACCGATTTATCTTTCAGCTCACGCCCGCCTCGCTGCAGGCTGCCGCGGAACAGGGCTTGGAGCTTAAACATCTGCGCGCTCTGCTGCGAAAGAATGGCAAGCCCGGCATTCCGCCTGCCCTGCAAAAAGCGCTCACCCGCTGGGAAAGCCACGGGCTGGAAGCCCGCATCGAACCTCTGCTGGTGCTGCGCCTGGCGAACCCTGAGCTGCTCGAAAAACTGCGCGAGTCGAAAGCTTCGGGCTGCCTGGGCGAAGTGTTAGGACCGACCTCCGTATTGGTGAAGCCAGGATGTGGGCCGCGGGTGAGGGCTGCTCTACGCGACCTGGGCATCCTGACCGATCTGCCTGGAGATGGCGAATGACACCACCCAAATCCGGTTTCTTCATGAAGTTGCTGCGCTTCAGTTTTCTTTTGGCTGGACTAATTGGTTTTTTGCGGCTCTATGGAGCCATCACGCAACAGCCTGAAATCTTGAATTTCAGTCAGAAAGCCTGGCTGCCAGCATACTTACTGGTTGCAGGCGGTCTGATGGGGTTGGTCAACTTCACCATCTGGATGATGCTGACGCGAAAGCCCTATGCCCGCCCATGGCTGCCATGGGCAGGCGTGTTAATCAATATCATTGCCTATTGGCTGGAGCGGCTCTTGCTCTGGGCACCCTCCCAACGCGGCACGAACACCATTTGGATGATTGGAGTCCATGCCGCCTGGATATTGTTGGTTGTATTCAGCCAACTGCAAACGAAACGGAGACACTATGAGCACAAATAACCAGGAGATTGAGGTCAAATTCCTCATTTCAAACCTGCCTGCCCTGCTTGAAAAGATCCAGAACCTTGGCGCGATTGAACTACGCCCGCGAATGCTGGAAGTAAATCTGCGCTTCGATACCCCCGACAGGAAACTAAGCGAACGTGCCCAGGTGCTGCGCCTGCGGCAGGATGACCAGGCGATTCTGACCTTCAAAAGCCCAGGTGAAATTGTGGATGGGGTCATCTCCCGCACAGAACTGGAGGTGGTTGTCAGCGATTTTCAATCCACCCGAAAAATCCTCGAAGCGCTTGGCTTCCATGTTTACATGACCTACGAGAAATACCGCCAGAATTTTCAGTTGAACGATCTGGTGGCTTCAGTCGACGAAATGCCCTACGGTAATTTCATTGAGCTTGAAGGGAGCAGCCCGGAGCACGTCCGTGCCACCGCCGCGCTATTGAGCTTGGACTGGGATCAGCGCATTAATCTGAGTTACACTGCGCTGCTGGGTTTGTTTAACCAGAACACCGGACATACTTTCCAGGATATAAGCTTTGAGGCCTTTTCAGACGTAAACGTCCTGCCTGAAGAGCTTGGTCTGGCTTACGCGGATCTTCATGCTTAGCAAGCCTTACCATTTCTCATAGCGCACGATCTCGCTGAGCGGTTTGCGCGGTCTCGCGGCTGGCTGCTCAGCTGGATAGCCAATCGGGATGACCGCCAATACGAGTTTGTCATCCGGAATGCCCAAAACCGGGCGAATTTCTGACTGGATAAAAAACCCAACCCAACAGGTGCCCAATCCCTGCGCGTCCGCCTCAAGCAGCATGCTCTCAACGGCAATCGCGGTGTCGCGAATGGCGCGTTTTAGTTCCCAGTGCGGGCTGTTTTCATCAAGGTAAAGCCCCGGTTCGGTCTCCACACGGCCAGCCATATCCGCCACTGCCACGATGAAAGCTGGCGCTGTCATCATCCAAGTCTGGCGGTGGCAGGCTTCCATGACTGCCTGGCGCTGCTGCTCGCTTTGAACCACGATGAAGGTCCAGGGCTGTTTGTTGTTGCCCGAAGGTGCCAGCCTGGCGGCTTCGAGCACGCTCTCCAGCTTTTCCGGCTCAATGGGATTGGATGTATATTTACGAATGCTTCTGCGATGTCGGATGGATTCGATCATTTTCACCTGCCTTGGTATTAGTTTAGCCGATAAAAAATAGAATTTCATTCACGCATAATGAAATGGTCATAAAACCAGGCGATTGAATTTGTAAGCAGAGGCTCTCGCAGGGGCACCGCTTCCCGCAGAATGAATTGAGACCTGACGGTCAAAACAAGCGCACGGTCTGGAGACCGGCGCAATCAGAGGTCGCCTCTACCACCATGGTGCCCGCCAACAGATTCATTACCCCCCGTTAATCATCAAATGGGATAAAATAAGAGCATGGTTTAACATGCGCGAGATTTCACCTTCTTTCTTTCCCGATCTCGAAAAGCACGTTGAAGGTCAGGTGCTGAGAAAGACCACGCCATTTCCCGTCCAGAGCTATCACGAACTCGTCCGCAAAGTTGCCCAACTCTCCTTTCTCAACAAAGATTTTCTTCTCTTTTTCCGTGGGCAAGATCAGGACTATCAGAACAAAGCCGAATCCAGCACTTTTTACCCGACCATCTATCGCAAAGAAATCCTGACCTCGCAAGAAATTCGCTCTCGTTTCGAGTTGCTTGAAGTGGCTACGAACAAGCTGGTTGAAGCTTTCGACCGCGAAAAACTGGATGGGCGCGTTGACATCCGGCGCAAGCAATACATCGCATGGAGCATCCTGCAGCACTATGGCGTCTGCGATACCCCCCTGCTCGACCTGACCCAATCCCTGCGCGTCGCCGCGACTTTCGCTCAGCTCGGCAACAAGGCTGAACGCGGTATGGTCTACGTGTTTGGTCTGCCCTATACCACCAACCGCATCACCTACAACAGCGAGCAGGACCTGGTGATCGT
>DAISYV010000130.1:0-4858 GCA_036825115.1 Anaerolineaceae bacterium | reverse complement strand
TGGCTTCCCCCAACCGCGAAACCGAATCCATGCTGGATGGCACCGATGCGGTTAGTGACTGGCCAATCCTGAATGCCCTGCTCAACACAGCCAATGGTTCCACCTGGGTCAGCTTCCACCATGGCGGCGGCGTGGGCATCGGCTATAGCCAGCATGCCGGGCAGGTGATTGTCGTGGATGGCACACCCGAAGCTGCCAGGCGCCTCAAGCGTGTGATGTTGGGTGATCCCGGAACAGGCGTTATGCGACACGTGGATGCCGGTTATCCGGAAGCTATCAAATTTGCAAAAGAACACGGGGTGAAAATCCCTATGATGCCAAAGGCATAACTAAGGCAGATGAAAACGCGCAGGTTTTTCTTCTTTTTTCTTGCAATCCTGATTGGGGCAGGGGCAGGGCTGGCTTTTGGCTGGACGATGATGCCGCCTGCCGCTCCAACCGATGCTCCGCTTGCCAGCTTGCGGACGGATTTCAAAACCGATCTCGTTTTGATGGTCGCCGAGGAATTCCAGACCGAACCGGACTCCATGCAAGCTCTGACGCAGCTGGACAGACTGGATGAAAGCGACCCCATCACCTTACTCGGCAACAGCATCCAATATGCCCAGGGAATCGGTTATCCCGAAGAGGACCTGACACTGATGCAGAACTTGCTAAACAGCATCGATGCGGAAATTTACCTGCAGTGGAACGATACCAGGGAGCCTTGATGGAAACAAAAACCTCGAGTCACGCCCATTGGTATTTACTTACCGGCCTGGTGTTAGGTCTTGCTATTGGGCTGGTGATCTCACTGCTAATCGCGCCGGCAGTTAATGCTGAGGCAATACCTCATGAACTGGACAAAGCGGGAAAAGCGGCTTATCGCGAACAGATCGCCCTGGCGTATGCCAGCAATCACGATCTCAGCCGGGCAATGAGCCGCCTTGAGTTGCTGAAAGACTCTGATCCGGCGGAGGCTCTGATCGCTCAGGCTCAAACAGTCGTGGCGCAGGCTGGACCTGTGGAACTCTCACGTGCTCTGGCGGAATTAGGAACAGCTGTTCAACAACTTGGGGCTCCTCCAAGCCCATGATGTCTGGTGGTTAATCTCCAAAAAACCGGTGACAAACCGGTTTTTTGCTGGAAACAATAAGAAACGGAATAAGATATGCAAAATTTTCCCCCTCCAAATTTCAATCGATCGCCAAATGAAAGAAGGAAACCCAATGGTGGGATTAAAGGCGCGATCCGTGAAAACCTCGACACTCTGCGCAACACCCCGCAAGCCTTTCGCCTGGTTTGGTCTGCCAGCCGCGGCAACACCCTGATCAGTTTTGGGCTGACGCCGATTTCCGCTCTTTTGCCGGCAGCGCAGTCCTGGGTGGGGAAGATGATCGTGGATAGCATCCTTGGGGCGATCAATCAGTCATTGGACGTTAATGCGGGTCTGCGCCTGGTGCTGCCATATGTGGCAGCTGAATTTGGACTGCTGCTGTTGGGCACCGTACTAAATTCGATCCGATACCTCTCGAATAGTGTTTTACAGTCTCAACTGACTAACCATATCAACACCTTAATTATTAGGAAAGCCATCAGCCTTGACCTGCAGTTCTTCGAAGACCCGGTTTTTTATGACAACATGCAAAATGCCCGCCGGCGCGCCGATAGCTCTGCCCTGGCAATCATGAATGCCATCCTCCAGATTTTGCAGCAGACCATCACGCTTGTTTCACTGGTTGCTCTTCTGGTTAGGTTCAGCCCCTGGCTGGCCGTGGTGGTGATCCTGGCAGCCATCCCCAGTTTCATTTCACGTTCGCGCTTCTCAGAAATGGCTTTCAGAGCTCTTACACGCCGCGCCCCGGAATCGCGCCTGCTCAACTACATTGAAACCTTGCTCACCAGCAATGAAACCGTCAAGGAAATCAAGCTCTTTGGCTTGGGTGAGCCGCTGCTGGCGCGCTACCGTAAATTGTTCACAACATTTTTCGAGGAAGATCGCGAAATCTCCCGCAAAAACACCATCGCAAGCTTTTTCTGGGGTTTGCTCAGCAATCTGGCTTACTACGGCAGTTACGTGTGGGTTATCCTGCGCGCCCTGGCGCAAGCGATCACGCTCGGCGATATGACCATGTTTCTTTCCGTCTTTCGCCAGTCCCAACATGCCGTCCAGCAGCTACTCGACAGCTTCAATCGCCTTTACGAGAGCAACCTCTACCTCGACAACTTACTGGATTACCTGAAGATCGAGCCTGTGCTGACATTGCCGGAGAATGGCAAAATTGCGCCTGCCCCGATCCAGGAGGGCATCCTTTTCAAGGATGTATCCTTCAAATACCCCGGTTCCGAGAAAATGGTGCTGCAAAACATCAACCTCTTCATCCCGACCGGCGAGAGCATTGCCCTGGTGGGGTTGAACGGTGCTGGCAAGACCACGCTGATCAAGCTGCTTACCCGGTTGTATGATCCGACTGAGGGGCAGATCCTGCTGGATGGTGTCGATCTGCGCGAGTATGACCTCAAAACCCTCCACCAGCGATTTGGGGTTATCTTCCAGGACTACGTGCGCTACCAGTTCAGCGTGCGCGAGAACATTGGCTTCGGTCAGATCGAGGATTTGGAGGATACTGAACGTATCGAAAGCGCGGCCGAACGGGGCGGAGCCGATGAGGTGGTGGCGGAACTGCCACAGGGTTATGAGACTGTTTTGGGGAGACGTTGGGAACGGGGGCAGGAGCTTTCGGGCGGGCAGTGGCAGAAGATCGCCCTGGCGCGCGCCTTTATGCGCAAAGCGGAGGTGCTGATCCTGGACGAGCCAACCTCGGCGTTGGACGCTGAAGCCGAGTACGAGATCTTCCTGCGCTTCCGCGAGTTGATGGCAGGACGCATCGCGGTTTTGATCTCGCACCGATTTTCAACCGTCCGCATGGCGGATCGGATCGTGGTGCTCTCGGAAGGCAAAATCCACGAACTTGGTAGCCACGCTGAGCTGATGGCGCGCGATGGTGCCTACGCCCGACTCTTTAACCTGCAAGCTGAGGGATATCGGTAGGGATTCAGAGTGTAATTCATCATCCTGATCAAGAGCAAATTAAGACAGGACCCGAAATCTGGTTCAATTTAGATTTTATTCAAGAGTGATCTAGACCTTTCAGCAATTTGGGAGCAGGCCTTTACCTTACATTCTTATGCTTTGCCCCCTTCCTGTCCAACAATTGGGTTAATGTGCATGAGTACCAATAATGTGTATTACTCCTCTTGCATTGTAAATTGAGGTAAACAAAACACCTGTTGGTTATATGTAGGAAAAGCCTTTCCGGGGTCACTACCTGCAGTATAATTTCGTTGTCAAGCATTAAAAACCTAAATTTCAGCGGAGGAAAAATGGATAATAGCAGCAATAATGATTTTTATGGAAATACGATGAACGAAGCAAATAGTTCAATAAATTCCGGCGCTATCAAGTGGGGATCTACCCTTATCCTTGTGTTAGGAATAATTTCTCTGATTGGGGCAACTGCAATAGCATTTTCGTTACGCGAATTTTTGACTCCATTAGATTGGGTAGTTCTTTTGTTGGATTCCATCATTCTCATTGTTTGTGGATTTTTCGCCAGGAGGGGTCAAACATGGGCGTTCATCGTTCCAATCGTAATTTATGCTATCATGTTCATCCAGACAATTATCGCCGGTGAATGGCTTTATGTGATTCTTCGGGCAAGTATTGTAGTTTCTTTAGGTATCGCCTTAAAGAAAGTACTGGATCAAAAACGTGCTGCTAAAGAAGAAGCCTGGCGGCAGACATACCAATAGAGACCACCCCGGAGAAAAGCCGGGGTGATTTTTTTTATTGGGTAAGTGATCTAGTAAGCTGTTTTTAGAAGTTTCCATTTCCCGTGTAAAATAGGGAGCATGCCTCATGTCATCCCTCAGGACCTTGAAAAAGCCGCGGTTCGCGGTGAGCCTTCGCACGTCTGGCGTGCCGGGCAACAGCGCCGCTTTGTGATGCTCAATGACGCAGCGGGCGAACGCCTGCAGGGTAACGTGCTGGTGGACGGTTGCGGCGTGGGGACCTACCTGGCGCGGCTGGTGCCCGTTTCCGGGTTTGCGATGGGTCTCGACATCGAATATCCGCGCGTGGTGGAAAGCAGCGCCTTCACCCCGAATGTGATCTGCGCCGCAGGCGAGTACCTGCCGTACAAGTCCGAAAGCATGGACCTGGTTTTCAGCCACGAGGTTTTGGAACACGTCCAGGATGACGCCATGGCAATCCAGGAGATGGTGCGGGTGCTCAAACCTGGCGGGCGGATCGTGCTCTTTTGCCCCAACCGGGGCTACCCCTTTGAGACCCACGGACACTACTGGAAGGGCAAATACCATTTTGGCAACACCCCTCTGATCAACTGGCTCCCGCGTAAATTGCGCGACAAGCTTGCGCCGCACGTGGAAGTCTATACCCGGGCGGACCTGGCAAAGCTGTTTGTTGGTTTGCCGGTGAAGTTCATCGAACGCCGCACAATCTTTGGCGCTTACGACAACATCATCGAGCGCCGTCCTGCCTTGGGTAAATTCCTGCGGGGCTTATTACAGGCACTCGAAAAGACCCTCTTGCAGCGATTTGGACTATCCCATTTTTGGGTGGTTGAAAAAAATAGTTGATATTTATAGAACAGACAGAGTGCCCGTGCGGGTAAGTGTGAGGGCGTTATTGTTTTCCACGTTCTTTCATGGTCTCTTGACCATGAAAGGCATTTGACCTTTGGTCTCCATTCCTCGTTCTTCTCATGATTGGAGACCTGCGGTCAAGATCCTCGCTCGGTCAGGAGACCGGCGAGAACAGAGCCAGCCCTCTTGCTGCCGTAGCAATGTGTAGACAAGG
>DAISYV010000129.1:0-4873 GCA_036825115.1 Anaerolineaceae bacterium | reverse complement strand
TACACGAACAGTCTGTATAAACAATAACCTGAAATTGAGCACAAATGCCGTGCTCATTTGCTGATTATTTAGAATACCTTAAATTCGGTAACCTTTCACCAGTCTGTACAGCAGGCTGGATTTAGGAGCAACCATAAAAACACTTAATCTTGATTACCAGGTATCTCCCAGGGAACTTCAAAAAGATTGCGTGAGATTTTGGTCAGATCGAACTGTGTTCGGGCTGGTTTATCCTCATCTGGGTGACCTACGTAGACGACATTCAAGGGTATTACTGCTTCCGGGAGGTTCAGAATTGCCTTTATCGAACTTTCGAGCCTGTTGATCGGATGCACGCCGCACCAGACTGCTCCCAAACCCAGGGCGTTGGCGGCAAGAAGTAAATTTTGAGTCGCTGCGCTGCAATCCTGGACCCAAAATCGTTCAGTTACAAGCTTTTTTACTGACCTCAGGTTTCCGCAAATGCTGATTGCCAGGGGTGCTTCTATTTTCCCAAACGGCAGGACCTTGCGAAGTTCAGCCAACCTGAGGGGGTCTTCGATGACAATAAAATGCCAGGGCTTCATATTCATCGCGGTCGGCGCAGACATGGCTGCCTCAAGCAACAACTTAATCTGACTTTCACCGACCTTTTCTTCAGTGAAGCGGCGAATGCTGCGACGGCTAAGGATGAAATCCAAATTTGTCATGGGACCTCACATGCTAACCAGCAAAGCGCCAAGCGTGTAGGGAACCTCGAGCATTGGCAAATGACCGACTTCCGGTAGACATACTACTCGACCTTGCCGCGCATTTTCTGCAACCTGAAAAGCAATTTCCTTTGGCAGGATGCGATCCTTCCCACCCGCAATTGCCAGGACCGGACAGCTCAGGGACCTTAACATAAGTAGTCGATCAGGACGCTTAGCCATTGCCAACTGAACGTTGGCAAAACCTTCTGCTGAGGAATTCGAAACGACCTCACACATGTGTTCATCTGGCTGAGCCGACTCACCCTCAGGCATCATACGCTCGATCAGGTTATCACTCATGCTCTTAATGCCTTCGAGGCGCGCCTGCCTGATCTGCTCGAAACGGCTTTCAAGTTTATCAGGGCTATCCGCCCGGGCATGACTGGTTACAGTCACCAGCCCTGCAAGACGGTCAGCATGCGCTTCAGCCAGCGCCAGTGCAATGTACCCACCCAAGGAGTGACCTGCCAGGATAAACTTCTGATGACCAAGAGAATCTGCCAATTGGATCACATCATTGGCTAATTGCTCCAGGCTCGCGTCTGCATTTCCCAGTGGTGTGCAACCGTGTCCGCGCAGGTCGGGGATAATAAACTGGGCCTGGTCCGCATAATAGTCAGCCATCTCCAACCAGATACTGTGGTCCAACGCCAAACCATGCATGAGGTAGATCGGCTTGCCACTCCCGCGGATTTCGTAAAACTTATCAATGTCATCCAGATGTGCAATCATTTTTAATCTTCTTTCTCGTTTTATTTTGCGCGAAAGCAATTGCTTCTGCAGTATTGTGGATGTTTCCCAAAACCTGCTGCTCACGAATTTCCTCAAGTAAGCAACCAACTTGAGAGCCTGGTCCAATGCCCAGTTCGTGCTGTAAGAGATTGCCATCCAACAACCGTGGCGGGTTGACAGTATGTTCCTGTTCCACAAACCAGGCTCGAAAGATATTTTGGCATGTGACAGGGTTAAAGTGAAGCAGCGGCGCTTGGTTTTCTATCTCCACCATGGCGAGTAGCGCGCTATCAAGCCCGTAAGAGCCAAATTCGCGGAAAAAACGATAGTAATCCAGTTTTCCAAGTTCCCGGTTGGATAACTGCGCAAGTTTCAAAAATCCGCCTGAAACAAGTTTAAAATAGGTCTTTTCTTTCTGCCCGGTCAAAAAGGCACGGGAGATATTTTCCGCGAATATCTCAGGTTGGAAATTAGTTACGCCAGTCTGATCGTCATCAAATGCGGGATGAATATGAAGCATGATGGAGCAAAGCAAGAGCAAATGGCGGCGCTTCCGCCCGCCCTGGAGGGCTTCCTCCAGGATGGTTTGATAAGCACTTAACTGCTCCAACTCTGGATCGAGTGTGGGGAAAGTTTCCTGCTGCACGACTTCAGGTGCTTTGATCATTTCTGTCAAAGATTCCAACTTTTCAGTGTGATCTTGCAGAATGCGTGGTGTGGCTGGATCGACGCTAAAGGCAAGCAGCCGCAGTTCGTCAAAAACATTGAACTCACTTAAAAGTGCTGTCGCAACCTCAAAATTGGGCACCGCGAGACATTTAAACAACTCGTCGCGGATTCGTTCGCCAGAAACAAGTCCCAATTTCTTAATGGCTACGCGCATCGCCTCAGTTATTTCCAATACATACCTGAGGTCATAGTTGCTGATCAGGCGCACTCCCCGCAGAACTCTAATGGGGTCCGAAGTCAACGAGTCAGGTCCGCAAAGCTTTATTTTTCTTGCTTCAAGGTCAGCCTGCCCACCCAACAGATCAATCAACTGACCAGGCGCATCCAGATCAAGCGCCATAGCGTTAATCGTGAAATCCCTTTGCTTTAGATCTTGCTCCAGGTTTGCCCCTATGAACGAAGTGAAATCAAGCACCTGCTCGTCCTCTTTACCTTGCCGCAGGATCACCCGCGCCGAGTGGCGTACATCGTCGAGCGTGTACATCGCGCCATTCAGACGGCGGCTAACTGCCTTCGCAAGCTGGATTGAACCGTCAGGTTGTACAAAATCCAGATCTTTGGCTGGACGCCCAAGTAATAAATCGCGGATTGCCCCTCCCACGAGGTAAACCCGCTTGCCCGGGGCCAACTCCCGGACTAATTCCAGGAGTTGCAGCAATTGACTATCCAGATGGAGCATCGTACTTTTCCAGATCAACAGTCGCGATAAAGGGCAGATTGCGATAGTAGTCGTCCATGTCGAGACCGTATCCAAAGACAAACTCGTTCTCTATCTTAAAGCCGCAATAGCGGATAGGCACATCCACTTCCCGACGTTCGAATTTGTCGAGCAAGGTGCAAACGAAGATCGACGCGGGTTCGCGGGTTTTAAGCAGCTCAATGACGGAGGCAAGCGTGTGACCGCTGTCGATAATGTCCTCAACAATAATGACGTGCTTGCCGTAGACAGCCGTGTTGAGGTCCAGCGTGATCCGCACATTGCCCTGCGAAGAGCGCACGCCGGTTCCGTAGGAAGAAACTGCCATGAATTCGATCGCCAGGGGCACATCAATGTGGCGGATCAGATCTGTAAGGAACATGACCCCACCACGCAGGATGCAGATCACCAGGAGTTCTTTACCGGCATAATCACGATTAATTTCCGCTGCCAGTTCGCGAATCCGCGCTTGAAGCTGGTCTTCCGGGATGAGTATTTTGTCCAGGTATTCCTGGTATGGCTGTGGCATAGGCATCTACTCCTTCGGGACACAATGGCAGTGGCGGCAGCGGGCTTCGTACATTTCAGCCGCTCCAACCACCACAATAGGCTCATCGTATCGTGCTGGCTTGCCCCCCACCAGGCGCTGCGTTCGGGTGGCAGGTTCACCGCATACGACACAAATCGCCGTAAGTTTGTCGACTTTATCCGCTTTGGCAGTGATCAACGGCATGCAGCCAAATGGCTCACCGCGAAAATCGGTATCCAGCCCGGTCACAATCACTCTGAGACCGTTGTCAGCCAAGTGGTTGACCACATCAATGATGCCATCATCAAAGAATTGGGCTTCATCCACGCCAACAACCGTTGCTGATGGATCGAGCTTCTCGAGCAGTTCTGTAGAACTGGATACAGGAACAGCCTCATAGTCCATGCCCGAGTGCGACTTAACCTTAAAATAAGCATAGCGGTCGTCGATCACAGGTTTGAAGACCTGCACCTTTTGCTTCGCAATAGTTGCGCGCCTGAGGCGGCGAATCAGCTCCTCGGTTTTTCCACAGAACATGGATCCGGTGATGACTTCGACAATTCCGGCTGGTTGTGACATAAAGCCTCCTGGTTCAAATCATAATAATGATAAAAAGTATAAAGCTTTTATGGTTGACTGGCAACGCGAACAATAAAAAAAGGCAGGTTTCGCAACCTGCCTGATTTGTTGTCTTGAAGATCTTTTTAGATCTCGATTTCCTGAGCAGCAGCCGGAAGCTGATAGCCTAGTTGGCGCAGAGACTTCTTAAGGTCGATCAAAGACTTGCGACCGAAACCTTCGATGTCGAGCAGCGCTTTCTCACCGCCCTCGAGTTTCGCGAGAACATCACCAACCGTGTTAAGTTCTGCGCGGTTGAGTGCAGCCACAGCCTTGGCACCAAGATTGAGCTCGGAGATAAGGCGGCTGGGAGAGGTTTTTGCCTGGGAGGCATTTTTCTGCTCGGCAACATAGTCCTGACGGACCTGGAGACGCTTGTAGAAGCGATCCACCTGGCCTTCGCGGTCGAGGATGCGTGCTTGCTGACCGGTGTAGAATGGATGGCAATTCGAACAAACTTCCGTGCGAATTTCGGGTACGGTTGAACCAGTGGTCCACTCGGCGCCGCAAGAGGCACAGGAAACCTTGGCGTTTGGATAGTATTTGGGTTGAATCTTAGTTTTCATGATTAGTTGCTGCCTTTCGCGGGCTCCTCACGCTGATCCATTACATGAACGCGCTTGCGTCCGCCGGCGAGAGTCTCGTACTTTACGTAGCCTTCTGTTGTCGCAAAGAGTGTGTAATCACGACCCTGACCCACATTCCAGCCCGGATGCACCTTGGTGCCATGCTGGCGAACGAGGATATTGCCGCTGATAACATATTCTCCACCGAATTTTTTGATACCGAGGCGCTGCCCCTGGCTGTCACGACCATTGCGGGATGACCCGCCACCTT
>DAISYV010000128.1:0-4948 GCA_036825115.1 Anaerolineaceae bacterium | reverse complement strand
TCTGCCATTTGCCATCAGAGTACTGAAAAAAGGAGAGTTCGATGCTTTTCATTTGCCTACTTTCCATCTGCCCGAATGACGCCGCCCCCGAGCACTTTTTCGCCTTCGTAGAATACCGCGCTTTGCCCGGGAGTGATGTCCCGCAGGAGGTGATCCAATTCAACCATCACACCCTTGTCATTTGCGGCGGTCAGGGTTGATCTTATCGGAATTGCGCGATATCGGATCTTCACCTCGCAGTCTAAAGGCAAGCGGGGTGTTTCGCCGCTGATCCAGTTGACCGGACGAACAAGGAATTTGGAGTTTCCAAGTTGGCTGGCTGTGCCAACGATCAGCGCGTTGGTTTCAGGTTTCTTTTCGAGGACGTACAGCGCTTCGGTATAGGCAGGCAGGCCTTTCCTTTGTCCGATGGTGTAAAAAGCCAGGCCATGGTGCATGCCCAAAAGTTGCCCGCTGGCAGTCCGGACCTCTCCGGGTTGGGTAGCAGCGGGGGCGTACTCACGCAGAAACTGGTGGTAGTCTTCCTGGTCAACAAAACAGAGGTCCTGGCTATCGGGTGTTTCCGACACTGCCAATCCAAGGTCTTGGGCGATAGCCCGCACTTCTGGTTTTCGCAGTTCGCCAAGAGGAAGGATCGACCGTTTCAGTTCCTGTTGGGTAAGGTTGCCCAGCATGTAGCTTTGGTCTTTTGCCAGGTCAGTTGCGCGCCAAAGTTCGAATATGCCATCATCAGCCTGGACAATGCGCGCGTAATGACCGGTTGCCACGAATTCTGCTCCCTGCGCGTCACCGAAGTCGATCATCTGAGCCCACTTGAGAGCGCGGTTGCACAGGACACAGGGATTGGGGGTTTCATTTGCGAGGTGGCTGGCAATAAACGCTTCTACGACCTCATGCCGAAAAGAGTCACGAACGTCTTTGATATCCAGTGGAATGCCCAACTGTCCAGCGATCTGCCTGGCTGCTTCGAGCCCTTTTTGTTCTGTTCGGTTGGTATGCCAAAGCTGGAGGGTCAGAGCATGCACTTCGTAGCCTTGCTTGATCAGCAAAGCGGCTGCTACCGCGCTATCCACGCCGCCACTAATGGCTACTATGACTTTTGCCATAATTTCTCCGCTGCTAATTATAGAGGATTTCAGGCTGTAGTTTTGCCCGATAACTCTTTGCCCAGGATTTGCCCGGCTTCTTCAACATATTTGAGCGATTGGTGGCGGAAGTAGGTGTTGTAGAGCTCAGCATAGTGCCCACCTTGTTCTAGCAAACCTTGATGGCTGCCCTCTTCAATGATCGAACCGTGGTCTATAACGAGGATGCGGTCAGCGGATCTGACAGTCGAAAGCCGATGGGCGATCAGGATACTGGTAGAGTGTTGGAGGATCAGCCCGAGTGCCTGTTGGATCTGATATTCGGTGAAGGGATCGATGCTGGCTGTGGCTTCGTCGAGGATGAAGATGGCCGGTTTGTGCGCCAAGACGCGCATGAGAGCCACCAATTGGCGCTGCCCCATGGAAATATGGGCACCGCGTTCACCAACCTGCGTGTCGAGCCCGTTGGAGAAGGTTTCAAGCCATTCACCATTGCCAATCTGGTTCGCAAGCTGCGTGATCTCTTCCCGGCTGATGTTTGGAGCGGCGAAGCGAATGTTTTCCTCCACCGTTCCGTCAAACAGGAAAGGCACCTGGGTGACAATACCCATGTTGCGTCGTAAAGCAGGCAGATCGAACTTACGGATGTCGATGTCATCGATCAGGAGCTCTCCTTCCTGGAACTCATAGAAACGGGAGATCAAGCGGGCAATCGAGGACTTGCCGGCTCCGGTATGACCAACGATGGCGATACTTTCTCCGGGAGCGATGTGGAGATCGAAATTATCGAGTACCTTTCCCCCTGTCGCGTAGTTGAAACTGAGGTGGTTAAAATCAATTTTGCCTGTAATGCTGTCAACCTTGAGGTTTTGGCTCTGGATGACCGAATGATCTGAATCAATCAGGGCAAAAATACGCTCCGCGGCTGAGAGGCCTGTTTGGACCTGGGTCCAGTAAGAAGTGACGCTCAGGATTGGCATCAGGAAACGATCGCTCGCCAGCAAGACCATGTACCACGCGCCTGCGGTGATCAGACCCTGGGTGACACTGAGCGCACCAAAATAGACCAGAACAGCAATGCTGATGCCGCTGATGGTGCGCATAACCGGGAAAACAATCGAGAGCACGAAACCACGCTGCACGTTGACCTTGAATGATGTTGTGTTGGAGGCTTTGAAATCCCGGTAAATTTCTTCTTCCTGGCGAAAATTCTTTGCGACAGAGATACCGCTGATCGTTTCTTTGATGGTTGCGTTGACATTTGCCATAGCACGCATGCCTTTGGTCGTGACACGACGTGCCAATTTGCGGAATCGTGAGACAACCAGCATGACGATGGGAATAAATGCTATCAGGACCAAGGCAAGTCGCCACTCGGCGTTGAAAAGGATAATCGCAGTGACGACGGATTGGACTATGCTGCCGGCAACATCCATTGTCAGACGAATGAGCATGGAGAAATCATTCGTGTCGGTGGTGATGCGGGAGACGATGCGCCCGGATGAAAGACGGTCATGGAAAGCGAGATCCTGCTCGATGGAAGAGGCGAAAGCATCAATCGACAGGTCGCGATTCATGTTCGCAGTGATACGCGACATAAGTCGTCTGATGACATAATAGAATACAAAATCCATGACTTGCAGGAAGATCACTCCCGCAACCAGGACAGTGTATGCCATTTCGTTTGGAATGCCAGCGATGCCTTCATCGAGAACCTTGGAGATCAAAAGAGGTGGCAAAGCGGCAAACAGACCATGTAAAATGATGCTGAAGGTCATCCAGAAGATGAATTTCCGATGACGCTTTGCGTAATCCCAGATGCGACTCAACAGAATTTTGTTGCTATACTGTCGATCGTAAAGTTCACCGGTGAGACCTTGATGGAAGCCCATTATTCTTTAGCCTCCGCGAAGATATTTCGGTAGGATTTTGAGGTCTGCATGAGTTGGTCATGCGTTCCGATGGCAGAAATGCGCCCTTTGCGCATGACAATGATCAGATCAGCCCAGCGTATCTGGGACAAGCGGTGGGTGATGATGAAGGTTGTTCTGCCTTCGGAAGCCAGTTTGATTGCCTGTTGGATCTCATCCTCGGTTTTGCTGTCAATCGCGCTGGTGGAGTCGTCCAGTATCAGGATCTTGGGATCTGTCAGGAATGCCCTGGCGAGTGCCAGCCGCTGGCGCTGACCACCGGAAATGGTTGTTCCTCTTTCCCCGATAACCGTTTCATAACCATCAGGTAATTCGTTGATGAAACGGTCTGCCTGGGCTTTCTGTGCCGCAAGCACAATTTCATCCTGGGTGGCATTAGGTTTGCCGAAGGCAATATTTTTAGCCACTGACTTTGAAAACAGGAAGATATCTTGTTCAATGATCGAGATCTGACCCCGGAGGCTGTCGAGCTTCCATTCCCTCAAATCAAGCCCATCGATTTTGACACTGCCAGTGAGGGGATCGTAGGTGCGGTTGATCAGACGCACCAGGCTGGTTTTTCCTGAGCCAGTTTGTCCAACGATCGCGACCGTTTGGCCCGGGTAGACTTCAAAAGTAAGTTCCTGCAGATTGAGGTTTTTGCCGTCGTAAGCAAAGCTAACATTCTCAAAATTGACCTTGCCTTGAATGATAGCACCGTGACCGAATTCGTTTTGGTCAAGATTGTTCTCACTATTCATGGTGGAAAGCAACCTGCGCGCGCCAGCGATGCCAAGTGAGATCTGGGAATAAGATCGGATGGAGGTGTTCGTCGGAAAGCCGAGCATTGCAAGACCGCTAAAGTAAGAAATGACGCTGCTTAGCGGAATCGCGCCTTGCCTGTAGAGGATCAACGCGTGCAGCAGGCCAAAGCCCATTGCCAGCGCCAGGAGAAGCAGCGGAATAAAACGTGCTTCGATGTCCCCTTGTTTGACGTTGGCATCCCGAAAAGCTTGCGAGTTCTTTTTGAAACGATTGATTTCCGCTTGTTCCTGGGAAGCGGCTTTGACGGTCTCAACCCCATCAATGTCTTCAGCCAGGCGGCTGTTGAGCGTGCCGAAGGTAGAGCGAACTTCGCGCGTGACTGGTTCAAGGATCCTCAGGAAGTGTACGATCGCTACAAAATAAAAAACGATGAACAAGACCGGTGTCAGCAGCAGGGCGGGGTGAATGGAAGCACCAATACCGAGAGGAATGAAAAGAAAGTTGATCGAGCCCAGCACCATGTTGAGTCCAGGACTGAAGATGTAGTTGACCTCGCGAATGTCGTTGGTGGCACGCGCCATCAAATCCCCGATTGATTGCAAGGAGTGGAAAGTCATGCTCTTGCCGAGCAGACTGATGTAAAACTCGTCGCGGACATCACGTTCGATGCGTTGGGCGGTGACTTCAAAACCAAAGTTGCGGAAAAACTGCATGAACCCGCGAATAATCTGGGAAATTCCCACCATTGCGCCTGCCCGAAGAAAAATTGAGGGCAGGGGATTGCCGCTGGTTAAGTTTTCAAAAACGATACCATACTGAAGCGCAGGGATTGAGGCCAGGGCAGCATTGCCCATCGCCCCAATGATAGCTACCAGGAAGATAGGCCAGTGATGCAATGCATGCGATGCCACCCAACGAAACGCATTGCTGCGATTGGTCTTGTATTTGAAGGGACTGTTGAATTCACTTATTGCCATTATTTACCCGATAACCTGATGTTACCAAAGCGTTATTTTACCCCAAGCTTGCATAAAGCGAGGGGATTTGCTCAATTTATCGTTTTTGCCAATCTTTCGGGTCTCTTTAGAATATCTTTTATTAATAAGACCAATCGCTTGACCGATCTGAAAGTGGGGAGTAGAATCAAAGCGATTGATTAATACTATTAATCAGATTAATATGGTCAAC
>DAISYV010000127.1:0-5061 GCA_036825115.1 Anaerolineaceae bacterium | reverse complement strand
TATCTAACTAAGGTAAAATTATATTGGTGGGGTAGTGAAGTAACCCAAGCTTAAGCCCTGTACCACACCAAAAAAATCTGGAGTAGCTGATGACTGTTGTAGATGACATCAAAGATCGCCTGGACATTGTCGAAATTGTTGGTCAGACGGTCAAACTGCGCCGTACTGGCAAGAACTACATCGGTTTTTGTCCTTTCCACAGCAACACACGCACTCCCGCGTTTGTAGTCTTCCCCGAGACGCAGACCTGGCGCTGCTTCGGACAGTGCAATGAAGGGGGCGATATTTTTGGTTACATGATGAAGCGGGAAGGATGGGACTTCAACGAGGCCTTGCGCCAGCTTGCAGAACGCGCAGGCGTCACACTCATTCAGCACACCCCAGAAAGCGAAGCTAATGAACAAACCCGGCAGGATCTCAGCGCCGTTCTTGAGGAAGCCGCCAGCTTTTTCCGCCAGCAAATGCTCACGACCCCTGCAGGCAACAAGGCACTTGATTATCTTCACAAGCGCGGTCTGACCGACGAGACCATCAAAGTCTGGGGTCTGGGCTACGCGCCCGGAAGCTGGAGTGCCCTGCTCGATCATTTACGCCTCAAAAACTTCCAAACCCCCATCATGGTGGCGGCGGGAATGATGACCGAGCGCGACGACGGCAGCATTTATGACCGCTTCCGCAACCGGCTGATGTTCCCCATCCGCGGACCTTATGGTCAACTCACGGGCTTTGGCGGGCGTGTTTTAGACCCTGATGATGTGCCAAAGTACTTAAATTCTCCCGCGACGGATATATTCGACAAAGGTCGTTTGCTTTATGGGCTTGACCTGGCGCGGAAAAGCATCCGCTCACTCAACCAGGCTGTTATTGTCGAAGGCTATATGGACGTAATCGGGCTGCACCAGGCTGGCTTTAGCAACGCGGTCTCCCCGATGGGCACCGCCCTAACAGAAGACCAATTCCGCCTGATCAAGCGTTTGACGCGCAACGTCGTCCTGGCGCTGGACCCTGACGCGGCTGGTCAGAACGCCACATTGAAGGGGCTTGAAACAGCGCGAAAGGCAATGGATCAGGAGTCCGAGATCCGGTTTGATTCGCGTGGTCTGATGCGCTTCGAACAGCACTTAAACGCTGATATCCGCGTGACTGCGCTGCCAGGGCTCAAGGACCCGGATGAAATCGTGCTTGAAGATCCCGACGCCTGGAAGCAAATCATCGCAAAGGCAAAACCGGTGGTAGTGCACGTCATGGAGACGTTGGCTGCGGATCAGGATTTGCGGGATGCCAAGGTGAAGCGCGATATTGCCGCCCAGGTGATGCCGCTGATCGACGACGTGGCTGACGCAGTCGAGCGGGAAGCATACCGTCAGCAGTTGGCAACCTTCTTGCGCGTAGATGAACGCTCCTTGAAAAGCACGAGAACCGAGCTGACGCATACCCGCAGGAAAAAGATTGATGGCGACCAGGCGGAAGTTGTGCCTGCCAATATGTTGAACAAACCGTCACAAAAGAACCAGAAACTTGAGCGCTACCTTTTGCATGATCTCTTTCTGGATCCAGAAGGATTATTTCGCTTAAACAAGACCCTCTGCAACCTTGGGCTCGACCCGATCATGGAATCTGATTTTCAAAATGCCGACACCCTGACAGGTTTCCGTCTGATCACAGACAGCCTGAGACAGGTGGACTATACTCCAGCAGACTATATTGAAGCCCGCATGACCTCCGCTTTGGAGTTTGAAGAAAATCCCACTTTTGTCGAGGTTCAATATGCCATCACCAAAGAAAAGCGGGATCAACACCAGGTGCGGGCAGTGGTGCGTATGCGTCTGAACCGCCTGGAAGACAGGCTGGATGAAATAAAATTTCTGCAATCTTCTGACGTTGATGCGAAAACTTACACGGATGAAGAAGTGCAATTCCTTTACATCGAATTACTGCAAAAGCGCCGCCTTTTGGATAAGGCATTACTCGCCCCTGAAGCGGGTGGCAGTTCGCGCGTCCGACGGACATCTTCCATCAAGAGTAAATCCAGAGACAAGGCCTGAGTAAATGTCAGAAAAAGACACGGATGAATTTGAACTGAGTGACGATCAACCCGAGGGGCATTCTGAAATCCACAGAGGCGAAATTCTCGATGATCCGATCCAACTCTACCTGCGGGACATCAGCCGCGATGAACTGCTGTTGGCGGAGGAAGAGTTTTACCTGGCAATCATTATTCAGGCGATGGAACAGCTCAATCTGTACCGTGTAGGGGAGTCCGGTTTGAACCTGGAGAAGATTCATGCTGATATGAAGTCCACCTGGACTCAGGTGGAGATGGACGCTGCCAGGCTCTCGCATCCAACACCGGATGTAACGATGGTGCTGGCAGAAGCCATGCAGATGCAGCAAACTCTGGAAATACCAGATCCACCATATATTCGATCCTACCTGGACGATCCCCGGTGGGGCAGTGACAAACACTGGGAGGATCTAGCGCGCGATCTGCTGCGCTTCTTTGTGGATGCTTACATCCTTCCTGAGGGTCTGATTGAGCAGGTTAGCCTGGATTGGGCAACCGGCATTGAACCAGTGCGACTTGAAGCCAGCATGGCTGACATTCAAGCATGCATCGCGCGCGTGGAGGAAGGCGCTGATTTTGCTGGAGAGAAGCTGGTGGAGTATAACCTGCGCCTGGTGGTCAGCATCGCGAAGCGCTACAACAATAAGGGCATTGCCATGGAGGATTTGATCCAGGAAGGCAATATGGGCTTACTGCGTGGCATTCAAAAGTTTGACCCTGCCAAAGGTTTTCGCTTCAGCACCTATGCCACCTGGTGGATCCGCCAGGCAATCACGCGCTACATCCATGAAAACGCCCGCACCATCCGCATCCCCGTGCACATCGTTGAATCGATCAGTAAATTGGTCAAAATTCAGCACCGCCTGGTGCAGATCCTTGGGCGCGATCCGACCTTTGCTGAAATGGCAGTCAAATCGGGTTTTCTTTCAGAAGATGACGTCAGTGCCATCCTTGATATTGGGGGGAGCCGGGAATTGGCGGATCCTGCTCTGCTGCATCGCTGGGATGAAGCCACACAGAAGGTGGAGGCGGTATTAAAGTCCGCTGAGGAGCCTGTGTCGCTGGAAAGCCCGGTGGGAGATGCGGAGAATAGCACCCTGGGGGACTACATCCCCGACATGGACGCGATCGAACCTATGGAAGAAGTCATGCGCGATAATTTGCGCGAGTCTGTGCGTGAATCTTTGGATGGCTTGCCTGAGCGTGAACGGGAGGTCCTGGAATTACGTTTTGGTCTTAAAGATGGCGTTTACCACTCACTGGAAGAGATTAGCACCCACTTCGGTCTGACGCGTGAACGCATCAGGCAGATCGAAAGCTCTGCTTTGCGTAAGCTCAGAGATCCAAAACGGCGTAATTCACTTAAGGATTTCTTACAAGGAAGTTGATCCATGAAAACTGAAAACGGCTCAGCGCTTCATCAGCGCATTTTTGACTTGGTGGAATCGATACCTGCGGGCAAAGTTGCTACCTACGGTCAAATTGGCAAATTGGTCGGCGGCTGCAGCGGTAGGATGGTTGGTTTTGCCCTGGCTTCTCTGCGCTATGTTGAAAACAAAGGTGTACCCTGGCAGCGCGTGATCAACCGACACGGCAGAATCAGCCTGACCGGACCCGATGCGGCGCTGCAGCGGGCATTGCTGGAGGATGAAGGCATTCGGTTTGACGCCGATGGCGCAATCGAGCTGGCAGAATTTGGCTGGAAAGCGTAAGATATTTTCCGAAAGAGGCAAACATGTTCTCGGTGACAATCTTTGACAATCCCCTTACCTATTACGAGCAAGCACACCACCTTTGGGAAGCCGCTGAAACGCGCAACTCCCTGATCCTGGGATTGGCGCTTCGTCTGCAGTCCGACTTGCATGCCTATGGGGAAGCCATGCCTTTGATGGCGTTGGTCAAAGATGAGAGTGGAAAGATGGGTGCTTCAGCGTTAATGACTCCTCCTTTCGCGTTGGTTGTTCAGAGCGAGCCTATAAATAAACCCGCACTGGAAACGCTTGCTGATGCTCTGATCACAAGCGGCTGGCGATTGCCTGGTGTGAATGGCGTCGATTCAGTCAGTGATTGTTTTGCTGAGATCTGGCGGGACAAAACCGGGCAGCAGGCAAGGCGGATTATGAACACCAGGGCGTATGAATTGCGGCAGGTTTTGCCAATCGATTATCCAGCAGGCAGTATGAAGTTAGCGGAAGAATCCGATGCTCAGATCGCGGCAGAAATGCACAATGCCATGATCAAAGAAGTTATTTGGGGACCCCGCAGACTGACTACTGCGGAATCGGAACTGGTAAATATCCGGCTGAAGCGTACTTTCTTTTGGGTAGATGACGGCGAGGTGGTCAGTATTACCATTGCTACCCGTCCACAGATCAAGGGCATCTGTGTCGGCGGCGTCTACACTCCGCCTGTGTTTCGCCGTAGAGGTTATGCCAGGGCTCTGGTGGCAGAGGTGTCCAAAGAACTCCTCGTACGTGGGTATGAATTGACCAATCTTTTCACCGACCTCTCCAACCCTACCAGCAATAAGATTTACCAGGAAGTTGGCTATTGGCCAGTTTGCGACTATCACCAGTACGAGTTTGTTTCTGCTGGCTAAATTTCATCTTCAAGTAGGCTTCTGACGTCAGGTTGAACCCCGCCAAAAAAGCACGGGGCAGGCTGCGCGACCTGACCTACGCTCAAAACACATTTCGAGTTACACAAAAAAAGAGGCTAACTTTTCAGCCAGCCTCATGTTTCAAAAAACGAGTTTATTCGCTCTCGTGCAGTTCTTTCTGTCGGGCGTCCATGATCTCGCGCGCCATTTGGGTGGGGACCATTTCGTAGTGGTCGAACTCCATCGTGAAGATACCGCGACCACCGGTCATGGAGCGCAGGTTGGTGGTGTAGCGCATCATTTCCGAAAGCGGAACGTGGGCATTGATGGTGGACTTACCATGCTCGGTGTCCATACCCTGCACGCGGGCACGCCGGGTGTTGAGGTCGCCCATGAT
>DAISYV010000126.1:0-5199 GCA_036825115.1 Anaerolineaceae bacterium | reverse complement strand
ATTTGCCGCGGCCGAAGGTCTTGACCTGATCGGCGAAATTCCATATGATGAAAGCATCCCCCGGTCAATGATTGAAGGTAAGCCTGTCACAGTCTTGTTCCCGGATTCATCGGCTACCAAAGCCATTCAAGCTGTATGGCACAAAACAATCGGCTTGCTTCACCTTCAGGAGGATTAAGCATGGATCAAGAGGCGCTTGAGAAAGCTGTTATCGACAACTTGGCGAAAGTACTCGATCCGGAAACCGGTGTCGATGTGGTTCGTATGAAGTTGGTGATGGATCTGGCGATTGACGAGTGCGGGAAGGCAAGCTACATCTTTCGGCCTTCCTCACCTCTGTGCCCGATCGCAGTTCCACTGGCAATGATGATCATCCAGGCAATCAAAGAAGTCGAAGGTATCACCGGGCAAAGTATCACTGTCGTTGATTACGTCGAAGCGGTAAAACTAAATGAGATTCTTCGTTCAGTTTTGATTGAATAATGGAGAAGGCATGATGGAAACTAAAGTAAAGATAGGGATCATTATCTGCGACCGTTATCGCACCTGCGCGGGCGGAAAATGCCTGAGATCGATGCGAAACCGGGAAGGCGCTTTCAGCATTTATGCTAACACTGATGTCGAACTGGTCGGTTATACCACCTGCAACGGATGTCCAGGTGGAAACATTGAATATGCCGGCGACGAGATGGTCAGGAATGGTGCGCAGGTGATTCACCTGGCGACTGGTCTGCTGGTGGGGTATCCGCCCTGCCCCTATATCGACACTTTCAAGGATTTCCTGGAGAAAAAATATGGAGTGAAAGTGGTCTTGGGCACACACCCAATTCCAACAAAATATTTGGATATGCACACGCAGCTTGGCACATGGGTGGATCCGGAATGGGCTTCACGCCTGGCTGCCACGCTTGCGGATGAAGCCACACGCCTGGCTTATAACTAGGAGATGTAAGGTGATTGCGTTTGGGCCTGTACCTTCCCGTCGATTAGGTTACAGCCTCGGGATCAATAATATTCCTGCCAAACACTGCACCTATTCCTGCGTGTATTGCCAGGTTGGCAGAACGACGCACATGCAGTTGGAGCGTCAGGAATTCTATCCAGTCGACCAGATACTTGCAGAAGTTGGGCTAAAAGTCTCTGAAGTGGCCAGGGCCGGGAAAAAGATTGATTATCTGACTCTCGTTCCGGATGGAGAACCGACCCTGGATCTTAACTTGGGCAAAATCATTGGTGGGCTGAAACAATTTGGAATACCCATTGCGGTGATTTCAAATGCCTCCCTCATTGATCGGCTCGATGTCCAGAATGAGCTCATGCAAGCAGATTGGGTTTCTTTGAAAGTGGATTCTGTCGATGAGAGCGTTTGGAGAAAAATAAATCGGCCTCATCGGCGCCTTTCTTTGCCGCGTATTCTCAAAGGAATGCTTGCGTTCAAGCAAAAGTTTCCCGGCATACTGGCTACCGAATCAATGTTGGTTGCCGGCTTAAATGACAACCAAAAAGTCACGCGGCAGTTATGCGCCTTTTTGCTTGAGGTGCAGCCGTCAGTATCTTACCTGTCCATCCCCACGCGCCCGCCGGCTGAAGTGGAGGTCACGCCGCCATCACCTGAGGCGCTCCAGGAGATCATCGAGATCTGTGCTGAGCAAGTGCCGTTTGTGGATTTGCTTTTTGAATCGGAAGTGGGGGACTTCGTTTCCACGGGCAATCTTGCCGAAGACATCCTGAGCATCACCGCGGTGCACCCCTTGCGCGAAGAAGCCCTGAGGGATATGGTTTCAGACGTCGGAGGAACGTGGCAGGTTGTTGAAGATTTGTTGACTTCTGGAGAGATATCGTCGATCCGTTACCGGGATGAAAGATACTTCTTGCGCCACTTTAAAGATATAAGGAGGAAAAACGCTGAACCTGTTTTATAAAACCTAAACCACCACGATAAGCCGGTCGATAATTGGGCAAATTGCTCGCCGTCACATTGGCGATGAGTAGCGTATTACCCATGGCATTGGCGATTCGCATTTCGACGCTTCGGTTTATAATTCTCTCTGTATAACTCCAGAAATTAGAAATCCTAACAAATGAATTAGGAGACTTTGATATGCAAATTCGCGCTATCCTTAACCCCAGCACCTATCATGGCACGCGTCAAAAGCCGCCTTTTTTTTGAAGGTTGGTACTTCAAAATGGTCAGCGCCGATGAAAAGCACAAAATCGCCATCATCCCGGGAATTATCCTGGGCAAGGATGCGCATGCTTTTGTCCAGGTAATCGACGGCTCGGACGCAAGCACAGAATACTTCACCTTCCCGCTTGATCAGTTCCAGGCGGATTTCCCGCATTTCCGCGTGAGCCTTGGCGAGAATCAATTTGATTCATCTCACCTGGCGGTCAACATCCAGCAATCCGAAGGTCAGTTGGTTGGCGAAGTCACTTTCGGCAAGCTAAACCCCTGGCCGGTGACCTTTTTCTCCCCGGGCGTGATGGGCTGGTTTTCCTGGGTGCCAAAAATGGAATGCTACCATGGCGTGCTGAGTTTTGACCATTCCCTGCAAGGCAAGCTCACCCTCAACGGTAAAGAGATGGATTTCACCGGTGGGCGCGGTTACATCGAAAAGGACTGGGGCAAAAGCTTCCCCGCGGCATGGGTTTGGTTTCAGACTAACCATTTCAAAAACGCTACCGCTTGCATCACGGCCTCTGTCGCCATCATTCCCTGGCTTGGCAACAGCTTCAAGGGCTTCATCGTTGGTTTTTGGCAGGAGGGCAAACTTCACCGTTTCACCACCTATCGCAACAGTAAGATCGAATCGCTCGAAATATCAGACGATCATGTTGCCTGGGTCTTACGCAACCGCACCCACCGCCTGCGCCTGAATGCGCGCCGTGCCCAGGGAGGTCTGTTGCGCGGCCCCACCCCGTTGGACATGGGTGGGCGCGTGATGGAAACGCTGAGCGCATCAATTGACGTCAGGCTCGAAACCCTCCAGGGCGACCTGGTCTTCGAGGGCACAGGCGAACACGCCGGGCTGGAAGTGGTCGGCGACTCGCAGCGATTGATGGCAAAGTAGCCAAAAAGCTCAGCCCATTGCAGCAGGCAATCATCCGCACTACGAAAAGTCCGACTCAAACCGCGGTGAGTTTGGCGATTTTCCTCAGAAACGACTTGGTCAGGATATAAACACGCTTGTCGGGGTAGTATCCGATCAACGGAAAGACCTTTTCCTTCCGCTGGGTGCGGAAGGCTCGTATCACAGCCTTCGCGAATTTCAGAACGCTGCCGGTTGAGGTGCTTCCCTTGTGGATCACAAACACAGTATATTCATCATCAACAACCAGTGGCTTTACGTCTTTGATCAGGTTGAGCCACAAGCTGTATTCCACCACTTCATTCTTGCCCACGTTAAACGCGCCGTAGCTTTGCACAAAATCCAGCTTCATGAAGGTATTCTCGTGGGAGATGAAGTTCATGCAAGATAGCGCGACTTCCGGGTTCGGACGCAGCAGGAGCGTTTGCGGGAGAACGATTTTTCTTCCTGCCAGTTCGATCAGAAAATTACCTGTGAGCCAGACCAGATCCGGATGCTGATTGAAAATTGCTGCGACTTTCGCCAGCGATGTGTTGTCCTTATAGTAATCATCTGAATGTAAGTAGTGGACAATATCCCCCGTTGCTTCCCGGGTTGCCACATTCAACGCGTCGCCAACCCCCTTGGGCTCAGATTGAATGAATTTGATTGCGTAGCGGTTCTTATTCCGTTCCACATATTCCCGGATGATCTCCAGGGTGGAGTCGGTAGAATAGGCATCATTAATGATGTGTTCGATCCCCAGGTAGGTTTGGTTTTCAACACTTTGCAAGGCGTTTCTCAAGTACTTTTCGCTGTTGTACGTGCAAGTAATAATGCTAATGATGATATCCTGCATAAATTCATTCACCTGTTCTTTTTCATGAGACTGATGAGTCTGATTCTATCGCTTATTTCAAATCCGATTTTTTTTACACCTTCCAAAAGCTCCCGCCGGGTAGGGAAGAAGATCCTGTGTAAGCGAGCATGATTGTTTAAATTTTCAGGGCAGACACAGCCCTTACAGGGTGGTGCCCAAGGGTCTGCCCCTACGATAGCCGCCTCACCCTCAAACCTTGCCGTAGGGGTAACCCCCCGTGGTTACCCGCCCGCATGACTGTAAACCATCAGTGTCTTGGTGGGTCAATTACCCCAACATTCACACTTTACATTTTGCATATATAATTCCTCCAGTTAAATTCCATAACCAAAAGGACACCTATGTGCGGCATATTTGGCATCGTTACAGCAACTGAACAACCTCTCGGACCGATCCTGATCGAAGCGGCGCGGCGGCTCACCTACCGCGGCTACGACTCCGTCGGCGCGGCAACCATCAGCGGCGCGAAGATCGACCTGCGCAAAGATACCGGTCGCGTGGACGACGTGGCTGCCAAGTACAACCTGGCAGAAATGAGCGGCACGCGCGGCATCACCCAGCTGCGCTGGGCCACCTTTGGCGCGCCCTCCCAAATCAACTCCCAACCCCACCTCGACTCCGATGGCGACATGGTCGGAGCCCACAATGGCAACGTGGTCAACAACGTCGAGCTGCGCCAGATGTTCATGGACGAGGGTCTCGTAGTCCGCTCGCAAAACGACGGCGAATCCTGCGTGCACGCGGTGGAGCGTTACGTCGACCGCGGGCTGGATTTCATCGAAGCCATTCGACGCGCCAACGACGACCTGCAGGGCGATTATGCCTACGTAATCGGCCGCATCAACGACGACAAGCTCTACGCCATCAAGAAAGGCTCCGGGCTGGTGGTGGGCATCGGCGAAGGCTTCACCTGCGTCTCCTCCGACCTGCCCTCCATCCTGCCCCTCACCCGCACCATCATCCGCATCCAGGACGGCGAGATCATTACCCTCTGGGCCGACCGCGTGGAACTGCACTCCGTCAAGGACGGCAGCCCAATCGAGCGCGCGCCCGAAGAAATTACCGAAACCATGAGCGCCGTCCAGAAGGGCGGCTATGCCCACTTCATGCTCAAAGAGGTCCACGAGCAGCCCCAGGTGGCGCGCGAAGTGCTCCACATGCTGGCCGGCAGCCCGGACGTGCAGCTCGTGCTCGATAAAATGAAACAAGCCCGCAACCTCTACTTCATCGGCTGCGGCACCAGCTACCACG
>DAISYV010000125.1:0-5208 GCA_036825115.1 Anaerolineaceae bacterium | reverse complement strand
CGAAGCATCACAAAAGAATACCTCTTCTCATTAAACAAACTCTGTAAAGGATGCTTCGCCCCTACATTGACCTACAACTATGATTAATTTTTGCGAAGCGAAGAAGATTAGGTTCGCGTATGCAAACACTTGTGATGTCAGGTTCAACCCCGCACAAGTACGCGGGGCAGGCAGTGGAACCTGACCTACGACTCTCGCCCATCAGCCGCCAACTAACAATTACGGCAAAATCGCGTAGTAGACCGCGTCGCCAAAAGCCAGGAACACCTGCCGATTTGGGGCCACGGCAAAAGCTGTGGCCTTCTCAGTCGGCAAGCTGCCATCGCTCAATCCCGATCGCAGCACCTGGTTCAGGTTCAAGCGCAGGCTGAATTGATAAAGCTCCGCCTTCCCGGGATCCAGGAAGTAAATCGAAGGGTCAGGAGGCGGTGAGTAAGACATCTGGTTGAACCGCAAACTGGCGAAGTCCATGCTCGCGTCGCCACCATCCACATCCTGGTAAGGATAGGGGTCATCGCACGCGACCAAACCACTGATTTTTGAAGCCAGGCAGTGCGAGCTGCGCCCGTCAGAATGGAGCAGGAAGAGTTCATCCTTGCTGACTGCCAGATCAATGGCTTGCTGTAAGTTCACCGGCATGTCATCGAAGTAAGAAACCGGCACCTGGTCAAAATTGGAACTGAAACCACTGTAGATCCAGATTGCGTTTGCAGCCGGGTCAAGTACAAAAAGCCAGCCGGAGTCGAAGGCAATGCTCTTCAGATCCTGCCATCCGCCATCGGGGGGTAGCAAGGCTGCGGCTGTGGGGGTGGCGCCGACCGCGCAATATAAGAGGTTGCCAGCCGCGTCAATCGCTAAAATCGGTGCCCTGGCGGGATTATTGATCGGGATGGCCAGCATATCAACCAATTTTCCCACTTCAATTCCACCATAGCTGCCCGGACCGCATATAAAGGTTTCATCCGGCAAGTAGCCTTGCGATTGGAGGGTCAGGTGCCTGACTTCGCCGCTGGTTTGGTCGAGCAGGTAGAGATCGCGATTGAGCGAAATGATGTTGCTAACGTTCATTTCAGGAAATAGACCTGGCGCGAATGCCGGCTTGTAGATAAGCCGTTTTGCGCCATCCAGCTCATCCAGCGCCAGCCTTGCCCTTAGATATAAGGCATTCACCTCATCTGATTTTTGGTAGGCCGCGGCTTTGTCGAGCCACTCGATGGTCTGATTCCAGCCTTCCCGTTTGAGGTCATCGGTCTGCATCAGCGCGGCATTGTTGGCTGAGGCTTCTGCCTGTGCCAGGAAGTAGCCATATTCGTTACCCTGCCCCTGGGAGAGGTAAATGAACGTTGTCAGCCCTACCAGCAGCAAGGGTACCAATATGGCGATCAGCCATTTGCTCAGAGCAGACATTTCGGCAACAGGCCTGCCTTCTTCGCGTTTCTTTTCCTCGCTTTTCTGGATGATCGCCTCAGTTTTTTCCTCAATACCTTTCAAGAAACTTGCCCCTTTGGCAACACCTTGCAAGGCACCGGTTTTAAACTGTTCAACATCAAAAATTGGGGCAGATGCTTCCTCTTCGGCTGTCACAGGTTCCACAGCAGGCTCTTCCGGGATGACCACCTGTTCTACAGGTGGCATTACAGGTTCTTCCGATTGTGTTTCCGGGTTGGGTTCGGATTCGGTTTCAGGCGTCGCTGAAAGGCTAACGAGAGGAACGTTTCGGAAGAGGTCATCCGCGAGTGAGCCATTCTCACCTTCGACCTCTGGTGTTTCCAGCACTTCTTCCGGCCATTCAAGTTCCTTGGGTTCAGTCGCCTCGGGCTCAACAAGCTGCTCTTCCAAAACTGGAATCTCCTGCGCCTCCGGAACTGGTCGGGCATTGAGCCTTGCTTTAAGGCTCAAGCCTTCGCCGTAGGTTAGCCTGATGACGTCTGTGCCACCCAACAGCGGCACAAGCTCACCCAGGCTGGCAGTGTCGGCCGAAAGCCGTTCGGATGCCAGCAGATCTGTTGGGATCTCCTGGTCAAACAACACGAAATCACCATCCATCACAGCGGCTTGGAAAAATCGCGGGTGGACCACCGAACTCAGCCCCAAACCCCTGGGGTCGAGTTCATTGTCGAAAAAGTGCTCACGCCCGTTCTTTCTGACAAGTAAGGCTTCTGCTTTGCCGTTAATCCCAACGAACAAGGTTTCATGGTGCATTACACCCACGAGCAAAGCAGTCGTTTGCCAGGCATCTTTCTCCTGCAGCTGACTGTTGCCAGCAAGAAAGGTCTTATTTAACCCATCCGCCAGGCTGCGCATGGCACTTGTGACAGAACCACTGGTCTTGAAGAATGCCGCTGCAAGCCTGGCAAGCTTCTGATCCAAAACCTGGTCGCTCAGGCTTACGCCGTCAGATGGCCAAAGCTTGACGATCAGGCTATCTTCTTCACGTCCGCGTGCCGCGCCTTTACCCGCGGAAGCAGTGTAAAGCAGCCTGTGTATGTGATTTTCGAATGAGTAAGTGGTCAGGTCAAATTTCATAGCACACCTTTGAAACAACATTGATATTGCGTAAATTGAGGAGTACACAATTCGTGCCAGAGGGTATAATCGGACACATGCAATTTTCACTGATCACCGATTCTACCGAATGGGAAAGCCTTGAGGATGAATGGCAAGCGCTCGCGGCTCAGACGCACCGACCGTTGCCATTTCTCGAGTTTTGGTATCAGAGTACCTGGTGGCAGACGCTCGGCGGAGGAGAATGGTCCTCCGACTCCAGCCGTCTACAACTCATCATCGCTCGTCAGGATGGACAGCTCATCGGGATTGCCCCCCTATTCTTCTCGGAAAAAGAGGATAGCCCTCCTGCTTTGCGCTTCATTGGACAGATCGAAGTTTCGGACTATCTTGATTTTCTCTGCTCACAATCGGATCTCCAGCCCTTTGTTACTGGCTTACTTGATTACATCAAAACCGAGCCAGGTATGCTCTCGCGCAATCTCGATCTGGCAAACTTCCAGGATGACTCGCCCAGTTTGCCCATCCTGCGCGAACTTTGTGAACAAAAAGGTATTTTATACACCAGCGAGGTTCTGCAGCCCTCTCCATTTATCCCGATGAAACCAAATTGGGAAGATTATCTCGCCTCGATCTCCAAGAAACAGCGCCACGAAATCCGCCGCAAGCTGCGCAACGCTGAAGCCCACCACGAGACCGATTGGTATATTGTCAACGCAGAACATAATCTGCATGAAGAAACTAAAGCATTTATCAACATGATGCGCAATGACCCCAGCAAGGTGGATTTCCTCACTCCAGAAATGGAGAATTTCCTTTCACAAACTGCTGCCAGGGCACTGGAAGTTGGACAATTACATCTTTCTTACCTGACCTTCGATGGAATCAGGGGAGCTGCCTATCTCTCTTTCTTCTCCGGTAACAAGCTTTGGGTTTACAACTCAGCCTGGGATCCTGCCTTTAGCTGCTGCTCGCCTGGATGGGTGCTGCTGGCAAAAGTAATCAACTGGGCAATTGAACAGGGTCTGACCGAGGTAGATATGATGCGCGGCGATGAGGTTTACAAGTACCGCTTTGGCGGGATCGATCGCCACGTTGTATCGTTTAAAACTTCTGTGGTTTAACCGTAAAATTCCAAAAAAAATATCTAACGCAATATTAACGGGGTACGGGTATCCTTTTCTTGACGAGGATAATCCTCGCATGGTAACATTAAAGAAATTAGTTTAGCACTCTCTCATCGAGAGTGCTAATTATGAAAAGAAACATGATTGATCTGACTTCGCGACAAAAAATTATCCTTTCTCTGATCGTGCACGAGCACACCCGCACGGCACAACCTGTCGCGTCGAAGACTCTGATTGATGATTTTGGCTTACAAATCAGCTCTGCCACAGTACGCAACGAGATGAACACGCTCACTGAGCTTGGTCTCATCCGACAGCCCCACACGTCAGCAGGGCGTGTGCCTACCGAGGAAGGTTATCGCTTTTTTGTGAGCAACCTGGTGCAGCAAACTGCTCTTCCGACTGCCACGCGCAACACGATCACCCACCAGTTTTACCAATCGCGGCGCGGTCTGGACCACTGGCTGCCATTGGCTGCCTCAGTTCTGGCCAATCAAAGCCAGGCGGTTTCGCTGGTCACTGCCCCCCACTCGGAGAAAATCGCTTTCAAACACATCGAACTAATCTCCACACGCGGTTCACAGGTGCTGATGGTGTTGGTGCTGGTTGGCGGTGAGATCCGCCAGCAGATCCTGGCTCTGGATGAGGTTTACAGCCAGGAGTCGCTTTCCCAAACCGCGAACCAATTCAACCAGAGTCTCGAGAACAAAGGACTTCGCCAAATCGAGGCTCTCGAAACCAGTGCCGATCCCCTCGTCCAACAAATACTCGCGGCAATCCTGGATCAGATGCACCTGAACGAACAACTTGTAACCGGTGAGCTATTCCTGGACGGTCTTTCGAATGTGCTCTCGACGCCTGAATTTGCCGCGATCCAACAGAACCGTTCACCTTTGCGCCTGCTGGAAGAACGACCTATGCTGGATGATCTGCTTTCCCGAACGGTGCTCACGGAGGATATAGGCGGCGTGCAGGTTTTGATCGGTGGCGAAGGCACGTGGCAGGAACTGAGAGATTGCTCGGTTATCCTGACCCGCTACGGTATCCAGGACCAGCTTTCTGGCATGCTCGGCATTCTCGGTCCGATGCGCATGCCTTACGGACAGGCCATCAGCGCGGTACGCTTTGTGGGGGATCTGCTTTCCGACCTTGTGACCGATACGTTGATCGAATAAGAAAAGATTCATGAAAATTTTTACGAGGAAGAAAATGACTGAAGACACAGATAATAAAGACCAAACTCCCACACCGGAAGAAGTGACGCCCGACCTGGCTGTATTGCAAGCTGAAAACGCCGACCTGCGCAAGCAAAATGAAGACTATCTCGACAGCCTCCAGCGTGAGCGAGCCAGTTTTGCCAACTACAAGCGCCGCATCGATTTGGACAACGCCAGTTATGCGGACCGATTGCTCGGGGAGCATGTCAAGTTATTCCTGCCAGTTGCCGATGACCTGGAGCGTTCCCTCCAACACCGCCCGGAAGATCCCGATTGCGCCAGTTGG
The DNA here is from genome assembly GCA_036825115.1 of Anaerolineaceae bacterium. Classification (GTDB taxonomy): domain Bacteria; phylum Chloroflexota; class Anaerolineae; order Anaerolineales; family Anaerolineaceae; genus Mesolinea. The sequence continues at coordinate 73 of DAISYV010000125.1, read as the reverse complement.
ATTTCAGGAATCGAACTCATCCTGCAAAAACTGCTCAAGACGCTTGAAGCAAAAGATGTCCGCCCCCTTGAAC
>DAISYV010000124.1:0-5262 GCA_036825115.1 Anaerolineaceae bacterium | reverse complement strand
TCTGATCTGAGCCCCACATGGCGCGGTCAAGCGTGATGTGGCGCTCCACCAGGCAAGCACCCAGTGCCACAGCCACGGCCGAAGGCACCAGGCCAACTTCATGCCCGGAATATCCGATCGGGCAGATGCTGGTCATGTCGCGCAGGGTTTGGAGCATGCGCAGGTTGAGTTCTTCCGGCGGGCAGGGATAGCTGCTGGTGGTGTGGCAGAGGATCAGGTTTTCTTCACCGATGAGCTCCAGGGCAGCCTTGATCTCGTTGAGAGTGGACATGCCGGTTGAGACGATCAGCGGTTTGCCGGTTGCGCGGTATGCCCGCAGCAGCTCCAGGTCCGTCAGTAACGCGGAAGGGAGTTTATGGGCAGGCGGATTGAAGCGTTCGATAAACTCCAGTGAAGGTATATCCCAGGAAGAGGCGAACCAATCAATGCCGATTTCTTTAGCAAATCGATCGATCTCCGTATAATCTTCCTCGTCGAATTCCACTTTGTAGCGATAATCCAGGTAAGTGATGTAGCCCCAGGGGGTGTCGCGCATCTGGCTGCGCTGATGTTCCGGCACACACAACTCGGGCGTGCGTTTCTGGAATTTAACCGCGTCCGCGCCTGCGTTTTTGGCAACCTCCATTAATTTTTTAGCGACGTCAATGTCGCCGTTATGGTTTATACCAATTTCGCCAATAATATAAGCGGGATATCCATCGCCGATCTTGCGGTTACCTATACTCACTTCACGATTCATGTTCGCTCCTAAGGATGATCTCAATCAATTCGCGGATAGCGCCGCGACCGCCTGGTTTGCTCAGCACCAGGTCCGCACGCCGGATTACTTCTGCGTGCGCGTCTTTGGGACAAGCAAAGTACCCCACAAATGGTAATACAGCCAGATCGTTCAGGTCGTTACCGATGTAAATGACCTCCGCCTGGGTTACGTTGTGTTCTTTTATGAGCTGCTGGATTGCCTGGGCTTTGTCCTGCACGCCCTGGTAGACTTCGAGTTTCAGTTTGCGCGCCCTGGCGCTGACCACCGGGTTTTCTTCCCGTGAGAGGATCATGGCATGCACTTTGCCGTGCTGGCGCAGCATATCCAGACCAAAGCCATCTGAGCGGCTGCAGGTCACGCTTTCACGCCCGTCCTGGTCGGTGATGACGGTGTCGTCAGTGAAGACGCCGTCAAAATCCATCACCAGCAGCTTCGGCTGAGTTGGGAATTGCCGCCGGCTCTTGAGGGGGTCAACGGGATTGAGTTCTGGGTCCTGCATCAGCCTGGCGTAGCGCGCCATATCCGCCGGGGTGTCGATATCCACCGTGTAGCGCGGGTCGATCAACACCGGCAAAATAAGGTCTCCAGTCAGAGAGCCTTTTTCAAAGATGGTGCTGGCGCGGAAGACATCCACATGCCCAGTTTGCCAGTAGGTCTTGGGCAGTTCCTGGCGGGGCGCGTTATAGGGCTCTTTCAGGTTCGGCAAGCTCAAAAGGGGCTTAAGCCGGCGTGAGTCGGGCTCGATCTGCCACATCTTGAAGGGGTTTTGTCCGCTCGGTACCACGCCGCGCACACAGTCCGCCTGTGGGTTGGTGAGTATCAGTTCGATGGCTTCATCGATCAAACCGACAGGTCGTACCGGTGAGGTTGGGCGCAATTGCACCACGAATTCCGGGTGATAATTTTCATTTTCAGCCAGCCACGAGAGAGCTTGTTGGAAAACGGGCAGGTCGGTGGTGTCGTCTTGGGCGAATTCCGCAGGCCGCAAGAAAGGCGTTTCAGCCCCCCACTGGCGGGCAATCGCGGCGATTTCTTCATCATCCGTTGAGACGATTACACGCGTTATATGCTGCGACTGCAAGCCTGCGGCGATGCTGTAGGCAATCAGCGGCGCGCCGGCAAAATCGCAAATGTTTTTACGGGGAATACCCTTTGAGCCGCCCCTTGCCGGGACGAGTGCCAACACTTCAGGTTTGCTTACCATGCCGTCCACCCTCCATCGACTACCAGGTTGCTGCCGGTCATGTAGCTGCTGGCATCCGAACACAAAAAGAGCATGGCAGCACTCATTTCATCGATGTTTGCCATGCGTCCCAGGATGGTGCGTGCGGAATACTGCGCCGTGAAGACTTGGTCATGCCCGTTGTAGACCCCACCGGGGGTCAGAGCGTTGACGCGGATGTTCTTACCGGCATAATAGGCTGCCAAATAGCGCGTAAAGCCCAATACGCCGGCTTTGGTGACGGAGTAATAGACGGGCTTGTAAGAACGGCTGCCATCCGGGCGTTCGTAGAGCCGCTGATCCGGACCAGCCAGCCCGTAGGTGGAACAAATATTGATGATGACGCCCTTACCTGCTGCAAGCATTGGCTGCACGGCAGCCTGCGAGGCGAGAAACATGCCTGTCAGATTGACATCCAGCGCCTGGCGCCAGGAGTCGAGCGAATAGCTTTCAAAGGCGTTGGCGCCTTGCGCGCCAGCATTGGCAGGGTCAAACTTGGGGTCAAGCGCGGCGCTGTTAACCAAAATATCCAGGCTGCCGAAGATCTCCTGGGCGGCTTGGACCATCGCCTGGGTGGAATTGGGGTCGGTGACGTCCACGCCAATGCCTTCAGCCCGCAAGCCTTGCTCACGCAAAGTGAGAGCGTGGGCTTCAGCAGCGGTTTGTGCAAGGTCTGCCACCAGGACGTTGGCACCTGCCTGGGCAAGCGCCAGCGAGAACTGCCGCCCCAATAGGCCAGCTCCGCCGGTAACGACGGCTGTTCTGCCGTGGAGGTCAAATTTCTCAAGGATATTACTCATAGTTTCCTCGTGTTGATATCGTCTGAATTCTACCATCAGGTAAGCCTGACCATTGCGCCATCTTGCGCAGCGGACTGCTTGACCGCCAGCACAAGCTCCTGAACCCGGATACCGTCCGAGAGCGTGCAGTGGGGCAGTGTTTCACCCTGACAAAGGCGCACAAAGGTTGCCATCTCATCCAGGAACATCTGGTTACGCTCAAAACCTTCTGGCGGCACGAGCACGTCAGTTGCGCCGCTCTGCGCGTGGAAGACCCGGGCATCACCGGTAGCATTATCCCAGATGATCCGACCATCCTCGCAAGTGATCTCGAGCGTGTGGGAAGGTGGGCGCTGGTAATAATCCAAATGCACGCTGGCTGCCTGTCCGCCTGCAAAGCGAAGCAGGATGTCGGCATGATCTTCCACGTCCAGCTCTAGGTCGCTCAGCTTGCCTGTCCAGGCGCTGACACTTTCCACTTCTCCCAGCAGCCAGCGCAAATAGTCCAAGGGGTGTGAAAGGGTATTCACAACACCACCGCCAAGGTCGGCGCGGGCGGCGTAGGATCTTCGGTAGTCCTCCCAGGTGTGCCAGCCTGGCAAATATTCACCCCAATGGGCGCGAGCAGAGATCGGCTTGCCGAGCAGACCGCTTTCCAGAAGATTTTTTACCTGGTTGAGCACCGGGTGAAAGCGGAAATGGAAGCCCACCATGGCCGGCTTGCCGCTCAATTCGAGCGCCGATTGCAATTCGCCAAGTCCGGCTGAGCCGTCAGATAGCGGCTTTTCAATCAGCAGTGCCGCGCCAGCCTTAGCGGCAGCGGTTGCTACTTCCAAATGCAACGAGGTAGGGTTGGCGACAATGACGCCATCAGGTTTTTCAGCAAGCGCGAGACTTAGCTCCGAAAAAGCTTGACAATCGCTAAGCTCCGCGTCTGGCAGGGTGGCTAGGTGCGTGCGGTAGAGTATGATATCTTCCTGTCCAAGCGCGCGTAGGTTGCGCAAGTGGCGCCTGCCGATGGAACCTAAGCCTGCAATCAAGAATTTCATCTGTTTCTCCAGTAGCTGACAGGAGGCTACTCTTCTCTCCAGTAAATTTTAAAGATCCAATCGTAAAGACGCATTAATGGCCATTTGATGACCCGCAGGTTCTTTAATTGGAAGCTCTTTTTCTTTTCCGGCACTTTGTTGGCAGCTTTCGCAGCCTCTTGCCTGGCCCACTCAGGAACCTGGTTGCTCATGTTCTGCATGTATGGCTCGGATGTCATCAAGCGCAGATAGCCGGCGTCATTGACCTTGCCGTCCAATCGCTGCACCTGTCCCATGGGGCGGTCCATATCAAACGGCAGGAACTGCTGCAGCACGCGCTTGTATGCCAGGAACTGATAATGGATGGCTCCCAGGTAGGCGGGCACGCCTTTGTACGAAAGCGTGGCATCTTCAAGTGTAGCGTAACGTTGCTGAGCTTCTTCCTCGGTGACTCCAAGGCTGGAAACAAAGGAATGGAAATCTTCCCATTTCAGGAACTTGCCAAACTGAATTTCGGCTTCGGTCTCGATATGCGCCCAGGCAACCGTGCTGGAGTTGTAGCTGTTATCGTTGGCAATCGGACGGGAGGTGACCATGCCCACGTTGGGGTAGGTTTCGAGCACTTTCAGCGAATTGGATAGCCAGCCGGGGAAAAAGTAGCAATCGTTATCCGTGTAGGCAATCACTTCCCCCGGAGCGGCAGCCAGCATGATATTCCAGGCGCCGCCCTTACCCAGGTTGGTGTCTGAGAGGATCAGGAACTGGATCTTACCCTCTTGCTGCTTCTCGACGAGGTATTGGCGCACCTCGGGGCAGGAGGCGTTATCGAACACCAGCAGGTCATAGGGTAAATCGGTGTTTTCCCAGATGCTGCCGAGGCAAAGCTTGAGCACATCGAACGTTTCCGCGAAGAAACCGCTCAAAAATGGAATATAGTTCAACACGGCAACCGTGATCCGCTTTGGTTTTGCCACTTCCTTGACTGTTTTTGCAGGATTTTGCCCAACTCGCATAGCTTATTCCTTTACTTTGATGCCGATTCCCGGGAGGACTGCATGACTTTTTCCATCTCCCGGTTTTTCCAGAACTCAACCCAGGCGCGCTTCGGCTGAAACAGGGTGAAGAGCAGCTGGGTTAGAGCGAAGCTGTTATTTTTGAGCATCGGGCGATTCTGAAACTCGCGCAGTTTGCCCTTCCAGTCGCGCGGCATGGTTTCGATTCTGCCGTGGACCAGGCGATGCGAGGCATCGTTGAGATCAAAAATGGTGCGTCTTCCACCTGCCAGGCGGATGTTCTCGCCCGTTTCCGGCAGACGGTAGTGCGGCTGTCCGTTAGGCAGATGGCTGTAATCGTGACTTTGATGGATGATGTCGAGATCGGAGGTGCAATCCACCACCGGCCAGCTTTCTCGCCTGGCCTTGAAGATCATCCAGTTGTCCCAACCCGCGCGTCCGACGGTGAAATCCGGAATAT
>DAISYV010000123.1:0-5469 GCA_036825115.1 Anaerolineaceae bacterium | reverse complement strand
TCCTCGTTCGTCACCTGGCTGCCAAGATTGAGCGCTTCGATCATCTTGTATCGCTCCAATCCGTAATGACCCGCGTAACCCTTCATGTTCATGATCGCGTCGATTCCGACTGTATGGGCGTCGGTTCCTGTGCTGGCGCCAATCACCTTGATCTTTCGTCCAAAGTTCTGCTGAATGAACAGATCGGTCTCATCCATCGTCATCCGATTGATATCTACGAAATCCACATGTATTTGCGTATAGTCTACAGAGTGGATCAAGCTTCCATACACCACGAAGAAGGTGAAAGACTTATCCAGTGGGGCATGATGCGTTACCGTTGGCTCAACCAGGCCCATTCTCATTGCCAACTGTCGTGCCGCTTCAACCGCGTTATCGCTGTCCGGCACTGGCAGGGTGAAAGAGATCTGGACTTTGCCGTCATTCATCGTGTCGCCATACGGTTTGAGGTGAGTCAGGTCCAGGGTCTTGTCGAAATCAGCTTTTGATACTGAATATCGTCCACTACTCATTTTTTCCCTCCTCATGCGCTGTTTTGGTTTGATGATAACGTTCGGATCCTGATTTCGCCTCTTCCATAAGCAAGGTAATGAACGGATTAAAGTAGCGGTCTTCTTTGACTATCACTCCGGAGAGTCCTTTGCCTCCTTCAAACGGACGTTTGACACTTGCAAGGCGTCCTTCTTCGATTGACCTGAAAAGACCATCCCGTTGGATATCTTGAAGCAGATCGAGCGTCAGGTCAAGCAATGTTGCGGCACGCTGTTCCATGATTCCGCCTTCACGGAACTCAATATCATCTCCAAAATCTGCAAAGCTTGTCGCAATGTAGCGGGCATTCTCAATTGCGAGAGCCCGGTCTGCCAGGAAGGGGGTATGGATGGCTTCCGTGAGCATGCCAAGCAGGTGAATGCGCTGATCACTGATAACAGTGACAATATTAAAAAGCGCGTCCTGAACATGCCCTCTGAAGACGTTACCGGTCTTGAACTTGGTAGGCGGCATGTATTTAAGAGGGGCATTGGGGAAGATCTGCCGGGCAAGCTGTGCCTGGGCAAGTTCATACAAGAAAGCGTTTTTTAACTCGGGATTCATCTCAAAGGCATGTCCCAAACCCATCTGCTCTTCGGGCAGTCCAGATTTCAGGGCAAATTGTTCATTGATGAGTTGAGAAGCTAACACCGTATGCGCTTCTTCATAAGCATCGGAGGTCGTCAGATAGTTATCCTCACCAGTGTTGATAATGATTCCCGCGGCAGCGTTGATCAAGCGCGAGAACTCCTGGTCGATGAGCGTACGTTGCATATTGATGTCGCGGAAGAGGATGCCATAAAGCGCGTCGTTCAGCATCACATCCAGGCGTTCCATCGCGCCCATGACCGCCATTTCAGGCATGCAGAGACCTGAGCAGTAGTTGCACAAGCGAATATAACGCCCTAACTCTGCCCCGACTTCATCCAACGCAGCCCGCATCAAGCGAAAATTCTCCTGAGTTGCCATGGTGCCGCCAAAACCCTCGGTCGTTGCTCCAAATGGGACGTAATCGAGCAGGCTTTGCCCGGTCGTGCGGATGACTGCGATCACATCCGCGCCTTGCGTGGCAGCCGCCTTGGCCTGGACGATATCTTCATAAATATTCCCGGTGGCGACAATGACGTAGATCAATGGGCCAGCATGATCGCCATACTCGAACAGTTTTTCTTCCCGAATAATGCGATTGTGGTGAATTTTATCGATTGCTTCTTCGGCTTTCTTTTCCGCCCAGAGCTTTATCTCAAATAGGTCTACCGGTTTAGTCTGAGTAAGGTCCAACTCCCCGCGCGAAACAGATTCCGCTAATTCCTGAGGTTCTTTGTCAAGCGCTATGGCGGCCTGCCCCAACCAGTAGGCTGCTCCAAAACCAAGCAATTGGCGGGATGCCAGGTGATCCACGACAACGTTTGGTAAAGGAACACCCATCGCGTTGACCCCATCGATGCCCAAAAGGCGGCAAATTGAGCGCTCAATTGTCGTGGTGGTGAATTGTTGGGTGTAAGCATGGACGACTTCAACAACCTGCCTGGCTGCTTCCCGAGCCTGGATAACCTTTTGCCAATCTATTCTGAGTGTTGCCATTGATCCTCCTGCCGGGCTGCTTTCATCTCGTGTAACAATTCTTCATCCACACCAAGCAGTTCAGCAATTTTGATTGCACCCGAAGGGGCCTGATTTACGCCATCAATCTCTTCAAGGCGATAATCCATGAGACTTTGAATTCTCCTGACACGAGTCAGGTCATCGTTGTAAAAATTCATCGCCATGCTTGAAAGGTCTGTTGCCGAATTTTCTTCTGTACCGTCTGTTTTGGAGGCAGCAGATCGATAGTTCGGTAGTTCTGCCAGGGAATCCGGATTGATGCCGCGCACCTGGTAGAACCTGATGCCAGGCGCCGTTTTGACGTGATAGTGGGTGGCGATGAAAAAGGTGCTGTCAGAATTGCCGTAGGTGTTGCAAAGAGCCTGCACGATGGTTGTGGCCTCAGCAGGATTCGTTCCACGGCAGGGTTCATCCATCAGGATCAAACCTTTTTGAGTTTTGCTTTTGCGGAAGTGATTGCGGATCTGAACAGCCTCAAGACCAAAAGAAGAAAGACCCCGATTCAGATCGCCCTCATGGCTGGCTTCAAAGGCAAAAAAGTCAAACAAAGGTGTTTGCAGGCTTTCACAACTCGGGAAATACCCCAGTTGGGTCATCAGCAATGCCAGGAAGATGGTTTTCAGGGCAACGCTTTTGCCGCCCATGTTGGCTCCCATCAAAACAGTCGCGCCCTGACGTAATTCGATTGATATCGGTGTGAAAGACGCCCCTTGTTTTTCAAGCGTTGCAGCCACCAGCGGATGAAATGCATCTTGAAGTATTGCTGGTTTGTGCTGCTCAACCAGCTGGGGCTCGCAGCCATTCCACCTGACAGCCAGGATGGCTTTAGCGAGCCGAAAATCGAGTTTGGCGCAATTATTCGTGTTGTTGTGAATTTCAGGTAACCATTCTGCCAGCTTTTCGCCCAATTGTCGGCGAATGTTTTCCTCTTCCCCGTCTTCCCGGGCGGTTATGAGGGCGCGTTGGGTCAACAAGGTCTTGCGTTGGGGACCAGTTGCCTGCCTGATTTTGCTTTCAAGCTCATTTTTTTGTGCTCTGATTTCGCTAAGTTCTGGAGAATAATCGTTGTAGATGTGAAAAGCTGGGTTTCCAGTGCCGGCCGGATCAAGCAAGGCTGCGGCAGATTTGGTGTCATCAAAGTTGATGCCGGCAGCATCAAGCAAACTTTTCATCTTGCCCAGGCGATCAAAAATTGACAGAGCGCTTTTCAGCTCAAAGAATTCAGTGTCATTCAGCAAACTGCCTTTATCGAGCCTTGTGAGAGTGCCTTTTAGCTCGCGCAGTCGCGAAAGGGATGTTTGCGCTTCTGTGATTTGAGGGTTGTTGGCTCTGACCAATAGAATAAGGCGGCCAATAGCGTCCAGTTCTTCTTGCAACGCGTCCCTCGAATCGTTTGAAAAGAACTGAAGGCGATTCTTTAATTTGGCACCTTGAGGCGACCTGCAACGGCAGGCTTCAAGGACCTTTTGCAATCCTAAATCCTCTAAAAATTCCGGGGAAATGATGACCGAAGTTTGCATAGCAGGCTCAGACATTCCTGGGACCCATATCCACCACGGGAACAGGTAGTTTTTTGCGCATTTCGTCGAGGTAAGGCTGCGAATCAAGGCATTGCCCATCAGCCCGGGTGGGATTAAGGCAAACCAGGCGCACCTCTATTGGGGTGAGTACCGCAAGATCAACTCTTCGTTCACGAAGTTTGAGGTAACTATTAGGTTTGATGAACAAACGCGTGCCATCTTCGACCACCAGAGTCAAATTGGCAAAATTTGTTTCGCTCAATAACTCCTCCAGCACCCGATCGGTCATTGCACCTTGCAGATACAGGAAATGTGTGTCAGGTTTCAGGGCACTGGCGATATCTTTTCCATAACCAACCGACGCAGGCGTATCTAAAGTTGAAATGTCTAAATGTGGGACCTTGCCGCTTAGCATAATCGTGCGTTTCCCTGGATTCGTCCTGGTTGCCTGAGCAAACAAGTTTGCAGTATCCTCTGGAAGAGCTGGTGTTTGAAGCATATCAAGCGCAAAATTGGTCATCTCAGCCATGACTTCGGGGTCTGTGGAAGTCTCTGCGCTAACGCAGAGGAAGACAGCCTCGCTCATCCCCGAGCCGGCTTGCGAACGGCGCGAGAAAGCTCCATCAAGAATAAAAAGACAATCAGGTTCGTGCTGACGCATCAATCTTTCAATACTGCTTATCTCATCTGTCACACTGGGTCCTGCCAACTCCACGTAGCCATCGCTTAACGCGCGGCAGACTATCACTTCACCCAAAGCTGTTCTGATGTTGCTCAGCTCAAGGATCTCGAGCAGAGCATCACTGTTTTGCAGGGCTGCTTGTGCGGATGCGATCAGCGTGCCAGCAGGAACGTAGATGCGCGGCTTTTCGTAACCACTCAGGATATCTTCCGATTCTCCGTCCCGACCGATCGAAGTGAGGGCTAATGGTCGTGTTTGACCCGCTTCTTGCCAGGTTGCAATGATATGGTTGAGGCAGGTTGTTTTTCCCGCGTTTTTAGACAGCCCGATGATAGCCAGAGATTGCAGGTCCTGTAAACCTGTCAGCTGGAACAGATCAATGCTTGATCCTGCCGCAAACGCGTCCATGCAAACCGTCTTCTATGCCTTATGCTTTCTTCGGTTTCGAAGCAGACCCTCTGGCTCAAGGGTCATTTTTTGACCAGCCAGCAGGCTGGCAACGCCGATCAATTCCACTTTCTCTTCACCTCTGCAAACCGGGCAATTACACTCATTCTTATATTCTTCCGGCTCTTTGTAAGTGGTGATCACGCCCTCAAAATTCCGCAAAACAATGTGATCGTGGTTTTGGGAGATTAGATAATCAGGCATGACCGGGATCTTGCCTCCGCCGCCAGGTGCGTCCACTACGTAAGTTGGGACGCAGAAACCAGAGGTGTGACCCCTTAAACTTTCAATAATTTCCAGCCCCTTGGCAACCGGCGTGCGGAAATGCGACAAACCAAGAGACAGGTCACATTGATAAATGTAGTATGGACGCACGCGGATGTATGCCAGGCCGTTAACGAGTTTACGCATCACGTGCACACAGTCGTTTACGCCTCGCAAAAGGACTGACTGATTGCCTAATTGCACGCCTGCATCAGCTAACCTGGCAGTTGCACGTTTGGAATCCGGGGTTATTTCATTTGGATGATTGAAGTGCGTGTTAAGCCAGACAGGGTGGTATTTCCGAATCATTTCAACCAGCTCAGGGGTGATTCGCTGAGGAAGTACCACTGGCGTACGTGATCCAATCCGGATGATTTCAACGTGATCGATGGCGCGCAATTCGGAGAGAATATATTCCAG
>DAISYV010000122.1:0-5572 GCA_036825115.1 Anaerolineaceae bacterium | reverse complement strand
ATCAAAAGTGTAACCCATGTCCTGTCACAAATTGTCACCTATGTGGTGTCATACAAGGCCCCCGTGCCTGCCAATTTAGGTAACAATGATGCGCAAATTATTTGATGCCACACATCAATGGTATCCCAATAAATTAGAGAACTCCTCATCCTTCTCCCAATTCATTGGATTCGCAAGGATGTATTCGTAAATTGCCTTGTAATCCCGCTCATTCCGGATGACATGTTCGTAATAATTCCGCTGCCAAAGGCGTTCCTCCGAATGCCCGGAAATTTCATGGAACGCCTTTGTCGTGGCTGATTTGAAGGACCGAATGATTGTAGCAAGAGAACCTGAAACGGGTTTTCCAAACCCATCTGTAACTACTTCTTTCTTAGGCACGGCATGCCGTGCCCCTACGTTGATGCCCTGTGTTTCCACTGCCATGATGGAGATGATCCCATGGAAATGATTTGGCATAAATACAAATTTCCCTAATTCAACATTTGGAAAATGTGCGGGTATTGCAACCCAAATGTCTGTTACCATCCTTCCTACCTCATTTAATTTCATTTCTCCATTATCGATATGACCAAATAATTGTTTCCGATTCTGGGTGACTATGGTTACATAATAGGCACCTGGTTGGGAATAATCAAATTCAGGTAGACGGTGAATTCTTCGGTATGGAAATGAATGGTTGGTTTCCATCTCTAAAATATTACCATTCTGATTTGTCGTAGGGACACGGCATGCTGTAACCGTCTGGCATTTCCCTTACATCCACCGGCCGTTTTGGCGGTAGGTCATCCCCTGCTCGCGCACCACCAAACCCTTCAATTCCATCATGGTCAAGGTCACGGTCAACTTCTCGACGCTCAGGTCCATCCGGACGCAGATCTCATCAATATGCAATGAATCCTGACCTAAAATCCGCAGAACCGTGCGTTCCATATCGCTCAGGCTCTGTTCTTGTGCTTTAGGTGCTTTGCTGCCCTCTTCAATCCTGAGCGCTTCCAAAACAGACTTCGGATTGGTCATCGGCATCGCCCCCTCGCCGATCAGATCGTTCGTCCCGCGGCTCATCGGCGAAAGCACCGAGCCTGGCACCGCGAAAACTTCACGATCCTGTTCCACCGCAAACTTCGCCGTGATCAACGCCCCGCTTTTCTCGCCCGCCTCGATCACAATCGTGGCGCGGCTCAAACCCGAGATGATCCGGTTGCGAGGTGGAAAATTAATCCCATCAGGTTTTGTTCCTGGCGCGTAATCGCTCACGATCGCTCCTTGCTCCTGAATCTGTTCCGCCAATCTGCGGTGCTCAGGAGGGTAAATGACGTCCACGCCACTTCCCAAGACGGCAATCGTCCTGCCCCCTGCCTCAATTGCCGCATGATGTGCCAGTCCATCCACACCCCGTGCCAGACCGCTCACCACCGTTACCCCATTGTGTGCCAGGTATTCGGCGGTATCGCGCGTGATCTGTTTGCCATAGGCGGTCACGTTGCGCGTTCCCACGATCGCCACCGCCAGGTCGTCCTGAGCAGTGATGCTTCCCTTGTAAAACAAAACAGGTGGTGGTTGGGCGATTTCTTTGAGGTAGCGCGGATAGGCATCATCCTGCCAGGTTAAAAAGGAAATCCCCCTGGCACTCAACTGATCAGGCAGCGCAAGAGGATCGAAAGTTTTGCGTTTTTCGAGTATATCGGCGACGTTCTTTTCGGATAGGCCTGCCGCCAGCAGCTCAGTTGACCCCGCCTGCCATGCCCGGCTCAAATCGCCAAAAAAGGAAAGCAGTTTGCGAAACCTGACTGCCCCAATGCCGCGAACGTAACTGAGCGCCAGCCAGAACCCGGCCTCCTGCATTACCCCCTCAGTCCTTCCAGCAAATGCACATCCATGCGTTTTTGCTCAAGATCGATCTTTAGGATCACCTCTGGAATCGCCGGCAGCAGCAGTTCGCTGCCGTCTGCCTGGTCAATGATGTACACCTCGTTCGCGCCGGTTTCCATGATGGCAGCCAGCACGCCCAGGTCTTCATCGCCTTCCCAAACGTGTAAACCGATCAACTGGTGATGGTAAAACTTTCCTTCAGCCAGGGGCGGCAAATCTTTCACTGCGGAGAACACGTCCTTGCCGACCAGCTCACGCACGCTTTCAGGGTTATCAAATCCTTCCAGCTTGAGTAATAACAAATCGTTCTTCCAGCGTGTGCCGGTGATCTTGTTGGGCTGAAAATCTGAACCGATATAGACGGTTTTCCCTCTGCGGATCCTTTCCGGAAAATCCGAAAACACCCGCAGGGTAATTTCCCCACGTACACCGTGAGACTTTTGCAGCCTGCCGATTAATACATAAGCAGGCTCAACCGGATCGATCGAGCCTGCTGTGTCTTGATATTGATCTGCCATCTCAGGCATTAACCCAAATCTACCACGTCCATGGTAACTTGCTTGCCATTGCGGGCGGCGACAACCTTGAGGATGGCTCTCAAAGAGTTTGCCACCCGTCCGTGCTTGCCAATCACCCGACCTATGTCAGCTTTGCCGACCTGCAGGTCCAGCTGGATCGTGTTCCCGTTGCGAAACTCATCGACAAAAACCTGTTGCGGGTCATCCACGATCGATTTCGCCAGGTACTCCAGCAAGTCTTGCAGTTTGGATTCTTTCATCACTTACCTCTTATGCCTTGGGGGCGTGAGTGGTTTTTGGATGAAGAGTCAGTTCGCTGTAAACTTTAGTAGCCTCAGCTAACAGAGCGTCTTTGTCTTCCCCAGCCTTAAACCGGGTGAAGCGATCATCCAGTTTGACGATTTTGAAGAGTTTCTGCACTGACTCAGAAGGCTGAGCGCCGACGCTTAACCAATGATAAATGCGCTCTTCATCAAACACGATCGTTCCGGGTTCGGTACGGGGGTTGTACTGACCAACGATTTCAATGAAACGCCCATCGCGGGGGCTTTCTTTGTCTGCCACGATCACACGATACTGCGGTTGGTGAGCTGAACCCACCCGACGTAAACGAATACGTACCATTTTTTACGAATGCTCCTTGACCTATAATCTATTTCTTCCTGGCTCCGTCAAAGGCTGAGAGAATGCTGAAGGGGCATTTCCTTCTCTTAGGCTCAGGTTTAACCAAATAACCTATTAATATTACCACGTCCACCGGTTTTTTGGAACTTTTTCATTAAAGTCTGTATGTCCCGGAATTGCTTCATTAACTTGTTCACATCCTGCACGTCTTTACCGCAGCCCGCGGCGATTCTACGCCTTCGGCTCGCGTTCAAAATGCGCGGATCCTGCCTTTCTTTTGGCGTCATCGAATTGATGATCGCCTCCACCGTTTTAAGCTGGTCTTCTGCTTCATGCGGGTCCACCGACTTGGCTACCGTGCCAAACTGTCCTGGCAACATTCCCAACACCTGCGAGATCGGTCCCATCTTCTTGATCTGCCGCAGTTGATTGGCAAAATCCTGCAGCGTAAACTGCCCGGTCAGCATCCGTTCGGCTTCTTTGACGTCCACCTGTCCGGAGTAAGCGGCTTCCGCCTTCTCGATCAGGCCGAGCATGTCACCCATCCCCAGGATCCTTGAGGAGATCCGGTTGGGATCAAACACTTCCAGCGCGTCCAGTCCCTCGCCCGTGCCCAGGAACTTGATCGGGATACCGGTTACCTCGCGTATCGAAATTGCCGCACCACCACGCGCGTCGCCGTCGATCTTGGTAAAGATCAGACCGCTCACAGGGATCACGCCAACGAAGCCTTTCGCGACGTTTAGCGCTTCCTGCCCGATCATCGAATCGACCACCAGCAGGATTTCCTTTACTGGCACGGCTTCGTTCAAGGCTTTCAGTTCATCCATCAGGGCTTCATCCAACTGAGAACGCCCGGCGGTATCCAGAATTACGACAGAATAACCGCCTTTCCTTGCCATCTCGAAGGCACTTTTAGCGATTTGCACCGGCTTGGCGTTTTCCACGCTATGCACCGGGACGTCAATCCGCTCACCGAGGGTCTGCAATTGCTTTATTGCTGCCGGACGATAAATATCCGCTGCCACCAGCATGACTCTCTCACCCCTTGAGCGAAGTTGTTTCGCCAGTTTGGCAGCCGCGGTTGTTTTACCAGAACCTTGCAGACCTGCCAGCATGAGCACATGCGGCTTCTCTCCGCGCAGATTAAGCGGAGCAGGTTGCCCCAGGGTCTGGATGAGTTCTTCGTTGACGATCTTGATCACCATTTGGGCAGGGTTGAGCGCTTTTGAGACTTCCGCCCCAATCGAGCGTTCTTTCACCCGGTTGGTGAAGGCTTTAACCACGGCGTAATTAACATCCGCCTCAAGCAGTGCCAGCCGCACCTCGCGCATCGCCTTCTCAACATCCTCTTCGCTCAGCTTTCCGCGTCGGCGGAGGCTGTCAAATACGGCTGTCAGTTTATCAGTCAGATTTTCAAACATGGCTTATCTCAGTCCCAGTCACTTTTGTGATTTCAAGTCCATATCATACCTTAAACTGTGTCTGTTTCAAAACAGACTGAAAGACGAAAAATTTTCGCGCAGAATGGTCTAATTATTTTGCTTGCGAAACTTAACAAGCAAGTACGTGTTTTTACTCTCAGAAACTTTGTAAAAGGATAACCATGAATAAAGTAGCAATCGTTACCGATAGCACCACCGCCATCCCTGATTCTATTGCACGCGAAAACAATCTAACCATCGTGCCGCTAAATCTTATTTGGGATGGTCAATCCTATCTTGATGGGATTGAGATCACTCCCCTGGAGTTTTACGAGCGCCTGGTAAAGTCCGAAACCTTGCCCACCACCTCGCAACCTTCGGTTGGAATGTTCGCGCAGTCTTACACACGTCTCATCGAGCAGGGATTCGATATCCTCACAATTGTTATTTCCGAAAAACTATCGGGCACCTACCAATCCGCTATCCAGGCAGCCGAAGATTTCCCCAGGAACCGCATCACCGTCCTTGACAGTAAACAAGGGTCCATGCCTCTTTCCCTGGCAGTTCTGATGACCGCACAAGCCGCCCAACGCGGAGCGACATTGCTGGAATGCACCAATCTCGCGAAAGATATATGCAACAGGGTACGCACGCTTTTCATTGTCGACACGCTTGAATACCTGCATAAAGGTGGTCGCATTGGTGGTGCAGCCCGCCTGATAGGCACAGCCCTAAAGATGAAGCCGATCCTCGAAATCAAAGACGGCGTGATTGATTCTTTTGACAAAGTTCGCACCTCCAGAAAAGCAATCGAGCGTGTATTTGAAGTTGCTGAAACCGAACTTGGCAAACAGGGCACGATTGAATATCTTGGTATAGTGACTGCCAATGCCTCCCAAATTGGTGATGAAATATTGACCATGGCACACCAGCGATTCCATGTTCGCAACGAGTTCGTTGGTCTGATCAGCCCTGTCATTGGCGCTCATGTCGGTCCTGGCACCGTCGGCTTTGTTTACGTGCCTGCAAAAAAGGCCTGACCCCACTTGTTTTCCATCCGCAGAGCCTGGTTTTCCAGGCTCTGTTTATTTTCTGCCGTTTCTTTTTTGTTTTGATACAATAGGGACAACTCAC
>DAISYV010000121.1:3467-5646 GCA_036825115.1 Anaerolineaceae bacterium | reverse complement strand
TGCCAACCGACAAAACCAGCCACAAGAAAAGCTAAAATTCCTGCCAATGAACCAAAATAGCCGATTTCAAACTGACTGGTTGGAACCAAATCCTGCATGCCAAACAGCGTCAACACTGAGCCTGCAAGGTCTCCCAGTTTCATCAACGTTGCCATACTCTTGCCATTTGCCAGCAGTATGATTCCCAGGGTTAAAGCCAGAGCAACCATTACAATCCCAAAACTGATGTGCGGTTTGCGGTTACTCAATACACTAAAAGCAACCACCAAAATTGCAGCTATTGGAAATAAATATAGGATGGGCTTGGCAAAGGCGCGGTTAATTACGTCAGTTATTCCAGAAATCGCACCTATTTCTTCTGAAGACAAGGTATCGCCCAGTAGTTCCCCCCAAACCTGATTGATGTAATCCAGATCGGATTCTGCGCCATAGTCCGACGGGTTAACGCTCAGCTTGTAATTTCCTGGCGGGCTTCCGGCAGCTTTTTGGTATCCGGAATAATAAATTTCCGTTCCCATGAAGCCCAGCGATTCCCACGGAAGAAAGAAACAAACAAACAATAGAACCGCTCCGACTATTGCTATGATTTTCGACATTTTCATAACAACCTCCCTATGGCATTATTTTGACATTTTTCAGATTGCTGCTTTAAGCAAAAAACGCTTCAGGCAAAGCAGTTACGCTCCAAGCTAAATATTATCATTTTTTGTGTATTTATTGTCCAGATCACGATCATATCTGGTCATTTCCGGATCTTGTATTGGTGCCATGTAATCCGGCCAGGTGCGTGTATCTTCTTGCACTGGCCCATACACGCTTCAACTACACAACAAACCAGGCATATACCTACTGCCGTGGTTCATCGGGTGGGCGGATCGCCCGCCAACCGGTGACGAGATTATTCGGATCGTTTGGTTGAGGGGGGGTCGGCTGTTGAGGTTGGCTTTGGTATGGAGGTGCCGGCTGTTGAGGTTGGCTTTGATATGGAGGAGCCGGCTGGTTAGCCACAGGCGCTTGGTAGCCTGGCTGCTGTACATTTGGATGTGCAGCCGGATTTTGGTAAGGCGCACTCTGCTGTGGCGGCAGATCCCGTTGCTGGTTATTTTGATATTGCAGGTGGTTCTGTTGATACAGAAATGCAGACTGAGCCTGGGGCGCCTGACCAGCAGCGCCGGATCTTGCTTGAGGGGGTGTTGCAACTTGTCCCCGTTGATATGATTGATTCGGGTAGCCAGAGCCTTTTACATTTTGAAAAGCTGCCATGCCAGGCACCAGCCCAGCGTTTGAATTTTCCTGCCAGCTCAAGTAACCAGAGACAGAGAAAGCAATTAATCCCAGGACTGTACCGAAGAAACCGATCCCAAAATTACTAGACGGAGCGAATGCCTGTACCTGAAACAACGACATTATCGATTCTGCCAGTTTGGTCATCCTGATCATGGTTGACGTACCTATACCCTGTATGGCCAAAATAAAACCCAACAGAAGAGCCACCGCGATCATGGCCGTCCCATAAATTTTATAGGGTTTTAGGCTACTCAAGTAGCTAAACACGGCCACCAGAATTGCTGCGATTGGAAACAGGAAGAGGATCGGTCTGGCAAAGGCCTTGTTAACTGCATCAACGACGCCATTAAAAATCGCCATTTCTTCACCGGACAAACTGCCCCCTATCACCTCTTCAAAAATCATATTGAAAAGACCAAAATCCGAGCCAAGACCGTATTCCGAAGTGTTGAAATTCAACTTCAAATCTGCTGGTGTGCTTCCAGTAGCTTTTTGTAATCCGGAACGCTTGATGTTAGAACCCATAAAACTCAGTGATTCCCACGGTAGAAAGAAACAGATCAGAATTAGAACGGCTCCACCTATTGCAATGATTTTTGACATTTTCATGGCTACCTCCCTAAGGCATTATTATGATATTTTTCAGATTGCTGCTTCAAGCGTAGAACGCTTCAGGCAAAGCAGTTAGACTCCCAACTAAATATTATCATTATTTGTGTTTTGATTGTCCAGATCACGATCATACCTGGTCATTTCCGGATTTTCTAATGGTGCGATGTAGTCTGGCCGGGTGCGTGAATCTTCCTGCCCATAATATGACGGCTTGGATGGCTGAATCCACTCCCGACCTTGTCCGGCGTTTTGCGCAGGCAGAACTGGCGGAACTTGAGGG
>DAISYV010000121.1:0-3367 GCA_036825115.1 Anaerolineaceae bacterium | reverse complement strand
AGCCCAGCCTTGGTTTTGAGGCGGTTGCCATGGCTGCCCGTTATTTTTTGAATATAGCGGCTGTGGGGGTACTTGAATCGGTTGAAGATCAGGTTGGGGTCCTGCGAAAACTGGAATTGGAGAGTTGCCTTGAAGGGACTGAGTTAACCCCGGGTCTGATATGGGTGGCAGGCTGTCGGCAGGTAACTCACCTTGGGTGTCCATGCTGCTCATATTCAACTCGGGTGTATGTGCTATTTCAACTTGCCCGAAATGTCCTAACACGTCCGATTCACTTTGCGTATCGTTCTGAAAAGTGATGACTCCCGAGATTAACACAACAAGAGCGCTCAGGCTCGTGATAACAAAACCAACCCCATAACTAAGGTAGGAACCCGCGTCCACGTAAGAGCCCACCTGCCTTTTAATGGTCATCGAAATCAGCAGCGCGATTCCAACCACTATCAGGAACACGATCCCCGAGACGATGGTTAACAATATTCCGGATGTTTTGGTCACATTTTTGGATCTGATCATCAGGGCTGAAGCGACCCCTGTGACCAACAAGGCGATCGGAGCTAGCAGAAGGAGTATTGCAGGAATTAATAAATTAGCTGAATATCCCAACTCCTGCAGGATATTGCCGCTTCCAGCACCAAAGAGCATCCCAACAAGAGAGAAACCGGAAATCGATCGCTCGACAAATATGCTGACAGTGATCCAGGGTAGAAAATATCCCAGGATTCCCACGACAGAACCGCCAAGCGCAAATAGAATCGCCTTATTTTTAGCCATCCTGCTTTCTAACTCTCCCTGTTTATTATTTTACCAGCAAGAGCCGTTCTTGATGGCTAACCTGAAAAGGAATATCTAAAAATTCGTGTGGTTCAAACGCATTTTTCACGTGTTTGAGGTAAAATTGGTAAACATGAGAAAGATTGGGGAAAACTGTCAGATTAAACTCAATCTACCAAGATCAACCTTTTTAATTTTAGACACGCCATAACATTGGAAGAGATCCGTAATCAAAACAGCAGCCCAGATCAAAGGAGCCAGCATGCCATACGAAACTTTAGCTAGCAGTCAAACCCCCGCCCTGATCATTTACGCACTTGATGTCAGCGGTTCCATGTCAACCTTCATGGCAGGCAAACGCCGAATTGATATTGTCATGGAAGCTCTAAGCGCAACCCTGCAACAAATGGTCTTCCGTTGCACCAAAGGACAGCAGATCTCACAGCGATACCTGATTGCCATGTTTGCTTACAGCGACCAGGTTTATGACATTCTTGGTGGTGTTCGCTATATTGACGAGGTTGCCAGTTTGGGTGTGCCCGAATTGAACACAATGCGGTCCACGGCTACTGACCAGGTTTTCCTGGCAGTCGAAGATCTGCTGCAGAATTATCTGCCATCGCTGCAATACTGCCCCGCTCCCCTGGTTTGCCACATGACGGACGGAGAGTACACCGGGCAGGATCCCGAACCCATCGCCCAAAGGATTATGGCCATGGGGAACTATGATGGCAATGTTCTGATCGAAAATATTTTCATTTCAGACAACATCCTCTCGGATCCGATCTATGACCCGAGTGAATGGCCTGGAATCCAGGACTACACCAACCTTCGCACTAAATATGCCGCTAAACTTCAGCGGATGTCCTCACGGATCCCTGAATCTTATCGTGTCATGATGGCTGAAAGTGGTTATGCCATTCAACCAGGTGCGTACATGATGCTTCCCGGCAATAGCCCCGATCTGATCCAGATGGGTTTTGTTATGTCTATGTCGACTCCTGTTGCACAGTAGTCTTCATGAACGTCGAAGTGTTGCAGACTGACCAAAAAAAGAAAACGCCAGTTCATAACGGGCCTAAAACAGCACCGTACTTTTTTAGACTTGGTCTTGATCGGTCTCGCGACACCCAAAAATCAAACCAGTCCGGTCAGGATTGCATCTCAGTTCAGTGGACAGCAACACGCCTTTCAGCAACGTTGTGTGATGGCGTCAGCCAATCCTTTTTTGGCGAACTTGCGGCTGCTGAACTCTCGAACAAGCTTTCTCAATTTCTGCTTGCCCTGCCAAATGAGAGCGACCCAAATTTCCTTCATGACACAATCCGGGCTTTTCTCGGCAACCTCTCTTCAACTTTCTCACGAACAGTTGAAGAACATTCGCTTGAAGACGTTGAACCAGCTTTCCTTCGGGCTGTCCTGGAGAAAAAACGTTACCTTGGCAGTGAGGCTGTTTTTACAAGCGTGTTACTGGACAAGACAACGAGCCTTATGCTGCTGGTTTGGGCTGGCGACTGCCGGCTGCGCCTATGGCTGCGCGGTGAAGAGGTAACCAGGGAGCTGCTGAGCACAGAAACCTTCCTCACCCAGGAGAGGTGGTCTTCAAGCAGAGGTGTTATCGGCAATCTGCACCTGGCTTTGTTCCCTTTTTCCAGTTTCGATACGATTGTGAGTTATTCAGATGGACTGGCGCTGCTTGATGAAAAAACGAACATTTTCCAGGAAAGCAACGTCGCATTAGAGCACTACGTCAGCCAGACCAAATCGTTGGCTTCGAGCGATGATGTTAGTTTTCTACAGATATCCACACTTCCAACTGAGATGATACACCAAGGGTTAATCGCCCAGCTCCCCGAACTGCGGGTGGTGGAACAAGCGACGTCCGATCGTGTTCAGTTTCAGTGGCAGAACTTTCCGCGGGTGCAATCTTGGGAGGTTGTAGCTAATAGTGAGACTGGATTTGTTAAGCTGACGACATCAAAAAATGTCGTAAAAGTCCCAAAGTCTGAAATTCCTTCTGATGGAGCATGGCTGGCATACCGGGCAAAGACCAGCAGCGGTTTTTCAACCTGGTCGTCCTGGAAATTCTATCAACCACCCCGGACTTCTAAAAATGATGCGGCCGGAAGTTCCACCTCAAACGCGTTTCTACTGCCAACCCAGCGCCAACTACCAGGTTACCTTCCTCTTCCTGTAACAAGCAATGCGTATCCAGCTGGAGCCAGCGTGCAGAAAATGCCAACTTATAATGGCTCAACCGATCGGTACCCCCAACCCGGTGGGCCAACTTATACTCCACCCGTCGGTCCACCTTCAGACCGCAGATGGCAGTATGCTCTGCTGGCACTCCTGATGGGAGTTGTAGTCATGGGGTCCTTCCTTGTTTTTGGCGGCCCAGCAGAAAACCCTCCCACCTTACCCCCGCCAGTAGTAGTGATTGAAACAATCGCACAGCCAGCGACAATTGAAACTACCGCCCCGCCAACGATAATTGAAACAACCGCAGCGCCAGCGATAATTGAAACAACCGCAGCGCCAGCGACAACTGAAACACCCACACCGCCAGCGACAACTGAAACACCCACACCGCCAG
>DAISYV010000120.1:3136-5652 GCA_036825115.1 Anaerolineaceae bacterium | reverse complement strand
GCACGATTGCCGCAGAAATTTTCGTTCTAACCGGTCACGTCGCTAAGATCGCCGGGCCCGAAAGCGTGCTTGCGCTGGCGCTTGGCGGTCTGCTCACGCTCAGTATCGCCCTCAACTACTGCGAACTTGCCACCACCTTCCCTGTAACTGGCGGTGCGATGACTTATGTGGGCGAGGCTTTTGGCAAAGGTTGGCTGATGTTTCTGGTCGGCTCGCTAGACTGCCTTTCCAGCACATTCTATGCCGCCCTTTCAGCGGTCGGTTTTGCCATCTCGCTCTCCATTTTCATTCCCGCCCTGCCCGTCATCCCGGTCGCCATCGCAGTAATCTTGATCATCGGCGCAATGCACATTCGCGGCGTCACCAGTGCCGGCAACCTGCAGGTGGTGCTTGGCGCTTTTCTGCTAATTGTTTTCGGGATTTTCATCTTTAAAGGATTTTTCGGTACTGGAGGTTTCAGCCTTCCAACTTTTCTCTCCGGTCGCCAGGTCTTTAATAATCAAAGCACCATTGCTCACTTGGGTCGCATGCTCTCTGCCATCGCGCTTGCCTACAATGCCTACGTTGGTTTTGAGGTAATCGCTGATGACGCTGAAGAGATCACCAAGCCCAGCCGCAACATCCCCATCGGCATCCTCGTGAGTCTCCTGCTCACCACCCTGATCTATACTTCGGTCACGATGGTCACGGTTGGCACGGTACCCTTCTCGGAACTGGCAGGGTCAGACACAGCCCTGACGGATGCCGCCTCCCGCTTCTGGCCAACCATCGGCGTGCCGATTATGGGCATCACCGGCATCATCGCCACTCTCACATCCGTCAACTCAGCCATGCTCTCAGCCACACGCGAGGCCTTCTCTCTCAGTCGTGAACGCGTCTGGCCGCGCCAGTTCTCGCGCTTGAGTCAATGGCGCACCCCCTGGGTGGCGGTCGTAATGGTGGTGATCATCAGCGCGCTTGTCGCGGCTATCGGCGTGGTGGACTTCCTCAGTTTCATCTCGAGCGCCGGCTACATGTTTGTGCTCTTTTGGGCAACCCTGGCCATGCCAAGGTTGCGCAAAAAATTCCCGGATATTGAACGCCCCTTCAAAGTGCCGCTGTATCCATTCACGGTCATTGCCGCGGCGCTGACCGGCGTGCTCATCATCTCCTTTGCCAATCCGCGGGCTTTGCTCTTTCTGGGAGTCGTGCTTGCAATCCTGAGCGTGGCTTACATAATCTCAAGACAGATCAAGACGCGCCAGGATCTCAACGCAAGGCTTGAGATTCAGGAAGGCGGCGGTCGCGTGTTGGTGGCAGCTAAGCGTGCCAGCACCGCCCGACATCTGGTGAATCTTGCTGCCCAGCTGGTCGACCAGCAGGAAGATACCGCCATTTGCCTCTTTACGGTGGTTAAGACTCCCATCAATCTTGGCTCCACTGACGTGCCTGCCCTCGTGGAAGCAAAAAAGCAGGAGCAGCACAAAATCCTTGAAGAAATTGCCCCCATCGCCATGCAGCAAAATGTCCCCATTTATGCCAAACTAAAAGCTGCGACCCGGGTTGAAGAGGGCATTTTCTCAGAACTGAGCCGCCACAAAGATGTTAACCTGGTGATGTTGGGTTATCCGCAGGAACATACCAAAGTGGAATACCCCAATAACATTCTCAAGGAAGTCATGATGATGGCAAACCGCAACGTTGCCGTTCTGCGGGATCGCGGGCTTTCCAACCCCATTCAACGCATCCTTGTACCGGTTGGCAGCGGTCCAAACGCGCGCCTCGCACTGCAAATGGCGCGGGATATCGTCCTGCCCAATACTGAAGGCGTAATTGTCGCCCTCAGACTTGTGCGCGGTGAAGTCGACGAAGAACGGCTTGAGGACGAGGAACTCCAGGTGCATGAGATTGTGGAGCAGGAGTTGGGTGAAGTTGGCAGTATCCTTCAGTTCAAAGTTCGCACCACTGAATCAATTGCCGATGGAATCCTGGCTGAATGCCAGGAAGGCAATTACGATTTGATGATCATCGGCGCGGCTGAGGAAATCCTGGCGCCCGACCAGATCTTCGGCAGGCTCGACGATTACCTGATGGAGGTCGTGCCTTGCTCGATGATGGTCGTGCGTCGTTACCAAACCGGCGGCGCGCTGTGGATGCGCAAACAGATCAAACGCATTGAGCAATAAGCGGGGCGAGCGGGAAATAATTTATTAAAAGGTTGATCGTGCCGGCCTCCTGGCCGAGCACGCAGGATCGACCGAAGGTCTCTAATATCCCAAACAAGAGGTTGGATGGACCGGAGACCTAACGGTCAAATGCCTCGCGCGGCCTGTGCCCGCAACGAAGTGGAGGGTATCAGGAGACCGGCGAGAACGGAGTTATTTCTCTTTGTAGGGGCAGACTAGTTCTTGCAAGGTCTCCCGACCTTGCAAGGGGTCTGACCGAAGGTCTCCACAAACGCAAACAAGAGGTTGGATGGACTGGAGACCTGGCGGTCAAAACGCTCGTTGGTTCTGGGTAAATTTATGGTTTTCTAA
>DAISYV010000120.1:0-3036 GCA_036825115.1 Anaerolineaceae bacterium | reverse complement strand
CGCAACCTGACCTACGCAAACACGTCTTTTTACAAGTAAACATGAAAAGATCTAATGTCACCTGCACCCGTCTCGATGTCGCGAATATCTTGTCTGGCAGGATATTGGCAATGGTCGTAGAAAACCCAAAGTTAAGCTAAAGGAATTTCAAATCTGATGGTTGTACCTTTGCCAGGCTTGGATTCTGCCCAGATCCTGCCGCCGTGCGCTTCCACAATCGCCCGCGCGATTGCCAGCCCCAGCCCGCTCTGGTTGCTATCAGCATGCCGGCTTTTATCCACCCGGTGAAAGCGCTCAAAAATCAACGGGAGCTCTTCCGCAGGGATGCCCTCGCCGCTGTCCGCGACCGAAAACAACAAAGTGCTGTTCTTTGCCTCAGAAACCCCTAAATTAATCTCCCCACCATTCGGAGTGTGCCTGATCGCGTTGGCAACCAGGTTCTCCAACACCTGCATCAAGCGCCCCTCATCCCCATATAGTATGGGCAGCCCCCCAGCCGCCCTGACCGCGAGAGTGATCCCTTTCTGCTCAGCTTGCAGACGAAATACCTCTCTGATCTTGGTCAGTAAACCCGCCGGCTCCACCGCCTCCCGGCTGATCAGCAACTCGCCGCTGTCGGACTGCGACATGGTGCGCAAGTCACTCACCAGGCGGTTGAGACGATTCACTTCCAGTCCTAGCACATCCAATCTTTCAGGCGTCAATTCCAGGGCGCCATCCCTGGCTGCTTCCACGTAACCCCCGATGACAGTCAAGGGAGTGCGCAAGTCGTGCGCCACATCAGCCGTCATTTGCTTGCGAAGCCTCTCCGCGCTTTCAATTTCCAGGCTCATACGATTAAATGACGTGCCAAGCTCACCCAACTCGTCGCTCGAACTCACCTCCACCAGCTGTGTTCGTTTGCCTTCAGCCAGGTTTCGCGAAGCGGTCGTCAGCGCTTTTATTGGTCGGGTTAAGCTGCCGGATACCAACAAGCTGAGCAGCGAAACCACCAACACAGCTGCCAAAAGCGTCCAGAGCAGCCCGAGGTTAACCTGGTCCAGGAAGTTTTGTTCCAGCCCGGAGTAACTGAGTGAACGCGAACTCAACAAGGTGCCCACACGCGCGCCGTTAAATAGAACCGGCACGCCAGATTCCAGCTGGTCCTGCGTTAGTTTGCTGCCGGTTGGATAGAGCTCCTCCAACCCCACCAGCACCATACCATCGGCGTCTGCCAAACCAAATGTTCGCGGTCCAGCCTGTACACCTGGCTGGGTCTGGCTGCCACCCTGCCCCTGTCCACGCCCGGCCCCATGCCCCTCCATCACGCCTGGTGCTGAAGACAAAACCTGCTCCACGCCATCCCAAGTGCCATTTTGGGCGTAAAAGTCCTCAACCAGGATGAGTTTGGTTTCGGCTTGCTGATCGAGCAAATAGCGTTCGAAATTATCTGAAATCAGTGAGCGCACAAAAAATGCCAGCGCCAGACCTGTCAACAGGGACACGCCGATGAAAGCCAGGGCAAGTTTGAGAGTGATCGAAGTTTTCAAGAACGCTCCTGGTTATTCATGCGATAACCGACCCCAAACACCGTTTCGAGGTAGCGCGGTGCGGCTGGGTCGGGTTCGATTTTCAAGCGCAAATTTCGAATATGCACATTCAGCGTACTTTCCAAACCGGTAAAGCCGCTTTCGTAAAGGCGATCCACCAACTCTGTACGTGAGAAAACCCTGCCAGGTGTTGCCATCAGCACCTCAAGCAGATCAAACTCAAGCGCTGTCAGGTTGGCTTCCTTTCCCCCAATCTTTACACTATGCGCAGCCCTGTCCAGCACCAGGTCGCCCACGCGCAGGAGGCTCGCCGGCTCAACGGGCGTCTCCACCCGCCGCAATGCCGCCCTGACTCTTGCCAGAAGCTCACGCATCCGAAAAGGCTTGATCACGTAATCGTCAGCCCCGAGTTCCAATCCAAGCACGGTATCGGTTTCCTCTTCTTTGGCGCTCAGCACAATCACAGGCACCTGGTTTTCCCGCCGGAAAGCGCTCAGAAACTGGTAGCCGTCCATTTTTGGCATCATGATATCCAACAGCACCAGGTTCGGGTGCTCATGGCGCGCGACAAAAAGGGCTTCCTGGCCGTCGGCTGCTGTAACCACGCGATAGCCCTGGCTGGTCAGGTAATCTTTCAGCAACGTTCGCACGCTGGACTGGTCATCGACAACAAGGATTGTTTCTGTCATATCACCTCAATTATAGAGTAGAAACATAACAAATTGTAATTAAGATTTTATGTAGAAACGTACCAAAAAAGCATGGCGACTTTTATTTCTCAGCAGGGCTAATATCCGTTACAATAGACAAAAGGCAGCACGTTTCTAACGTTCTGGAGGAAAACTATGGATCCACTTACACTCATTCTGATTGCGCTGGCGGTAATTGTTCTGGTTGTCGTCGGCATTGTGCTCTACCGCGCCAGTCATTTTGCCATCCAACTCCCCGGGGAGCGGCTAATCCCGTTTGAGGATATTGACGGCGAAGAAGTCGCCAGGCACATCGGTCTGGCGATCCAGATGAAGACCATCAGCCATGCTGACCCCGAGAAGGTGGATCCCCTGCCTTTCGAAGGGCTGCGCAACCTTTTGCAAGTGCTTTATCCCCAGGTGGAAGATCACCTGACCCGCGAAGTCATCAATGGCGGCGCGCTGCTCTACACCTGGAAAGGCAATGACCCGGACCTGGATCCGATCGCCCTCGCCGCCCACCAGGACGTGGTGCCAGCCAATGAAGCCCCCGATTCCGGCTGGTCTTACCCACCCTTTGCCGGTGAGGTTGCCGATGGTTACGTTTGGGGTCGCGGCGCCCTGGACTGCAAGGGCTCTCTCATCAGTATCATGGAAGCAGTCAACAACCTGATCCGCGATGGTTTTGAACCCCGCCGTACGGTTTACCTCCTCTTTGGACATGATGAAGAATGCAGCGGCTCACGCGGTGCGGTTGAACTTGCCCGCACCCTTGAGGATCGCGGCATCAGGCTGGCGCTTTTGCTCGACGAAGGCGG
>DAISYV010000119.1:0-5667 GCA_036825115.1 Anaerolineaceae bacterium | reverse complement strand
TCTCTTCGCTCAGGATGACAGCAGGGGCTTCGCTCCTCGCAACGACTCGAGTCATTCTGAACCTCTCTTGCGAAGAATCTGATTTTTGACAGACAGATCCTTCCCGCAAGGGGACGCAAGCAGTCTCTTCGCTAAGGATGACAGCAGGGGCTTCGCTCCTTGCGATGAAGAGGTGGTGATCAAGCCTTCTAAGCGGGAATCAACCCCATTTTCCCTGCGATAACTTATAATAAATTCCCTATGGAACTGAACCTCGGCAACTGGTTTTTATCCTTTCTGCCCATCTTAACGGTCATCATTCTCATGCTCCTCTTCAAATGGGGAGCTTTGCGTGCCAGCGCCATGAGCTGGCTGGTGGCGGTGGCAGTTGGGCTGATCGCCTTTGGCGGAAGCTGGCTGATCCTGGCCTGGTCGCAGGTGAAAGCGCTGATGCTGGCTGTGAATCTGCTCCCCATCATCTGGGGCGCTCTACTGCTTTACAGCCTCGCCAGCGAAGCGGGCAGCATCCGCGCCATCTCTCTCTTCATCCCGCGCCTTTCCAACGACCGTTCGATCCAGCTGCTGCTGATCGCCTGGCTGTTGACTTCTTTTTTACAGGGCATGGGAGGCTTCGGGGTGGCTGTGGCGGTAGGCGCGCCAATTTTGGTGGGGATGGGCTTCAGCCCGATCCTCTCGATCGTAATGACCACCATCGGGCACGCCTGGGCGGTTTCTTTTGGCGGGATGGGTTCCGCCTTCGAGTCACTGATCGCTGTCGCAGGTGTGCCCGGTATCCTGATCGCCCCTTTCTCCGCCATCCTGTTCGCGCTCAGCTTCGTGCCGACAGGCGTGATCATCACCCTGCTTGGCACAGGGTGGAAGGGTGTGCGGCATGCTTTCCCAGCCATTCTCGCTGTGAGCCTTGCGATGGGCGCCACGCTTTGCGTTCTCAATGTTAATGGTTTTTGGAGCCTCAGCACGATCGGACCTTCGATTGTTGGCATCGTCACGCTCGTGCTTCTCACCCACCTGCCAGGCTATCGTGGCGCAAAAAAAGCCATCTCCAATGGCGGCCAGGAACTGCGTACCAGGGATCTGCTGGTGCATCTGACGCCTTATATTTTGCTAGTGGGGATCGGTATTGCTGTCGCCATGATCCGACCGCTGAATGCTTTCCTGAACCAGGTTTCGATCAGTCTTTCGTATCCCGAGATCGTATCCGGTTTGGGTTTTGTCACTCCGGCAGAATCCAGCCCGATCCTGCACCCCTTTTCGCACCCGGGGATGGTACTGTTTGCGACTGTTTTACTTTCATACATTGTTTTAAAGCGTGAAGGTAAGCTCAATAATACCTCTCTCCGCCGCATTCTCAGCCTGACTGCCCACAACACGGTTGACGGTAGCCTGGGCATTGTGGTTATGGCGGGTGTGTCGACGATTATGACCCACGTAGGCATGACGAGCACGCTGGCAAGGGGGATCGCCGAAACGATCAACGGGGTGATCTACCCGTTGGTGGTGCCCTTTGTGGGGGTGATCGGCGCTTTCCTGACCGGGACAAACAACAACAGCAACATTTTGTTTGGCGCGCTCCAGGCAGAGGCGGCTGCCCTGCTGAAGCTGAACGTGCCGCTGATTTTGGCGGCGCAGCATGCAGGCGGTTCGATGGGGAGCGTGATGTCTCCCACGAAGTTGATTGTGGCCTGCATCACGGTTGGACTGGGTGGGCAGGAAGGCAAGGTCTTGCGCAAGCTGATTGGTTATGGTCTAATCCCGATAAGCGTGATTGCAGTTGCGACGGCCATTTGGTCGTGGCTGCTGGGCGGCGGAGCTTAAGATGAGCCTGAACAAGGAAACCAAAAGATTTCGCATCAGCATGTTGATCCTCGTGATCGAGGTATTGCTGCCGTTCTTGCTGCTTTTCGCGCTCCGAAATGGTTACACCATTCTTGGCAGGATCACATCCGCGATCCTGGTCCTGGGCATTGTTTATTTAGTGGTGTTCAAATGAAAGTCAAGAAACAAACTATTCTCATGATTACCGGATTGCTCTTGCTGGCAGTCAGCGGCTTTCTCTTTACGCCGCGGGCGATCCCTGTGACCTCTCAAAGCCAGGCGGTTGCCCTGGCTGATTGGGTTTACGGCAGCGGCGGCAGCCTGAACGTGATGGTGACCTACCCAGAAAAATTGGAAACCGGCCGCAAGAACCTGATCACGGTGGCATACCAGGCGGACAAAGCGCTGGAGAGTGTGTTGGACGATGGCGTGGTTTTTGACCTGCAGCTCGACATGCTCATGACCGTGGTCCAGCCGCAGAAGCGCATGCTGATCCCAGTGGAGAGCGGACGACAAACTTTCGTTTGGGAAGTGGAGCCCTTCACAGCAGGTTTTTCTGAGGCAAGCATTTCACTGGCGCTTGGCGATACCAGCCTGAGCGGCAATTACGCGATCACCGCACAACAAAAAATCGAATTCAGCATGGAAATCGTTGAGTCCACTGCTGCCACCCGGGGTGAATTGACCACGTATGGCTTCATTTGCCTGGGTGCCGGCTTGCTGAGCCTGTTGGCTGCCTATCTGCTCAATAAGAACAAGCAGCCTGTAAAAAAACGAAAGTAGCCTGAAATGGATCAAACCATCCGACGCCGATCACTCCGCTCTGTTTTTGCAAACGCGCCATTGACCGCGCTGGACCCGATCCCGCGCGTGATGATCACGGGCGTCACCAGCGACTCGCGTCGCGTTCGCAAGGGCTTCGCCTTCGTCGCCATCAAAGGTGAGAGCAGCGATGGTTACAACTACATCCCGGCGGCGGTTGCCAATGGCGCGCGCGTGATCCTCAGCGACCGTCCCGCGCCAGAGGGTCTTCCAATTCCTTTCGTTCGTTTGCAGGGAGATATGCACTTTGCTCTGGCGTACCTGGCGGCGAGTTTTCAGCGCTTCCCCGCGCGAAAATTGCGCATGATCGGCGTCACCGGCACGGATGGCAAGACCACCACCTCGATGCTGATCTATCACCTGCTGACCAGGTCCGGTATTGCTGCCGGCATGATCAGCACCGTCAACGCGCTGATCGGCGACCAGGCGCTGGATACCGGCTTCCACGTGACCACGCCCGACTCGCCTGACGTCCAGGCATACCTGGCGCAGATGGTGGCTGCCGGCATGACGCACTGTGTGCTCGAAACGACCTCGCACGGGCTGGCGCAGGGGCGCGTGATCGCCTGCGATTACGACCTGGCGGTTATCACCAACGTCACCCACGAACACCTCGATTATCACGGCAGCTATGAGAATTACCTCCAGACCAAGGGCAGGCTGTTCGAAATGCTCATCGAAACGCCGCGCAAACGAATCGGCAACCTGCGGCTGGCGGTGCTCAACAAGGACGACCGCTCCTATGGTTTTCTCAAGCGCGTGTCGCCCCCAGGATTCCTGACTTACAGCCGCATCAACGAAGCCCACTTCTGGGCGGATGGCATCACCAACACCACCAGCG
Source organism: Anaerolineaceae bacterium (assembly GCA_036825115.1). GTDB lineage: Bacteria > Chloroflexota > Anaerolineae > Anaerolineales > Anaerolineaceae > Mesolinea. The sequence goes on along the minus strand of DAISYV010000119.1, from coordinate 2,189 downwards.
ATCTGAGCTTCACACTGCATACCGAAACGAAACAATTTCCCGTCCACTGCCCCATTGCCGGTTTTTACAACGTCTCCAACATCCTCGCCGCGCTTGCAGCTGTCACTTCGCTTGGGGTAGAGCTTGAGCAGGCAGTCAAGGATCTTGAGAACTTTGAGGGCATCCCCGGACGGATGCAGCGCATCGAGCTCGGGCAGGATTTCACAGCCATCGTCGACTTTGCCCATACGCCCAACGCGCTCGAAAACGCCCTGGTCACCGCCCGCGCCATGACAAATGGTCGGGTTATCGCTGTATACGGCTCGGCAGGCCTGCGCGACCGCGAAAAGCGGCGCATGATGCCTGCCGTCTCCGTCAGGCTTGCCGATATCAGCATCCTTACGGCTGAAGATCCGCGCACCGAGCCGCTTGATGGCATTTTGGAAGAAATGGCGCGGTCGGCGATCAAAGCCGGCGGCGTGGAAGGGGTGAACTTCTATCGCGTGCCGGACCGCGGGGACGCGCTGCGCAAAGCCATCAGCCTTGCCCAACCCGGCGATCTGGTGATCGCTTGCGGCAAGGGGCACGAACAGTCGATGTGCTTCGGGAGCGAGGAATACCTCTGGGATGACCGCACTGCGATGCGTGCCGCCCTCGCCGAACATCTTGGGATTGAGGGCGCGCAAATGCCCTGGCTGCCGACCAGTTCTGCGCCAAAACCTGAATAATTAAGCTATCTTGGTTTGCGGGTACGTCGAAACATTTCCCCCAACGAGCCGCCGTTGAATCCGCCAAACACCGCCATCAAGCTGATCAGCGCTGAGAGCAAGCCACTCTTCCAGGTCACCAAGCCGATCACAATCATGCCAGCCAACCCTCCGTAGACCCCGTAGGTCAGACCGCGTTTGTCTTTAGCGATTACGGCAACCAGGAAACCGATGGTCAGTGAGCCAAGAAAGATGCCCAGCATCAGGGTCGTATCCAGGCCGGTCATCAAATCGCCATAGTTTGCCACCAGGCTGTCGACCAAGCCGAAGAATATTAACGCCCAGGCAACATTGCCAGCCATCGCCAGCAACAGGTAAGCGATTTTGGTTCCACGCGGGTCAAGTATTTTGCTCAGTTTCATGCGCTAATTCTATCAGGAACTAGTCGGAAGGCAGGCTCTGACTGTGTCTTCCAGAGCCTTGTTCAAATCTCCTTTTTCGTAACCAAGCTGCTCGCGACTGTATTCAGTGTCCAGGAAGGCATTGCGGGTTTGCAGATCGACAAAGGGGACCATCGAAAGCCCGCTTTCTTTGCCCCGCAGGCGGTATCCAAGCTCCACGGCTGCCATGGCTGGCTTCAGCAGCCAGTTTGGCAGGGTGATGACGCGTTTTGGCTTTACGAGGATCCTGTTAATGCGCCCCAGGAACTCCACCCAGGTCAGATTGTCCGAAGCAATCGGCCACTCCTCGCCAGAGCGTCCAGCCTCAAGCGCGCGCGCAGCTGCACGCCCAACTTCATCCGCGCTAACCATGGCGCTGCCGCCCGCTGGATAGAACGCCCAGGGCAGGTTGCTGTTCAGGTAGCCGACCAGGGGCTTCCAGAGAGGTGTTTTGCCCGGCAATGAGCCGAAAATGTAAGGCAGCATCAAAAAGCTGACCGCCATGTCTTCGCCAGCCTCCTCCAGCGCCTCGCGGATCTGCTCAACGCGGCTGCGGATGTAGGGGTGATGCTCGGGCAGGCGCAGTTCAGGCCAACGCCGGTGGCAAGCCACAAAATAGGAGCTGAAGACCACCGCCTTCTTGATGCCAGCCTCCTTGCCCAGGCGGATCAGCCTGCGGGTAGCAGCCACGTTGGCGTCATAGAACTTGGGATAAGCCGGCGCTTTTGGCACCACCCGGTCATCCAACCCCGCGGCAAAGATCAGCCCGTTCATGCCTTGCAGCATCTGGCGCAGGTCATCATCTGGCGTGGCGTTCAGATCGCCCAACACCAACTCAACTGAGGAGGGAAAACTTAGCTCCGGCGGCGTGGGATAAAGAGAAATGCTGCGCACGGTGTGACCGCGTGCCATCAGCTCCTGCACGGCAAAATAGCCCAAAAAACCTGTACTTCCGACAACAAATGTATTCATAATTCAATTATAGCCAAATCAATTCGAGTGTAAGGGCGAAGCATCACAAAAGAATACCTCTTCTCATTAAACAAACTCTGTAAAGGATGCT
>DAISYV010000118.1:0-5728 GCA_036825115.1 Anaerolineaceae bacterium | reverse complement strand
AAAATACAAGCAACTATGGGATGATCAATGGGCAGACAAGCAACAAAAACAGAATATTTAGTCAAGTATCGCTATCCGCGGCACCAATTCCGGCGGGGATTTCTACGAGGTGGAATTAATATACTGGCGAAAATTTTAGCCGACTACAAGATCTATGGCGCTGAGAACCTGCCCGAAAAAGGACCCCTGTTGATTGTGGGCAACCATTTTCATTTTTTGGACACAATCGGTCCTATACACAGCACCAGATATCCGTTGGAATTTATCGGCGATGCCGAAATGCCCAACGCGCCGATGAGTATGAAGATCTTCCCGCGGATTTGGGGCGCGTTGCGCATCATGCAGGGCACGCCCAACCTTGAAGCGATGCGCGCGGCTGAGGCGGTGTTGGAACAGGACGGCATCCTGGGGATTTTCCCTGAAGGTCACGTCCACAAGCCGCCGCTTGGCACACCCCTGCCCGGGGCGGCATTTATGGCGCTGCGCCTGGGGGTGCCAATCCTGCCGATGGGCACCTTCAGTGAGGATGACTGGAACCTCTTTGGGACCATAAGAGAAAAAAGGCGCAAAGCAAGTGTGGTAACGCGCATTGGCGAGCCTTTCGCGCTGCTGGAAATCGGCGAGCCCGGCAAATTGCCAGGACGAGCTGAGGTCAAAGCGGCTGGGCAGGCGATCATGGAAAAAATTGCCGCTCTACTTCCTGTTTCTGCCAGGGGTCCCTATTTGACGGACCTCTCCTGAAATTCAAGCAAGGTTAATGGAATACCAACAATATGTTGTTATCATAAATGCATTATTAAGCTGAATTTGACTGGATTGGATTTTTAATGGATTATAAGGATTATTACAGCACGCTTGGTGTTAGCAAAACCGCCACGGAGGGCGAGATTAAGACTGCCTATCGGAAATTAGCACGGCGCTATCACCCCGACGTGAACAAAGACCCGCAAGCAGAAGATAAGTTCAAAGAAGTGAATGAAGCCTACCAGGTGCTTTCGGACCCGGAAAAGCGCAAAAAATACGATCAGTTCGGCTCGGAATGGCAGCGCTATCAGTCCTCCGGCGGGCAGCCAGGAGGGTTCGACTGGGGCAGGTGGCAGCAGGCGCCGCATGGCGGTCAGCCTGGATACCGCACGGTTTCACAGGAAGAATTCAATGACATGTTTGGAGGCCTTGGCGGTTTCTCGGATTTCTTCAACACCCTTTTTGGGCAGGGTGGGTTTAGTTCAGGGCCTGCCTACAGCGGCACCAGCCGGTCAACGCAAAGAGCCGCGCGGACCCTGCAGCCAATGGAACACGAGCTCGAAATCACCCTCGAAGAAGCCTACACCGGTACAAAACGCACGCTCCAGTTTGAAGGCGGCCGAAAAATTGAAGCCAGCATTCCGCAAGGGGTTCGCACTGGTTCCAAGGTGCGCTTGAGCGGGCAGGCAGGCGGGGCGGATCTTTATTTGAAGATTAAGGTTCTACCGCATAAGAGTTTTACCCGTAAAGGGGACGACCTGAGCCTGACAGTACCGGTGGACCTTTACACCGCCATCCTGGGGGGCGAGGTGAGTGTTGAAACGATGGGCAAACCTGTGCGTTTGACTATCCCGGAAGGGACTGACAGCGGGAAGACCATGCGCCTCAAAGGGCTGGGCATGCCGAACCTCAAAAATCCAGCTGAGTATGGCGACCTTTACGCGCGCATTGAAGTGCACTTGCCAGGTCATCTGACTCCGGCAGAAAAGGAAAAATTCCGCGAAATTCGCAACATGCGGCATGCTTAACCCAGGCTTCTAAATGAAACAGAGGGCAGGACTGTTGCAAGTATAATTTGAGGGCTATTGATTGATATGACTGAATCTTTCCGAAAGAACATTACCGTTTATGCCGGCTCGGCTGACAGCCTGAAGCAGGTCTACTTGGATGCTGCCTGGCTGCTCGGAGAGACGCTTGCCTTGCAGGGTCGCACCCTGGTATATGGCGCCGGGAAAACCGGCCTGATGGGTGCGGTGGCGGATGGCGTTTTGGCGTCAGGCGGCAAGGCGGTTGGTGTCATCAACGATGGCTTGAACCTGCCTCACCTGGCGCATGCCGGATTGAGCGAGCTTGAAATCTTGCCGGATATTCACGCCCGCCAGGCACGCATGACCCACCTGGCGGATGCCATGATTGCTCTTCCCGGTGGCTTTGGAACTTTTGCCGAGCTTTTTGAGGCCCTCACCTGGGCGCAGCTCGGTTTGCATGATAAACCCGTCGGACTGTTGAACGTGGAAGGGTATTTCGATCCTGTGATCGCCCTGATTGAGAAAGCCATTGGGGAAAACTACATTTATCCTGAGCACCGGCGCTTCTTTTTTGTGGCTGAGAATCCTGCCTCGCTGCTCGAATTACTGGATGGATTTACCCCATTTGATGGGATAAATCGTTGGATGGAACGCCCGTGAACCCTGTCAAAACGCTGCTTATTGATCTGGACGACACAACCTATCCGACCTCGGTCGGTGTTTGGCCGATTCTGACTGAGCGAGTCTTCCAATATATGCAAGACGTTGTGGGAATTCCGACGGATGAGATCCCTGAGAAGCGCGAAAGACTATTTTTGGAACACGGCACTACGATGCGCGGCTTGAACATCGAATATGGGATTGATCTTCAGGATTATCTTCAATATGTGCACCAGGTGGACTTATCGCAGGTAATTCAGCCCGACCAGCAGCTTCGACAGGCGCTTGGTTGTCTGCCGCAAGCGAAATGGATTTTTACCAACGCCAGCCGGCAGCATGCTGAGAATGTCCTTGGACTATTGGGTGTCGCGGACTTGTTTTTGGGAATAATTGACGTGATGGATACTGAGCCGTGGTGCAAGCCGCATCCCGAGGCTTTTGAAATCGCGCTGAGATTGGCAGGGGCACCGCAACCAGCTGAAACTTTATTCGTAGATGACCTGGAGACTAACCTGGACGCTGCCCAAGCGCTTGGGCTTCAGACACTGCGCGTGTCGAGCGTGGTGGTGGAGTCGAACCACCCTGTTATTCAAAGCTTGGTGGAACTGCCAACTTTTTTGTCCAATAATGGAACCAAGAAAATTGATGATCTGCCGTCATAGAGCGTTAGTTTAGATGGAGTTGTGTAATGGAAAATAAATCTGTTCGTACCATTTTGCTGGTCTTTGTAGCAATCCTGCTGCTGTCAGGTTCTTTTGCCCTTGGTTTTGGCACTGCCAGTGTTCTTCCCAAAAACCCAATCCGCCAGGCACTGGGCTATGACGCCTGCCCGACGTTTGCACCCCAGCCTGAAGGCAACCAACCGCCAGCCGTGGGTGATCAACCGCAGGTTGAGGGCGAGCAACCGCAAACCCCAAAGCCCACCAGTTACTGCCTGGAATATACCAGCGCGTCCACACCGGAAGAGCTGAAAGAGCTCTTCGATCCCTTCTGGGAGAGCTGGAGACTGCTGCACGAGAACTTTGTTGACCAACCGTTGGATGACACAATCTTGATGCGCGGCGCCATTCAGGGCATGCTGGCAGCCACTGGCGACAAGCACACCTCCTACATGGACCCCGAGCAATTCAAGCAGGCTAACACCGAGATGGAAGGTGAGTATACCGGCATTGGCGCCTGGGTGGATACCAGCGGTGATTATGTGGAAGTTATTTCGCCGATGAAAGGCTCCCCAGCTGAAGCAGCGGGCTTACAAGCACAGGACCTCGTGCTCGCGATTAACGGCGAGGATATGACCGGCATTCCCGGAGACCTGGTTCTCCAGAGAATTTTGGGTCCTGCCGGTGACACAATCGTGCTGACCATCCGCCGCGGAGAAGAGACCTTTGATGTTTCAATTACCCGTGCCGTGATCCAGATCCCGGTAGTGGAATACGAGATGCGTGAGGATGGCGTTGGTTACGTGGCGCTCTATACCTTCAATGAGCTCGCAACCGACAAATTGCGGGCAGCCCTCAGGGACTTGTTGTCTCAAGACCCCAAAGGGATTGTTTTCGACTTACGCGGCAATGGCGGAGGTTATCTTGTAACTGCTGTTGAGGTCACTTCGGAATTCCTGAAAAATGGCGTGGTGCTGTACGAGGAGTATGGTGACGGTTCACGCGATCCGTACCCAGTCAGGAAAGGCGGCCTGGCAACGGAGATTCCATTGGTAGTGTTGATCGATGAAGGCTCAGCCTCAGCATCGGAGATCACTGCCGGCGCGCTGCAGGACTACGGACGGGCGAAATTGGTCGGTATGACCAGCTACGGCAAAGGCTCAGTGCAAAACTGGATCTCCCTGCGAACCGAAGAAGGCGGCGTGCGCATCACGATCGCGCGCTGGCTGACCCCGAACGGGAACCAGATCGACAGTGTTGGTCTGACCCCTGACCTGGTTGTGGAATACACACAGGAGGATTACGACGCCGGGCTTGATCCGCAACTGGATGCCGCTGTAGAACTCTTGCTGAGCGAATTGCCTTAAAAATAGGTAATATTTTGCCAGGATAAAATTGCAGAAACGGAGATTGCCATGGACTTTACTTACCTCCTCTACATGATACCCGGACTATTGCTGAGCCTTTTTGCGCAGTTTAAAGTCAAAGCTGCTTACAGCAAGTGGAGCCAGGTTCGGAATTACCACAACCTGAGCGGTATGGACACTGCCGAGCAGCTCAAACCGCGCGTGGGGCTTGAAAACGTGAAGCTTACCCGCACCAAGGGCACCCTAACTGATCACTACGACCCGCGCAATGACACCCTGGCACTCTCGCAGGGGGTGGCGGATCAGCCCTCTGTCGCGGCGATGGCGATTACGGCACACGAAATGGGGCATGCCATGCAGGATAAGACCAGCTACGGTCCGATGCGGCTGCGCGGCGCGATCGTGCCAGTTGTAAGCTTCGGATCAAACATCGGCATATTCCTGGTAATGATTGGCGTAATGCTGCCCAGCCTGGCAAACCTGGCGACTATCGGCGTGGTTTTGTTCTCCTCGACCGCACTCTTTTCGCTCCTCACGCTCCCCGTCGAGCTGGACGCTTCCAAGCGCGCCCGCGAGATGCTGGATCAGACCGGTTTGGTTGCCAACGCGGAGGAACGCGCAGGCGTGAAACAGGTGCTGGATGCGGCGGCGTGGACCTACGTGGCAGGGCTGGCAACCTCCATTCTGCAAGTACTTTATTACGTTTCGGTAGCTGGTCGTGCCAGCGGCAGACGCCGATAATGAATTTTTATTACGAGATGAGCTCCGGAAAACCGGGGCTTTTTTTTGTGTGTAGGATGGGTTGGCGTTCGGGAGTGTGTGAATAAAAAGGACGTTTAAAAGCCAACCCACCGATGGCATGCGAGAGTTTGTGTTGGTGGGTTGGCTATATCGAGTCGAAGGTGGGTACTGGTTCTGTGACGCCAACACACCCTACGTGTGGAAAACCATGAAAAAGATGGAACCCACCGATGGGATGGAAGAATTGTTGGTGGGTTAAAAGTGAGGAGTTTGTGTTGGTGGGTTGGCTATATCGAGTCGAAGGTGGGTACTGGTTCTATGACGCCAACACACCCTACGACTAAATGGCTGGTATTGGTTCTTTGACGCCAACCCACCCAACGACCGATGATCTGTGATGCCACCCTATGGCTTATTCTCCCCAATTGTCTGAATCTTCAAATTGATTTAGATGCGGTGACCAATCCTTGGAATAGTATCCATTTGCTACGAATTTAGAGTAGCTTGACCAAGGCCAATGGATTGGGTT
>DAISYV010000117.1:0-5745 GCA_036825115.1 Anaerolineaceae bacterium | reverse complement strand
TAGGACATTTCTAAATTGCTCAGATTAGGACATTTCTAAATTGCCTTGACACTGGTAAATTTGGTATCCCGAATGACAATTTGGCTCCGCGCACGGAGGTATCGCTTTGCTTCATGTGGCAGCTGAAGTGCACCTGCCAGCAGCCTGTGCTTTGAATCAACTCCTGTACATTACCTGCCCGCACGCCTCCGCCAGCCAGCACCTCCACCACACCCACTTCTACGCAGCGCCGTATCATCTCAGTTCCTGCCGGCGCTGAAGGTTCTCTGCCGCTGGTCAGAATGCGTTTGAAGCCAAGCTCAGCCAGCCGCGGCAGCACTTCCTCCGGCGCATTTTTCATAATGTCAAAGGCGCGGTGAAAGACCAACTCCCTGTTGCCTGCCGCTTCCACCCAGATTTTGCAGCGTTCTTCATCCAACCAACCCTCCGCAGTCAAAAATCCAACCGCGAAACCATCTGTACCTGCTTTTGCCAGCTCGCGTGTGTCACGCAGCATGGTCTCAAACTCCAGGTCGGTGTAGCAAAATCCTCCGGCTCGCGGACGGATCATAGTGATCACCGGGATGTCCACCCTGGTCTTGGCTTCCAGCAAGGCTCCAACCGAAGGGGTTAACCCGCCCACAAACAGCGCTGAATTTAACTCCACCCGGTCTGCTCCAGCTTCCGCCGCCCTGACGACGTCATCTACCGAGCCGCAGCATACTTCAATGATCACTTTTTCCAAGCCAATCTCCTGTTAGATGATGCCAAACTTCTCAAATGTGTGCCAGATGCCATTTTCATCAGCTTCAGGCGCGTGATAATCCGCCGCGGCCATCACATCCGGGTGGCACTGACCGATCGTCACGCCAACTCCGGCTGCCTTCAAAATGCTGATGTCGTTGTGTCCATCACCGATAGCCATTGCCTGGTCTGTTGACAATCCAAAATAATCCAACATTGCCCGCATGCCCACGTCTTTTCCACCCGTTCGTGGAATTCCGTCACAGTTGTAAGGGTTGAAACGCACAAACTCGCTGTGGTGCAAGTGGGGAGTGATCAGTGCCTCAGTCTTGATGTCAATGTAAAGCGCAATGGAAAGTACATCCCGGCTTTCCGCACCTTCTGCCGATCTTATCACTGGATATGGAATATTGACCAATTCATGCAGTTTACGGACCTTTTCGTCAATCCCGGTCAGATAAATCTGATCACCCTCAACCAGGCAGCAAGCAAAGTTCAACTCCTTGGCCATGCGCAACATAACTGCAATGTCACGCGGATCGAGCACGTCTTTACGGATAATTGTGTCATCAGGCAGGTAACAGAGCTGACCATTAACCGCTACGTATCCGTCGAGCGGAATTCCATGCAAAATTTTGCCTTCTTCGTAAGTGCGGGTTTGCCTTCCGGTCGCCGCGAAAACCTTGACCCCATTTTTACGCGCTTTCTGGATTGCCTCAAGGGCGCTGGCTGGAATGGTGCGGGTTTTTGAACTGGTCAACGTGTTATCCACGTCACAAAATACTGCTTTTATCATTGTCTATCCTTGATTATGTTATTATGCTATTATATCGAAGCTTTGTGTTGTAACAGATATTACCGACGGAGAATGGTGAAAGATGTTAATAAAAAATGGTTTTGTTTTCTGTGATGATTTTGCTGTTCGCGAAGGGGATGTCTATACTGAGCTCGACCGCATTAGCGAGCCTCAAAGCCAGCAGGAAGTGCTCGATGCCACAGGCTGCATCGTTGTTCCTGGCTTTATCGACATCCATATTCACGGTGCAAATGGCACTGATTTCTGCGACAGTACCCGCGAGGCGCATGCGAACATAGCCCGCTACCTGGCATCCGTCGGCGTCACCAGCTACCTTGGCACCACCATGGCAATGAAAAAGCCCGTGCTGCTGAACATGGTCCGCAGTGCGAATGAGTTCATGGACAACCCGGTCGAAGATGGCGCTGTCATGCGGGGTATCAATCTTGAAGGTCCTTTTGCCGCTGTGGAGAAAAAAGGCGCCATGGACCCCAACAACCTGATCGACCCCGATTACGATCTCTTCCTTGAACTCAATGAAGCTTGCGGAGGTCGCATTCGGATTAATGATGTCGCCCCTGAGAAGCCTGGCGCGCTTGACTTCATCGCGCGCACCAGCGAAGTCTGCGTTGTCAGCCTCCATCACACCAGCGCCGATTACGATTTGGCTAAAAAAGCATTTATGCTCGGCGCAAGCCATGTGACCCACCTTTACAACGCAATGAATGGCTTCAGCCATCGTGCTCCCGGCCTCATTGGCGCCGCGGCTGACCTTGCCAGCAGCGTAGAGTTGATCTCTGACGGGCATCATGTCCATCCCGCCGCGGTTCGGATCGCATTTAGCATCTTTGGTGAAGATCGCGTCTGCCTGATCAGCGATGCCATGATGGCTTGCGGCATGCCCAATGGCGAATACGAGTTGGGCGGTCAAAAAGTGACCGTTACAGATGGTCTTGCCACGCTCCCCAGCGGCACCATCGCCGGCAGTGCCACCCCGTTGACGGAAAGTTTCCGGCGTGCTGTAATTGAATATGGCATTCCGCTCGAGTCCGCTCTGCGAGCTGCAACCGCCAACCCAGCCAGGGTATTGGGCATGGAGGATGAGATAGGCTCCATCGGCGTAGGAAAACGCGCTGATCTGACCCTGCTCGATGCTGAAACGCTTGAGGTCTGCCACGTTGTGCTTGGCGGCAAATTGCTCTTCTAACAGTCTTATCTTATAAGTTTTGTGCTTGCTGAGGATGCCCTTCCGTCACAGGAATAGGCATCCTCTTTTTGTTTCATCGTCTTGTATTCAGCCTTCTCATCACTCTCTTCCGTGATACACTTTTTCGTATCATGAACCCAAAATCGTTGATTCTGCTTGAATTCCCGAAAGTCCTCTCAAGGCTTAAAACCTACGCGTCTTTCAGCGCGTCCAAAGCGCTGGCTGAGGCGCTCCGCCCCACCAGCAGCCTCGAGAACGCCCTCCAACGTCAGCAGGAAACCCGTGAAGCCCGCCTCCTGATCTCAATCAACGACAGCGTCTCCTTTCAGGGAGCGGTGGACCTGCAACCCCTCACGGACCAGACTCTGCATGGCATGACCCTCGAAGCCAGCGACCTTCTGGCCGTTCGCAACACCTTGATCCTTTCCCGCACTGCCCGCCGCGTGCTGCTCGACAACGCTGAAACCGCCCCCATCCTGGCAGCTCTGGCTGAGGATCTCTCGGACGGCGGTGGTTTGATCGACCAGATCAACCGTACCATTAGCGAACGCGGTGAAGTGCTCGACAGTGCTTCCTCGGAATTGGCTCATATACGCTCCGAGATTAAAGTTGTCCATGCCCGCCTGATGGACCGCCTAAACCGCTACCTGACAGACCCCTCAAGCGCCCGCATGCTGCAGGAGACTCTCATCACCCAACGCTCCGGCCGCTACGTTTTGCCTTTACGTGCCGAACACAAGGGGCAGATCAAGGCGATCATCCACGACCAAAGCGCATCCGGTGCCACGCTTTTCATTGAGCCAATCGCGGTGGTGGAGCTCAACAACAAATTCCGCGAACTTGAACTAGCGGAGCGTGATGAAGTATTGCGCGTTTTGCGCGTGCTCAGCCAACAAATTGCTTTGCAGGGTGAAAGCCTCAATTTGACCACCAAAGCCATGGCTGGCATCGATCTTGCGCTGATGAAAGCCCATTACGCTGATGATCTCCATGCTAATGAGCCCGAATTGGTGCCCTTCCCTGCCCAGCCTCCCGAATCTCATCCCGGCAGTATCATCCAACTGCGTCGTGCCCGGCACCCGCTATTAGACCCTCAGAAGGTCGTTCCGATTGACTTTGAGTTGGACCGGCAAACTTTTTCGGTTGTACTCACCGGTCCTAACACCGGCGGCAAGACCGTCACCCTGAAGACTGTCGGTCTGATGGTGCTGATGGCGCAAGCGGGTCTGCAAATCCCCGCCCAATCCGGCTGTCGGCTCAGCATTTTCAGGGATGTTTTTGCGGATATCGGCGATGAGCAGTCGATTGAGCAATCCCTCTCCACTTTTTCTGGGCATATCACCCAGCTGGTTCGCATCCTAAAACGTGCCGACCACCGTTCGCTTGTGCTGCTGGACGAACTTGGCGCCGGCACCGACCCACAGGAAGGTTCCGCCCTGGCACGCGCCGTGCTGGACTTTATGCTGCATCGTCGGATCACTTCCGTGGTTGCCACCCATTACCCCGAGCTCAAGGCTTACGCCCACTCCACTAAAGGCGTCACAAACGCCAGCCTGGAGTTTGACCTTGAAACACTCCGCCCGACTTATCGCCTGGTGATTGGGCTGCCCGGGCGTTCCAACGCGCTCGCTATCGCTGACCGATTGGGTCTCGACCCTGCCATCATCGCCGCCGCGCGACAGGAAATCGATCCGACCGAACTGCACGCTGATGACCTGCTTGAAGAGATCCACCGCCAGCGCAACCTGGCAATTGCCAGCTATGAAGCAGCCGAAAAAGCCCGCCGGGAAGCCGAAGCCAGCCGCAACCAGATCAATGCCCGCCTCGAGCAGTTTGAATCAGAAAAAGCAAACTTGCTTGAAGCCCATCAATCGCAGCTCGATAGTGAGCTCGAAACCCTGCGTGATGAGCTCAACACCCTCAGACGCGAACTCACCCGCTTGCGCCAATCCCCAGAAAAGCAGGTCCAGTTAGCTGAAATAGAAGAGAAACTCGAGGTTGTTGAGCAAAAGCAGGAACAAAAGATCCGCAAAAACCGCCGCGTCCCAAAAACCAAAGGCCTTAGTGGTCCGCTAAAGGCAGGTGAAAGAGTGCTTGTGCGAAAACTCGGAACTGAAGGGGTGGTAAGCAGTGTGGATGGTGAGGACCTGGAGTTGCAAATAGGCGCTTTGCGCGTGCGCGCCAAGTCCTACGAAGTCGAACGCAAGGTTTTATCACCTGAAGAGAGCTCTGCAGCTCCGCAGCCTTCCCCCGTGCCCTCTGGCAACACCGCCCTTCCCGGGATCAATTCGCCCGGACTTGAGCTTGACCTCCGCGGTCATCGCGTGGATGATGCCCTCGACCGCGCGGAACGCTACCTTGAGCAAGGCTTTACTTCGGGGATACCATTTGGAAGAATTATTCACGGACGCGGTACTGGCGCAGTGCGCCAGGCAGTGCGCGACCTGCTCAATCATTCATCATATGTGCATCGTTGGGAAAATGGCGGGGAAAAAGAAGGCGGGGACGGCGTTAGCGTAGTTTTCTTCCATCCAAATAAATAAAAAAAGGATCGCCACTAATTTGCTCCCTTGCTTACTGGCGATCCTTCTGCGCCGGTCCCCTGCGGCCGGTGCCATTTGGATAATATATATATCGTATTCTAATCAATTTTGTACACTTGTCAACGTTTTCCGATCGGAATTTTTAGAATCTCATAAATTCACTGTTTTTGCGGTTTGTTCTGATATGCTTCCTGTTCCACAAGTAATGGGGATGCAAATCTCAAGATCTGATCCATAGACCGACTCCAACTGTGATGATTACCCGGCTCACCCCAAGCTTACGCAGTGTAGGTCTGCACCTTATTAGCAGTCAATAATTAAGTTCATAATCAAGCAGACCAATCAAGGCAACGAAAAGCCTCTCAGAAAACTGAGAGGCTTTTCTCTTGCCGAAGGTGGGAATCGAACCCACATACCCGAGGGTACACGATTTTGAGTCGTGCGCGTCTGCCTGTTCCGCCACTCCGGCTCGTTGC
>DAISYV010000116.1:0-5826 GCA_036825115.1 Anaerolineaceae bacterium | reverse complement strand
TGTCGGGGCGAAAGGATTTGAACCTTCGACCTCTTGCACCCCATGCAAGCACGCTAGCCGGACTGCGCCACGCCCCGTAGAAAAAGCATTATACATGCACCCCCGCCTTTTCGCAAGGGTTCGATTTTTCCACTCAAAAATTCTTACGCAAAAACCCACGTTTGAATGAACCAAAAAATGCCTGAGAGAAGAATTTCAAGGCACAAAATACCGCTGCAGTTCGTTCTTTGCAAGGTCGAGCGTCGCGAAAGACCGCTCTCCCATGTACCTCCCCCCCAATGCACCAGGATTGATCACACGCGTCGAGCCAACCCTCTCATCCCGGTAGCGATGCGTGTGCCCGTGAATAACGAAGTCGTAATCCCCGCTATCAATGCGTTTCTCCTGCTCAGTTCTGTGGTCGCCATGGATCATGAATATGCGCTTGCCTGCCAGGTTCAGGTCGAGCATTTCTCCGCACGCAAACCTTTCTGACACACTCCCAGCTTTTGAAGAGATCATCAAGGGATCATCACCATTCCCAAAAGTAAGAAATAAGGAAAAGTCTATGAATTCATCCAATATCTGCGCTGAGATCAAGTCTCCGGCATGCAGGATAACCTCGATGCCAAGCGCATCAAAGATATCGAGCGCGTAACGCACTCCGGGGCGGTTGTTATGAGTATCGCTCACCAATCCAATCAACATGTGGTTCTCCATTTCTGAGAGGTAATTATAATCTGCCAACTGAAGCTCCCTGTGGTAAACTTTATCTGGTATAAAATGTGCAATCCTTATGTCTGACAGGAGAATCTGACATGACTTCATCACTTCAACAAGGTATCGACGCGGCAAAATCAGGCATGATGGAAGAAGCCCTGGTGCATCTTAAGGATGCGATTGTTGAGGAGCCCGAAAACGCGAATGTTTGGGTCTGGCTCTCTGCCATCATTGAAGATGAAGAAAAGCAGGTCATTTTCCTCAAAAAAGCGCTTGAGATTGATCCTTCAAATCGCCCTGCACAGCGTGGACTGGCATTCATTGAACGTAAAAAATACATTCCCCCCAAACCTGGTGAGAAGCTTTCGGATTACACCAAGCCCATCGGTGTGTTCAAGACTCCAACTCAGGCAGCCGCAAATGTTGCTGCCTCTGCCCAGGCGGACCGTCCTGTATTTCAACCACAGCAAGTAGCCGTCAGCCCGCAACCTGTTTTTACTCCACAACCCGCGCCTGCTCCTGCGGCACGCCATCCATGGTTGGACATTATGCTCTACGGTCTGACCCTGACCGTCTTCATCATTATTGGAATCCTGATCGGTACCACGCTGCTAAATGTGGAGATTCCGTTCCTCACCCGCCCCACGCCAGTCCTCACAACGCTGCCGCCTTCTGAAGGTGTATTTGCAGTGAATGAAGGGCTGTATGCCGAGATGGAACTGTTCTACAACCTGCCTGAGACAGAAGATGGCATCCCACAACTCAAAAACCGTCAGCCTTCCGTGGTTATCAATGACCTGTTTATCACCCTCGACCGACTGCAGTTTGTCAATGAGATGGGTGAGTCTGTTCCCTACACAACCACTCCGGCGGAAAACAACATGCAGGTACTTGAACCGGCACAGGAATTAACACCAGGTCGATATTGCCTCGTTCTAAAATTTAACCCTGAAAATACCGAAGCTCTCTATTGGTGTCTGAAAATAATTGAATAATTCAAGATCAGACCGTAGTTTGAAATCAAATCCCCACAGGCTACCCGAATGCGCGAATTAAACACGATTCTTGAAAAAAAACTGCTTGCAGAAAAAATAAATCAGTACCTGATTTATTCCCCGCACATCGCACGCAAAGCCAAAGCCGGCCAGTTTGTCATCTTGCGCCTTTGCGAAGACGGCGAACGCGTGCCTCTGACGATCGTCGATCATGACGCAGACGAAGGAACCATCACCCTGATCGTCCAGACGGTCGGCAAAAGCACCATGATGCTTGATGCCCAACAGCCTGGCGAGACCATTCACGACGTGCTGGGTCCCCTTGGAAACCCTTCTGAAATCAAAAACTACGGCAGAGTTGCCGTAATTGGCGGTGGAGTCGGCGCGGCGGTTGCCTACCCGGTCGCCAAAGCGCTCAAACTGGCTGGCAACCACGTCACTTCCATTGTCGGTGCCCGCAACAAGGACCTTGTCATTCTCAAGCCCGAAATCGAACAGGTCAGTGATCGGTTGCTCATCACCACCGATGACGGCTCATGCGGGTTGCACGGGTTTGTTACCGACCAATTGCGTATCCTGCTTGAAGCAGGAGAACATTTCGATTATGTTCTTGCCATCGGACCGTTGTTCATGATGCGTGCCGTCGCGGAGCTTACCCGACCTTATGAAATTAGAACGACTGTCAGCCTCAACACCATCATGGTCGACGGCACCGGCATGTGCGGCGGCTGCCGGGTGCAGGTAGGCGATAAGGTCAAATTTACCTGTGTTGATGGTCCTGAATTTGATGGACACCTGGTGGATTTCGAGACGGTCATCAACCGCAATCGCACCTATAATCACCCCGAAGACTGCCGGCTTGACACGCAAATTGCCGACATCGAGATCGCGCTGCTCGAAGAACAGGCTCCCCAGTCAGCAAAAGAACGCCAGATCGTGCCTGAGCTGCCCGCCCACGAACGCGTGCGCAACTTCCAGGAAGTAGCGCTCGACCTCACACCTGAGCAAGCTCTCATTGAAGCTGAAAGATGCTTGCAGTGCCGCACACCTCTCTGCGTGCAAGGCTGCCCGGTTGCGGTAAAAATTCCACAATTCATTCAGTTAATCAAGCAAGGCGATCCGGTTGGCGCGGGACGCTTGATCAAAAACGACAACGCCCTGCCACGCGTTTGTGGGCGTGTTTGCCCGCAAGAGGATCAATGTGAAGGCGCGTGCATCCTGATTCGCAAAGGAAAACCGATCAATATCGGCGCGCTTGAACGCTACGTTTCGGATGCGCTTGCCGCTGCTGAGCCCGAGGTTGAACCATCTCCCAACCAGACCCCATTCAGGGCTGCCATGATCGGTTCTGGTCCAGCCAGCCTGAGCTGCGCCGGGGATCTGGCGCGGGCTGGTGTGCAGGTGACTGTTTTTGAAGCTTTCCACGATTTTGGCGGTGTCTTGCGCTACGGCATTCCTGAATTCCGTCTTCCCAAGTCCATCGTCACCCAGGAAGTTGATTCACTCTCGCAGGCAGGAGTCAAATTCGTGCCCAATACCCTGATTGGCGCAACATTCACGATTGACGAATTACTAAAGAATGAGAAATTTGACGCGATTTTCATTGGAACCGGTGCTGGTTTGCCGAACTTCCTGGGGATTGAAGGAGAATCTCTGGTTGGCGTCTATTCTGCCAACGAGTTCCTGACGCGTGTCAACCTGATGAAGGCCTACGAATATCCCTACGTGGATACTCCCATCCTCAACATGCTCGACAAAACCGTAGGCGTTTTCGGCGGTGGTAATACCGCCCTGGACTCTGCCCGCGTTGCTTTACGACTCGGAGCTGCCAAAGTTTACATCATCTATCGCCGCACCCAAGCTGAGATGCCTGGTCGGAAGGAAGAGATCGAACATGCCCTTGCTGAAGGGGTCGAGTTTGCCTACCTGAGCGCCCCACAGGAATTTCTGGGCAACCATGAAGGTCGCCTCACCGGTGTCCGCCTGCAAAAGATGGAACTCGGTGAGCCTGACGCGTCCGGGCGACGCCGCCCTGTACCACTTGAGGGATCAGAATATGAGATAGATCTCGCAATCGCCATTGTGGCCATCGGTAACGGGTCCAATCCCATCGTCCACAAATCAACCCCCGCGTTGGACGTGGACAAGTGGGGCCACATCCTGGTTGACCCCGAAACCTCGCAGACCTCCATCCCCGGCGTGTATGCCGGAGGGGACATCGTCACTGGCGGCGCCACGGTCATCAAGGCCATGGGTGCCGGTCGCAAAGCAGCGGCAAGCATCTTGCGCCAATTAGGTTTGGAGGTTATCGCATGACCCGTATCGTTTGCCTGGGTGCCGGCAGCTATTCCTTTGGGCAAAGCACCCTCATCACCCTCCTGCGCAGTGACGTGCTAAATAACGCTGAGATCGCCCTGGTGGACACGAATGCTGAATCCCTTGCCATCATGACCGACTTCGCAAATTGGCTCAATTCCGCCTGGAACTGCCAGAAGACGATCACCAGCCATATTTCCCATAAAACCGCTCTTAAAGATGCTGATTTTGTGATCTCAGCGATCGAAGTGCAGCCCCGTGAACAGCTCTGGCGGGAAGATTACGAGCGCACACTGTCGCTGGGTCTTCGCCAACCATACGCCGAAAACGGCGGTCCTGGCGGCTTCGCGCACGCGGCACGCAACGTGAATACCATTCTGGAGATCGTCCACGACATGGAAGAGCAGTGCCCCGATGCCTGGTTTATCAACTTTTCCAACCCCATGCACCGCATATGCTACCTGATCCACAAATACTCCAAAATCAAAGTAGTTGGGCTCTGCCACCAGTTGGCAGTCGGCTACGCGATGGTTGCCAAAGCGCTCTCCTCAGAGTATGGGCTCTCAGGTGCCGATGACTTCCTCAGCAGCCATGCCGATCCTGCCAATGACAAGCCGCTTGCACATATGGCTGCCCAGGGTTTTGAGCACTTTTCCATCAAAGCCGCCGGGCTCAATCACTTCACCTGGCTGCTGGAATTGCATGACCGCAAAACGGGTGAGGACCTCTACCCGCGTTTCCGCAAAGCCTGGCAGGAGCTCCCGGAAAACTTCGAACCCCTCACGCGCCGCATCTTCGACGCCTTTGGTCTCTTCCCGATCCCGGGCGATGAACATCTTTGCGAATACCTGCCCTGGATGTCTGATCCGTTGGAAAAGCCGTGGCAGAAATTTGACCTCTCGCTGTACGATTGGAAATACTTTACCGATCACCGGGATGTGATGTGGCAGCAACTCAAGCAGGACATTCTCGCGGGTGCTCCTTCAGCCGAATACGCTAACACGCATTCGGAGGGAGCGATAGAGATCATCGAAGCCATACTTACCGATTCCAACTTCTTGTGGGAAGCAGTCAACATCCCTAATAATGGTCTGATCGAGGGATTGCCTGGCGATGCGATCGTGGAGGTCCCGGCAATAATTAACCGCAGCGGCATTCATGGACAGCCAATCGGCACCATGCCCAGAGGAATTACAGCCTTGCTGCAGCGCGAAGTGGTCACCAGCCAGCTTTGTATTGATGCTGTCGTCAAAGGCGACCGAACCCTGGCTTTGCAGAGCCTTCTGCTTGACCCCAACATTACTGATCTCGACCAGGCCGAAGACGTTCTCGAACGAATTCTGTACAATTCAGTCCATTTTCTAACACAATTTTTTGTTAAAGAGGATACACCATGAAAGATCCAAAAATCATTGATATAGGCAATGCTCCGCGCGACGCCGAAGATTTGCGCTCTGCTTTTACACGTGGCATGGTTGAACCACTCTCATCCAAAGGCTGGCCGCGTTGGCTCGTCTTTGGGTTGGCACTGGTTGGTCTGGTGTATGTGCTCAATCCCACCTTCGGGATCTTCGAGTTCATCCCGGATAACCTCCCCATCATCGGAAACCTGGATGAGGGGCTTGCATATTTCCTGGTGCTGCTTGGTTTGGTAGAGCTGCTTGAAGGCGGCAAAAACGACAAAACCAGTTAGAGAACTCTGACGAGGCCACCCTCGAGGCAGGATCTTCCTGACTTCCCCCTTACAAAAATTCATCCAGTAGGTACTGAGCCAGCAGATGGTATCCACTCCAGTCACCGAGCTGGACGGCGATAT
>DAISYV010000115.1:0-5911 GCA_036825115.1 Anaerolineaceae bacterium | reverse complement strand
TAATGTAGCCCTCGCCAAATCTGAGGGCAGTCTCGACCGAGTCAGTCAGGCGGGATATTGTGCTGAGGCGTTCGTCTTCAGTTTCAGGCGTGTTGATCACAACGCGATCAACAATGGCCTCAATTGTGTGTTGTTTATAACGATCGATCTCGATCTGTTCGTCAAGATTGAAAACCAGCCCGTCCACCCGCACGCGTGTGAAGCCGCTTTTGCCGATCTCATCAAAGAGGGCTTGATAGGTGCCTTTTCGTTCCCGTACCATCGGTGCCAACACGAGCAGCCTCGACCCAACCGGCAGATTCATGATCGTTTCGACGATCTCCTGCGCGGATTGCTTTTGTACCGTTCGTCCACAAACAGGGCAATGGGGCACGCCTGCCCGGGCAAAAAGCAAGCGGAAGTAATCATACACTTCCGTAACCGTGCCGACAGTGGACCGGGGATTGTTGGAGGTGGATTTCTGGTCAATGGAGACCGCGGGCGAGAGCCCCTCAATCGAGTCGACGTCAGGTTTGTCCATTTGCCCAAGGTATTGGCGGGCATATGAGGACAGCGACTCCACATAGCGGCGTTGCCCTTCAGCAAAGATCGTGTCGAAAGCCAGCGAGCTCTTGCCTGAGCCGGAAAGCCCGGTCATCACCACCAACTTATCGCGTGGGATTTCGACCGTAATGTTTTTGAGGTTGTGTTCACGCGCGCCGATCACGCGCAAGTTATCAGTGGGCATAATTTGGTTAATCTCCAACCAATTATTATATCATTTGTTCTATGAATTAGACACCCAGCGATTATAATTCCGGGGTTACTTTTCGGTTAGGGGAATCAGGAAAATTGCTTAAATTGCGGGAATTTCGTCGGGCTGGACCGATTTTTTCCGGGTCAAGAATGGACTGAGAGAAAGCCCAATGAATGTTGTCAGCCAGAAGGAAATCAGGCGGTAGCCAATCACTGCTACGATACTAATTTCAGCGGGAACGCCCAGGCTGCTTAAAATGGCATTCATGCTGACCTCGATCACGCCAACCCCACCCGGCAGGATAAATGCGATCTTGGCGATCAGAAATGGAATTCCATACCCTGCGAAGAGAACTCCGAGATGAGCTTGATGCCCGGCAGCGAAGAGCACCAGGTAGAGGCACGCCATGTCAAACAGGATATACGCGATCGCGCCTAGCAGCGGGCGGAACCAACTGCCTTTACGCAGAGATTTCCATGCCTGCAGCATCCTGTTCACGTTTTGCTTGGTTTTGGCTGGGTCATAGGGCTTCTTGCGTAAGCGTGCCCAATTCCAGAGCGCCCAATTGACCAGCTTGTAAGTCCCGGTTGGGAAAACAAGTGCCAACAGATAGCCATAAGTGAAAATGATCAGGAACAGCAAGAAGAATCCATACTGCACGAGTTGTGATTGTGTGATCCTTGCCGTAATCGCGAGAAAGGTTATCCCAATAACAGAAACCAGGATAATGGCACCGTTGACCAGCATGGATGGCAGAATACCAGCAATCGTGGCGCTGGATTTGCTGGCACCGCTTTTATTGACAAAGCGATAGGTAGCAGCTGCAGAGCCAATCCACCCGCCGGCTACGAGCCCAATGCTGGCGGAAGCCATCGAAATCATCGCTCCTTCAACAACGCTCAGCCGGTGGTTTTGAAGGTCCAGCAGAGCTCGCAGGCAGTAACCATAGCCCAAATATGCCAGGGCTTCGGCAAAAACTGCCAGGGCAACCGCCCACCAGGTCATCTCGCGGATCACTTCGAACGCATGGCGGATATCCATCATCTTTGGCAGCACCAGGTTCACTGTCAACCCGAGCAGCACCAAAAAGATGATCACTCGCCAGGATTTTCTTTTGTTTTGGGGCTTTTCTATCTCAAAATCATTCACGGTTTTCCGCCCCGTCATTCGAAGTCTCGGTAATGTAATGTCCATATTAAAGATTGAATGCAATTCTTGTACCAAACTCCGCGGCTACCTGTGGATTTTACACCCATCAGCTAAGTTTATGAATTCTCATCCCGATAGCGCCTTGAAAATCACACCTCAAATCTCATTATAAACCAGAGTTACTGGCTACTCTAACACATTGGCTGCTTCACAGATGTATAACATTCCCTGGCTACAGTTTGGAAAATAACACTCTCTTTGGCTATAATTTAATTCAGGAAAAAATTATAGTTTAGAAAGAGAGAAAATATGAGCCATCACATTAACGCAAAAGAATCCTGGATGAAAACACCTGTCGAGCTGCCTGAACTTCCCTGGGCAAAGGATGCCCTCGCACCCATCATTTCAGAAGAAACCATCAATTTTCATTATGGCAAGCACCATCAAGCCTATGTAAACAAAACCAAAGAACTGATCGCCGGCACCGAGCTGGAAGGTAAAAGCCTTGAAGAGATCATCATTGCGGCTGAAGCTGGCAAACCCGAAAAGCAAGGTTTGTTCAATAACGCCAGCCAGATCTGGAACCATAATTTCTACTGGGATTGCCTCACTCCCGCTGAAAATTCGAAGATGCCCGAAGAGCTCGCGGCTATGTTTGTGCGCGATTTCGGCTCAGTTGAAGAATTCAAGAAGCAACTGGTCAATGCTGGCATGACCCAGTTCGGCAGCGGTTGGGCTTGGGTTGTGGTTGAAGATGGCAAACTCGCCATCGGCAAGACCCCCAACGCTGACAACCTCTGGACCGGAGACAAGAAAGCCGTGCTCGTGTTGGATGTCTGGGAGCACGCTTATTACCTGGATTACCAGAACGCCCGCAAAGCCTATCTCGATAAAGTCGTGGATACGATCATCAACTGGGACTACATGCTCCAGAATATCAAGAAATACCTCTAAGCAACACAATTAGATAACCAAAGACTGGCGCCAGCCCGTCTTTGGTTTACCTTGATCGTGCCGACGTCCACGCCGCGCACGGGAGTTGACCGTAGGTCTCCAATTAAAACCAGGCGAATGTAGTTCGCCGAACCCTGTTGAGCAGATGCAGTTAATCGTAGGGCGCGATTGAGGGCACCGTCAATAGTGTGATGTGCGAACGTAATGTGCCCTCAATCCGCCGTCGGTGATTTGCGAACAAAGACTCTATTATTCCGGTTGATCGATAACTTGATGGCGGATTGGAAGCACACCAAGGTCTCTGTATGCTGAGTCCGCAGTGCTTCCAATTTCGCCCTACGCCTACATGCGTTTCCAGTCAACTTCGTCCTTGCGTGGAGCAAAGCGGCGTGGCAATCCGCAGCTGATTGTTGATCGTGCTGGTCTCCGAATGATAACAAGCACCTGGGGCGAGAAGTTTTGGCCGACTATTCCACTATCATCTTCTCCCCCCACCAAATCCGCGTTCGTGATAATATTGCGTCTTTGAGGAACCTGCCATGAATCCAACCCATATTGGTGAATTTTCTGCGCTGCTGACTGCATTTTTCTGGGTCACCTCCGGCATATTTTTCGAACGTGCCAGCAAGCGCACCACCTCGTTGGCGGTCAGCTTTTTGCGCATGATCTTCGGAATGGCCTTGATAAGCGTCTTCCTATGGATATCCCGTGGAAATCCCTTTGCAACCGACGCCTCACCTTCTGCCTGGTTGTGGCTTTCGCTTTCCGGTGTGGTTGGCTTCGTAATCGGCGATATTTTCCTTTTTGAAGCCTATGTGCGCATCGGCACGCGCATTACACTGCTGCTAATGAGCCTCTCACCAGTTTTGACAGGTGTGCTGAGCTACTTTATCTTCGGTGAGGTTCTGGAACCCCTGGCTGTTGTGGGCATCGCCCTCACCCTGGCAGGCATCGCTGTGGTCATCCTGACTCGCGGGGAAAAGCGAAATTTGAAATTGCGCGTAAATTCCTATGGAGTCTTCTGTGGTCTGATGGGAGCAGTCGGTCAATCGGTTGGTCTGATCCTTAGCAAACAGGGGATGGGGGATTATGACGCCTTTGCAGCCACCCAGGTGCGCATCATCGCTTCGATCGCTGGCTTTAGCCTCTTCTTTCTGATCGGCAACCACTGGCAAAAGCTGCGTGTGCTTCTGAGTGATGGGCAATCTACGCGGTTGACTGCTGCCGGGGCTTTGTTTGGACCGGTGCTGGGGGTTGGATTTTCGCTGTTGGCTATCCAAAATGCACCGGCAGCAATTGCGGCAGCGATCATGTCGATCATGCCTGTTCTGATCATCCCGGTCAACTGGCTGGCTTTCAGAGAAAAAATTAAGTGGTTTGAGGTTCTCGGTGCACTGGTGACAGTGCTTGGTGTGATCCTGCTCTATCTGTAAGTGCGGGTTGATAGGCAAGAGTGCATAGTCTATTTTCAATAGTCAGAGATCAACAGAAAGTCAACTATTTGCCATGTCACCATTCCAGCCTCCCTCAAGTCTGGCACTGGCCTATCACGCAAAACAGGCACAAAATCCAGCCTGATGTGGTGAGCTAAAAGGGCCCAAAAATAGTACAATCAAAAGATGGAATTCAAACTTCACGCCCCCTACAAACCCACTGGCGATCAACCGGACGCGATTGCCAAGCTGGTCGCTGGCATCGAGAAGGGCTACCAGCACCAGGTGCTTCTCGGCGCGACCGGCACCGGCAAGACCTTCACCGTCGCCAATGTCATCCAGCAACTGCAGCTCCCAACCTTGGTGATGACCCACAACAAAACCCTTGCCGCTCAACTTTACGCGGAATACAAGGACTTCTTCCCCGAAAACGCCGTCGAGTACTTCGTCTCCTACTACGACTACTACCAGCCTGAAGCCTACATCCCGCGGCGGGATCTCTACATCGAAAAAGAAACTGACATCAACGAGGAGATCGACCGTCTGCGCCTTGCCGCCACCACCGCGCTGATGTCCCGCCAGGATGTGATCATCGTCGCCTCGGTCTCCGCCATCTACGGCTTGGGTGACCCCAATGCCTACCGCGCGAACGTCTTGCACATCGAAAAGGGCTCCATCTATCGCCGCAACGCCCTCCTCCGTCAGTTGGTGGACGTGCAGTATCAGCGCAACGACCTGGAGGTCAAACCGGGCATCTTCCGCGTCCGCGGCGACACGCTTGAGGTGTTGCCGGCCTACAGTGAAAAAGAAACCATCCGCATCAGTTTCTTTGGCGATGAGATCGAAAACATCATCCGGCTCAACCCGATCACGGGTGAGGTCATCGAACGACCCGACCAGGTGGATATCTACCCTGCCAAGCACTACGTGACCGAAGAAAACCGCATGGAGAAAACCCTGCTGGACATCGAAACCGAGCTTGAAGACCGCTTGAAGTTTTTCAACCAGAGCGGGCGTTTGCTTGAGGCACAGCGCCTCGAACAACGCACTCGCTATGACCTCGAAATGCTGCGTGAGGTTGGTTCCTGCGCCGGCATCGAGAACTACTCCCGCCACATCGATCAGCGTGCCCCAGGCAGCCCGCCCTGGACCTTGCTGGACTTTCTGCCCTCAAATTACCTGATGGTATTGGATGAGTCCCACATGATGGTTCCCCAGATCCGCGGCATGTACAATGGTGACCGTTCGCGTAAGGAAGTGCTGGTGGATTACGGCTTCCGCCTGCCTTCCGCGCTCGATAACCGCCCGCTCAAGTTTCCTGAATTTGAGAAGACCATGGGCATCACGCTCTACACCAGCGCCACGCCCGGTCCTTATGAGATGGAAAAAGCAGAGCAAGTTGTGGATCAGGTTATCCGTCCGACCGGTCTGTTGGACCCCAAAATTGAAGTGCGTCCCACCATGGGACAGATCGACGACCTGATCGCCGAACTGCGCAAGCGCGTGGACAGAGGTGAACGTGCCCTGGTTACCACCCTCACCAAGCGTATGGCTGAGGACATGGCTGATTACCTGCTCGAGTCCGGCTTCAAGGTCCATTACCTGCATTCTGAAGTGGAGACCTTCGAACGCGTTGGCA
>DAISYV010000114.1:0-5965 GCA_036825115.1 Anaerolineaceae bacterium | reverse complement strand
TGTCCTGTCACATTCTGTTACCTATCTCCTGATACCATACAGCCTGCCTTTTCCTCATGTAATTAGGGCGAGGGAGCGTGTAGGTCAGGGTTTTCTGCCTGCCCTGGAGCTCTTACCTCCAGGGTGAAACCGGGTCGTCAACAGTTTTTCGGACAATCTCCTAAGGGACACTCATGGCATATTCTGCCTGGCATTTTTTCAGGTACTTTAGCGGGCTCAGATAACCCAGACCTTTTTGTGCTCTCGATGTGTTGTAATAGGTCTCAATATACTCAAATACCCTTTGTCTGGCCTCCTCTCTGCTTGCGCAAGGGCGCTTGTGGATGATTTCTTTCTTCAGAATAGAAAAGAAGCTTTCACTCCATGGATTGTCACCCGGTTTTCCCACGTCTGAGAAACTGAGTTGAAAGCCACAAGCACTGATCTGCTTCATGACCTCTTTTGCCGTGTACTGGCTGCCACGATCACTGTGGAAGATCGCGCCTTTGGGTAGATCCCAGCGACCTTGGGCTGAGCTTAGCGCTTTCAAGACAATATCTGCTGTCTTGTGGGATTGTTGAGCAAATCCCACCACAATATTGGTGCAAACATCACGGATCTGGCACAGATAGTCGTTGCCCTCTGGTGTCGATATCTGAGTGATGTCGCTGGCTAAAACTTGAAATGCGTGTGTGATTTCCAACCCCTTGACCAGGTTCTTGAACTCGGACCCTCGTGCTTTACGACTGTTGGTTATCCCTCGCGATCGTCTTTTACAGTGGCTGGATACCCAGTTGTGCTCGTCCATGACATGTTTGACTTTGTCAAAAGATGCCTTGCCACCCTCACGCCGGATCACACCACACACTCTTTCGGCACCATAATGTCCTTTGCCCAAGGCGAAGATCCTGTCAACTGTTTCTACATACGCTTGTTGCTTTGCTTCCCGATGCCAACGTTCTTTCCGCCAGGTGTAGTATCCAGAGCGTGAAACGCCTGTTGCTTTGGCCCACTTCGCTTTTGAACTGCCCTTTTGCGCTTCCATGAATTCATATACTTTGGTGTGTGTCAGCGCTGGTGTTTCGCGAAGTAGGCCGATGCTTTTTTTAGGATTTCGTTTTCCTCTTCCAGCTCCGCGATCCGCTTTCGCAATAGTCGCACCTCTTCAGTCTGGACCGCCTTTTCAGTCTTCTCCCCCTGCTCGCTGTATTTCTGCCTCCAGCGATAGAGCATGCTTTGACTGATGCCCAGCGAATCCACCACCGACTGTACGGTTCGATCGGGGTTATAGCTTAACTGAACTGCGCGCTTCTTGAACTCTTCATCGTATTGTCTGCGATCTTTATTCATCTCGTTCCTCTTTGACTTGAGTCCCTTGTCATATTGTCCGAAATTCTATCAGAGACCCACCTGACGTCACACATGTTGGCACACAAAGACCTGAACAAAGGTAGGTTTTCTTTCGTAGGGAAGGGGCTCGTCCCCTTCCGCCATAAATAAAGACGAAACGTTCCAAGACCTTTCCCAACGGCGACTACACAAAATCCACCAACCATTACAAAATCCAATCCCCAACTCGCTCCTCCTTTTGCGATATACTAAGGAAGTCAAGCTGCCATGCTCACCCAATATGGCAGAAACTATTACTTATCAGGAGGACGTGCATGCCACCCAAGGGATGGGTAGAAATTAACGAACTGTACTGTAAGGCTTGTGAGACCTGCGTCACCGATTGCCCCACGCAAACGCTCGCGATTGACATGAGCCGGCTGACTCCAAAGGGCTATCACCCCGCTTTTATGCTTAACCCCGAAAACTGCACCGCCTGCGGCATCTGCGCCGTGGTTTGCCCCGACGCAGCCATCACGGTCTTCCGCGGCGTTCGCCCTGGCACTATAAAAGAAGGGGAGGATGCTTAATGGCACTGGAACTAATTAAAGGTAACACCGCTGTTGCTGAAGCCGCCATGCGGGCTGGCCTGGTTTCGTACTTTGGCTACCCAATCACACCCCAAACTGAGCTGCTCGAGCACCTCAGCGCGCGCATGCCCGAACTGGGGCGTGCTTTCGTGCAGGCTGAGAGCGAACTCGGCGCGATCAACATGGTCTATGGTGCTGCCTGCACAGGCATGCGTACCATGACCTCCAGCTCCAGCCCCGGCGTCAGCCTGATGCAAGAAGGAATTTCCTACATTTCCGGCACAGAACTTCCCGCTGTCATCGTGGATGTCGTCCGCGGCGGTCCGGGCTTGGGCAATATTGCCCCCTCCCAGGCTGACTATACCCAAATAGTCCATGGCGGTGGGCATGGGGAGTATCACCTGATCGTGCTCGCCCCAGCCTCCGTGCAGGAAGCTGTTGACCTGACAGGTCTGGCTTTCGATCTTGCTGAAAAATACCGCATGGTTGTCTGCCTGCTGCTGGACGGCTTTTTGGGACAGATGATGGAACCGGTGGAATTGCCGAACTTCCAGCCCTTGCGCACCACCCCGCCCGCGTGGGCGGTTGGCAGCCCTGATTCCAAAGAGCGTGTCGTGCTGACCTCGATCAACATTGACCCCCCAAAGCAGGAACAATTTAACGTCAAGATGATGACTCGCTGGCAGGAAGTTGAAAAGAACGAAGTGCGCTACAAGGGCTACTATCTTGAGGATGCCGAATACGTCGTGGTTGGTTATGGGACCGCCGGTCGCATTGCCCTCACCGCAGTACGTGCTGCCCGCGAGCAGGGTCACAAGATCGGTCTGCTGCGTCCCATCACTCTCGCGCCCTTCCCCGCCAAGCTGATTGACGAACTTGCCGACCGGGTCAAAGGTTTTCTGGTGGTTGAAATGAGCAATGGTCAGATGCTGGATGATGTAGTTTCCATCACTGCCCGCCGGGTGCCCGTGGAATTCTACGGTCGCATGGGCGGCATGGTTCCATATCCTGACGAAATCGCCAATGCCATCACTGAACTGGTGAATGGTGATCACGATGTAAACGCGGACGGACGCGCGAAATGGCTGGCAAAAATGCGCGAGACCGTGGGAACAGGAGAGTAAATCATGACTGAAGCAGATGTCAAAGTTGTCTATCAACGCCCGCTTGGTTTAACAGACCGCGTCACCCACTACTGCCCGGGTTGCACGCACGGCGTTGCCCATCGCCTGATCGCGGAAGTGCTTGAAGAAATGGGCGAATTGAAGAATACGATCGGCGTTGCCCCGGTGGGATG
Source organism: Anaerolineaceae bacterium (assembly GCA_036825115.1). Taxonomy (GTDB): domain Bacteria; phylum Chloroflexota; class Anaerolineae; order Anaerolineales; family Anaerolineaceae; genus Mesolinea. The sequence continues at coordinate 2,770 of DAISYV010000114.1, read as the reverse complement.
CGCCGTTTTCGCCTACAACTACTTCGATTTTGATTTTGTCGAAGCCGCTCACGGTCGCGCGCCGGCAATGGCAACCGGTATCAAGCGCACCCTGCCCCATAAAACCATCTTTACCTACCAGGGCGATGGCGACCTGGCTTCGATGGGCATGGGCGAGATCATTGCTGCCGCAGCTCGTGGTGAGCAGATTACGGTTATTTTCATCAACAATACCAACTACGGCATGACCGGCGGTCAGATGGCCCCAACCACTCTGCCCGGTCAAAAGACTTCATCTTCCCCGCTTGGACGCGACGTGGAAACCCAGGGTTACCCCATCCGCACTGCCGAGCTGCTTGCCACGCTCGACGGCGCCGCATTCGTGGCACGCCGTTCCCTGCACGACGCCCGCGGTATTCGTATGGCCAAACGCGCCATCCGCACCGCCTTTGAAGTCCAAAAACAGGGTCTGGGCTTCTCGATGGTCGAGCTGCTCTCCATTTGCCCCACCAACTGGGGTCTGAGCACCACCAACGCCCGCAAGTGGCTGGCTGAGCACATGCTGCCCTATTACCCCGTTGGCGATTTCAAAGTTTCCACCGCTGTGAGCGAAATGAAGATTGGAGGAAATTAGCATGCAAGCTGAAATTATCATTTCGGGTTTTGGCGGTCAGGGCACGCTTTATGCCGGTCAGTTGATGGCATATGCGGCAATGGATGAAGGCAAACACGTCACCTGGATCCCCTCTTACGGTCCGGAGATGCGCGGCGGCACAGCCAACTGCACGGTTGTCGTTTCGGATGATGAGATCGGTTCGCCGACCGCTCTCCACCCTGCGGCTGTGATTGCTATGAACCTCCCCTCACTCGACAAGTACGAGCCTATGATCAAACCTGGCGGTTACCTGATCGTGAATGAAGACATGGTCAATCGCGCAACCGTCCGAGACGACATTCACATCCTGATGATCCCGGCGAACAAAATCGCCATGGAAATTGGCAACGAGCGCGCCGCCAATATGGTGCTCTTGGGTGCCCTCGAAGGTAATATGCATTTGCTCGAGGAAGGTGCTCTTGAAGGTGCTCTCGAAGCCCACACGGCTGCCCGCCTGAAGAAGTTCATCCCGATGAACATCGAGGCTCTGCACCGCGGAGCCGAGTTTCAGGCAGAATAAACTTTAGTTTTTCTGAACCAAAGGCGCTCAAATTGCTTGAGCGCCTTTTCTCGCCTCCGTCATCGCGATTTATAGCCTTCCCCTTTGGGGAAAGGTCGAAGATCCGCGGAACGGAGTGAAGGGGAGTGACCGTCGAAGATCCCAGCCTCGAAGAGGGTGTGGACTAAGCGGTGGATGAGGTGTGCCTGTGCCCGCGAACCCTCCAATTTTTTTGTAGCAAACGCGGCTCGTCCCGTTCCGCACGTCGAACGACCGTCTCCGTCATCGCGATTTATGGCCTTCCCCTTTGGGGAAGGGGGACCGCTTGCGGTGGATGAGGTGCGCCTGTGCCCGCGAACCCTCCAATTTTTTTGTAGCAAACGCGACTCGTCCCATCCCTACGTCGAACGACCGTCTCCGTCATCGCGAGCGAAGCGCGGCGATCCGCCTTTATTTTTTTTGTAGGGAACGCGGCTCGTCCCGTTCCGATTTATGTGTCAACCACATTTTTGTGTGGAACGCGGCTCGTCCCATCCCTACTTCGAACAAAAATCTCCGTCATCGCGATTTATGGCCTTCCCCTTTGGGGAAGGGGGACCGCTTGCGGTGGATGAGGTGCGCCTGTGCCCGCGAACCCTCCAATTTTTTTGTAGCAAACGCGACTCGTCCCGTTCCGCACGTCGAACGACCGTCTCCGTCATCGCGAGCGAAGCGCCGCGATCTGCCTTTGTTCTCAAAAATTGCTTGAGCGCCTTTTTTTGCCTCCGGTATAATATCTTTGTATGGATGAGATCTACGAACCCCCACGCCGTGCCAGCCTGATCTTCAACCTGAGCCTGGGCTTTCTTGCCGTGGCTGGAGCACTTCTGCTGATGGTGCTCGGCTCGGGCAATGCCGCGCGTGATCCAAACCCGCTCTTGCTCATCCTGGCAATTACACTGCTGGCTATTTTTATCTTTTCTAGTTATCGGGTTTTCCTTATCCTCACCACCCGCTACCGGCTCACACGTTCATCACTGGAACTCCACTGGGGCTTTCAGCGTGAAGTCGTCCCGATGGATCGGGTTGATTGGGCCCATCCAGTCTCGGACTTTGATTCTCCCATGCCTTTGCCTGGTTTTCTGCTTCCATTTCAGTACTATGGCAAACGCAACATTCGCGGGCTTGGTTCGGTCGAATTTGCCGCCACAGACCGGCGGAACATGGTCTTGATTCAGGCAGGAGAGCGCCACTTTGTGATTTCGCCGATGGATGCCCATGCCTTTGCGAAGGAATTCGAAAGCGTGTCCCGGTTGGGGGCGGCGGAAGAGGTGCAGCCGGTCTCGCAAAACCTGCGATCCATGCTCGCGGAGATATTCCAGGATGGAATGTCCAAAAAGCTGCTCCTCGCCGGGTTGGCGGCGGTTGTGCTGTTGGCGGTGGTCACCATCGCGCTCAGCGCCACCAGGCCCAGCGTCACCTGGATCACGCTTGAGCTGGTGCCCTCCAACCGCTTGCTCTTGCTGCTCATGGTTGGCATGCTGGACTGGCTGTTGAATACCTTCATCGGGGCATACTTTTACCTGCGGGGCTTGCTGCAAAAACGCTGGATCTTCCTCTTTTGGAGCTGGAGCGTCCTGATGAGCCTGATCCTCGCC
>DAISYV010000113.1:0-6004 GCA_036825115.1 Anaerolineaceae bacterium | reverse complement strand
TCTCGATGATCCCGGCAGTAGTGTTGGGATCGATCTCCGAAAAGGCATGATAACGGGTCATGTCGTTCGTTACTGACTGGTAATGATACCTTAAACCGGTAATATTGGCATACCGGTCAGCGATACATTGCACAAGCCTGTTGGAATTCTCGGATTTAGTTTCAGAGAGGGCCGCAGCCACCTTGAAACCAGTGGCGGAGTCGTTGATGTAATCGCAGGAGTCAGCGTGGATCGAGAGTAGCAAACCTGCCTGGTAATCCTTCAGACGCGGGTCAAATTCATCCAAAAGTTCCACATCGTAACCCATGTCAATCAATTTCATCTGCGCGAAAGTGGCAACGTTGCTGTTCACTTCGAGTTCTGTCAGCCCATTACTGCAAACCGCGCCGGAGTCGCTGCCCCGGTGACCGACTACGATCCCAATTTTCTTGGCTGGGAAGCCGCTCGGCAAAACGGCCGCTTCTGGAGTGGCGGTGAGCACCTCCGCCTGGCTGGGGTTGGCAGCCTGTGCCATGCGGCTTTGCAGGTTTCCCGGCATCAGACTGCCTGGCATCCACAAAGAAAATAAGGTGGCAGTGACGGCGCCTACCCCGATAACCGAGGATATAACCTGCATAAACAGCCTGCCAATGCCTTGCCCCGGATGGCTGGGGGCTGCGCCTTCAGGAATCGCCTCACGCCTGGAGGATTGTCTGCGCGGTCTTTCCTCGGGGGTCCTTGCTTCAGCTCGAGCTTCAACCTGGCGGACTTCGCCGTACATCATATCGTCATGATCGATACTGGCTTCACGGCGCACTTTTTCCGATTCCGGCTCAGACCCACGAGCCTCAAGTGAAAATCGCGATCTCCGCGGTTTTGGTTCATCGTCTATTTGGTGCATTTCTCTCGACATACTGGCTCACCCTGTTCCCTTCGCGCAAAAATGTGCGGGAAGCTCAAATACTTTGTATAATGACAGTAAGCCTGATTGAGGCTTGAAAGGAATGGTGCAAATCCTATGCCAGCGCAATTCACCCTACATGAACGCACTACTCTGCTGAATATCGCACGCCAGTCCCTGATCGATGCCGTCAATAACCGCCCGGCAACTCCTTTACCGGAAGACCTCACCCCTGCCTTGCTCGAAGTTGGCGCGAGTTTTGTGACCTTGACAGTGCGCGGGCAGTTACGCGGCTGCATCGGCACCCTCGAAGCCTATCAGCCGCTTGCCAAAGACGTACGCCAGCGGGCTGCCCAGGCTGCCACGCAGGATTACCGATTCCCCAGGGTGCGGCCAAGTGAAGTGGACCTCATCCACATCGAGATCTCCCGCCTGACCAAGCCTGAGCCCCTGCCCTATTCAAACCCGGCTGATCTGCCCAAGCTGCTCCGCCCGCATGTGGACGGGGTTGTGCTTTCGGATGGAATGCGCCAGGCAACGTTTCTACCCCAGGTTTGGGAGCAACTGCCAGACCCAGCTGAATTCCTCAGCCACCTCTGCCAGAAAATGGGTGCCCAGTCCGACCTCTGGCGCCGCCGCGTGCTGCAGCTTGAGATTTACCAGGTTGAGGAGTTCCAAGAGGGCAGGTAAAGCCAATGTAAGTCTTTCTGGCTCTTGATTCAATCAATAGCCTGTTGACCTGTATTCAAACACAATCTGCTGCTGTGACAAGTCTTACAAGATAAATTTTGCTAAAAAATCATCACGCGGATTATATTAAGCACAAACGACCCTTGTTAGGGTCGTTTAGGTTATTTAGTCAAGTTTAGTACTGCGGAGCGCCTTGCCCGCCTGGGGTCTGGGAGTGGGCGTAAGCCTGCCCGGTCAGATGGGCGACAATCAGGTTAGCATAGAAGTTCGTAATGATCGCGCCAACTGCCAGCACAATACCACCCAGTGGGGCAATGAAAGCGCTGCAGAGTAAGGCACCGCCGATCACAATCAGCCAGGCTTTGAAGTTATTCCTGAGCATGCGGAAGATCTCCTTTAGATTAAATGCCGCGCCAATGCGTTCCTTGACTGCTAGGTTGGCATTCACTGTGGGCATCAAAATGCTCAGTAAAAGCGCATAAATCAGGATCAGGAACCCACAGAAGATGGCTAAGGTGATAGCTATCAATGTCGGATCATTACCATTTCCTGTCAGAACCAAAGGCAGGAAGAGTAAGAGACTGACCAAAACTGCTGGAAGTCCGTAGCCAAGGTTAGCCACAAACGCCTTGAATCCTCTGCCAAGATCCGCTCCAAATTTGAGTTCAGGCAGGGGTTCAGCCTGATGTTCCGCAACATTGTGTGTAACATGCATCAAATAGCCGGCGACCACCATCCAGCCGATGACCGGGATCAGCATAACTAAAAGCGGGATGACCAATTTCTCGAGCCAGCGTTGATCGTCAAAAATGTAAGTGAAAGCTTTTGAAAAATTCATTTTATTTTCCTTTTAAATTCGATTACGAAATTTGTGATGCTTCTATTGACCGCTCCGCTTCTCAGCAGAAAAGCGGACGCAAATAGGACACCACCATGATAGAGACCGGCTAGAGCTGCGTGAACTCATCCACGTTGAGTACAAATACTGTGGCTTTCTTTTCTTGCGGGTTGCGAGCTTCGGAACAGTTTTCGCGCAGGACTTCGAGTGCGCGCGGCACACACTTCTCTTCAACGCCGATTAGAAGGGTGCTCCGTCCACTGCGCAAAAAGCCGCCGGTGGACGCAATCTGGGTAACCCGAAAATCTTCTGCGGTCAACTTGGCAGACACACGCTCGTTGTCGTCATCTCTGATAATTGCAATAATCAGTTTTTTCATCCGATTTCCTCGTAGTGTTCAATATCCAGATCAAAAATAGTCACGCCGCCAATCTGCACCTCTGTTGGGATCAGAGAACCCATCGGCAGATTGTCGAGCACAGGCGAAACATAGCCTATCCGGCGCCCTGCAACTTCCTGCAGCATCTGGCGGAGATGGTCAGTTTCCTCTCCCGGGCAGCCAATCAAAAAAGTGACGTTACGCTCACGCAGTAATCCCCCCACACTCGGCAACTTGGCAAAGGGAAAGGCTGCCTTAGCCAGCGCGTTCTCCACGTTTTCGCTGTCCGGTCCGGTTACGATTGCCAGCAGCATTCTTTGATTGGTTTGAGCGTTTTCAGACATGAGCGTGCTCCCGTTTCATATTATCTATTTTAGCTTAAAAATGGATTCAATCAAACCAATTAACCACCATATCTTCAAGATCGTCCATATCCACTTCTGTTTCACTCACAACCTTGCCATAAACTGAGCCGCCGGCTTTGCGGGTGGAGTCCCGGTTGCCGGTCTTCAACGGATGCCACCAGGGCAGGTCTTTGCCTTCGGATACGAGGTAGTAGGCGCAGGTTTTGGGCAGCCAGTCGATATGATAAACCAGCTCAGGAGTCAGCAGAATGCACTCAGGCACGTTCTCGTGGCGGTGTTCATAGTCAGTACACCGGCAGGTTTCCATATCCATGTAGCGGCAAACCACATTGGTAAAACGGACGCCGGGAACGCCAGGCTCACGCAGCTTGAACAGGCAGCACTTGGAACAACCATCGCAAAGCGCCTCCCACTCTTCGTGGCTCATGTCCTCCAGTTTTTTGTGCAGCCAATAGTCTTTTTGCATCTCAGTCCTCACGTTCCGGAAATAGATCTGGATTCACGAAAGGAATCAGGGCTAACTTGACTGCTTCCGCGTAGAACTGGCTGCGCCTTACCCTGTTATCGGTTAGCAAACCTACTCCACCGTTCTCTCGCTTGGAACCAGACACCCCAAAGACGAGGTCATCGGCATCCCCAAGCTCCATCCCCTGCCGGATCAATTCGCAGATCGCCTTGGGCAGCTCGTAGCTGGCTGAGCGTGCTCTGCCTGCTTGCTTCCTGCCCAACACCACCACCCAACAATAGGAGAGGTAAGCATCAGGCTCGCCTGTCACGGGCTGCAGCCCACCCTCGATGCCGAGCCAGAAGTCCGCAACGGGGTCAAGCTCGCGTGCGGCTTTGGCGCGATTGGTTGCCCCCAATAGCGTTTCAGCATCGCTTAATGGCTGAGCGCTCACACCTGAAGGCACAGTTACCGGTTGCACCTCGAAGCTTACTTCGGGGAAAAAGCTCGTAAACGCGAGGCTCACAGCTTCCAGTTTGGCTGGGTTCTCTGAGCCGACAACAATCCGCATCTCGCTCACAGTCCTGCACGCTCTTTCAGGACGCCTTCCAGGCTGACCATCAAGTTCTCAACCTCCACGCGAAGCGCTTCTGCCTCAGCCACGAACGCCCGGGCGTCTGGATCCTGCTCGTAACCCTGCAAGTTGATCTTCACGTTCAAGCGTGCAGCTTCGAAACCTGCTTTGGCAAGATGCGCGCCAGCGGCGGCATCCGAAATGCAATTGAGGTTGCCAATTTCTGCCATCCGCAGGGTCATTTTGAGCACCGCCACGCAGTCGCGCGCCGTTTCAAGTGGAACCTGTGCGGCATAAAGGCTGGCTACGCGAATAGCTTCGTTGCGGGCAGCGATCTGAGCGTCATCTGCCTTGGGCAGACGCCGCGCCACCAAAATACCGTCGAAGGCTTCAGCGTCGTGCTGGATCGCCTCGGTCAGGCGTTTTCGCAGCAGCTCGCCCTCTTCGATCACCTGCCAGCTTTCGGCCTCTGCCGCCGCGTACTTGGGCTTGCCAACCGTCAGGCGTGCCACCATCAGCGCCAGTGCGGCCCCAAGTGCAGCGGTGTGGGCTGCTGCCGAACCTCCCCCAGGCGCCGGCGTCCCTTCCGCCACCAGGTCAATGAAATCGGCCTTGCCGCTTGCGCTTGCCTCCCCTTCTTCATCAAACCCAAACAGCCGGTTCTCAAGCAGTTGCTCGTTCTCAAAGCCATCCATCTGCATATAATAGCGGGCGGCGTTTACCATTGCCTGGGAAGGCACCAGCCCGACAATCTCCGAATGGTGAATGCCCACGCCGTAGCGCTGCGCCTCACGCCGGATAAACTCGGTCACCTGCGCCATCGGGGAACGATGGAAATTGGTCAGATTCATCGAAACCTGCGCCAACCCCTCCACCAGAACCCCCATACCCTTCACGTAATGGAAACCGCCGGAGGAGTTGCGCACGCGTCGGGCAATCTTCTGGGCGATGCTGACATCAGGCGTGTTGAGGAAGATGTTATACGCGATCAGCGGCTGCCTTGCCCCAATCACGGTCGCGCCGGCTGGTCCCAACCGCCTGGGTCCCAGGTCGGGTTCACGGTAGGGATCCGTTGCAATTGCTTCCTTGATGCCCTCAAATTCGCCGCGGCGGATGTCTTCCAGGTTCACCCGGTCCTGCCGGATGGCTGCGTCTTCATAGAAATATACCGGAATATCGAGCGTATCTGCCACGCGCTTACCCAGCCGACGAGCCATTTCAACGCATTCCTGCATGGTCACGCCCGCAATCGGCACAAACGGCACCACGTCCGTCGCCCCCATCCGCGGGTGTTCACCCTGGTGATGGTTAAGGTCTATCAACTCCGCGGCTTTCGCGATGCCAAGGTAGGCGGCTTCCTCAACCGCTTCCGGCGTCCCAACAAAGGTCAAAACGGTGCGATTATGATCCACGTCGGAATGCCTGTCCAGCACACGGACGCCATTCACGCTCGCGACAGCGTCGATGATCGTGTCAACCACTTCCGGTCGGCGAGCTTCTGAAAAGTTAGGAATGCATTCAACAATTCTTGGGGGCATGGTTTCTCCTTCAATCGCAATGCTTTATTATAACAACCCCGGCAGGGTTTATCAAAAATCCGAACGAGTCTGTGTTTGTCCAAAAATAATGCCTGTTTATGGCTGATAAATCCAAACTACTCTCATAATATCTTTAGAACTGCTTGACATATGTTTACAAAAGTTGTAATATGTATATATAAATTTACGTATTCCCGGAGGCACCCATGTCCAATTTACCAATTCGTTGCCCAGTTTGTCAAGGTCCTATGAACGTGCTGGTCTATTACTGTCCTGAGTGCGATGTTACCGTTGA
>DAISYV010000112.1:0-6038 GCA_036825115.1 Anaerolineaceae bacterium | reverse complement strand
GAAAGGGCTTGAACATGAAAGTATTACTTCTCAAAGACGTCTACAAATTAGGTCGTGCTGGCGATGTAAAAAAAGTCGCCAATGGTTACGGACGCAATTTCCTGATCCCACAGGGTTTTGCCATCCCCGCCACTCCCAATTCCATCAAGATGGCCGAATCCATCGGCAAAAAAGCTTCCGAACGCCGTGCTGTGCTCAACAATGAGCTCAAGGGTGTTGCTGAGATCCTGCAGGGTCTCGAACTTCGATTCCCGGTCAAAGCGGGTGAAACTGGCAAACTCTACGGTTCAGTTTCTGCTCAGATGATCATTGAAAAAATCAAAGAGGTGAAAGACATCGAAGTTGTCCGGCACCAATTGGTCATGGAACCCATCCGCAATCTCGGTGAATATGACATCCCCGTAAATCTCACGCTCGATCTCGTTCCCGAGATCAAAGTGATCATCCACCGCGAAGGCGAAGTACGCAAAGTAGTTGTGCCTGAACCTGTAATCGTTCCAGAACCAGTCCACGAAATTGTTGCTGAGGACATTCCAGTCGAACAAGATGCTGCAGAAGCATAGGCGGATAAATTGATAAACAAGGGTACCGACCTGCTTCTTCTGGCAGGTCGGTTTTTTGTTACAATCACCCCATGCAAGATTTCAAAGGTTCGGAACTTAAAAAGATCCGCGAAGAACGAAACATCCCGCTGGAACAAATAGCCAGTGATACTCGCATACGCCTCTCCATCCTTCAGGACCTGGAGGATGATGCCTATTCGGAATTAAGTTCTTCGACCCAAACCAAAGGCTTTCTCAAACTTTATGCCCAATATCTTGGTGTCGATAAAATTGAGCCTGATATTACAGCTAGCCCAACATCTTCGCCTCCCCAGGAGTCTGCTCCGGAGATGCCGGTCATCCAGGAAAAACCTGAAGCCGTGAGCTTCCCAAAAGTCGAACGAAAACCCCTCGTAACCGCGCCTGAACCAACAGCGGAAATTGTCGACACAACCAGCTCCGAAACAGAACACGGCAAAATCCTTGAGGCGATCGGTCGTGACCTGTCTGCCAGGCGCCGTTATTTAAACATCGGCTGGGACGTCATCCAGGAACAGATCCATATCCCAAAAGCTCAGATCCAGGCTCTTGAACGCGGGGATCTCAAATCAATGATGAATCCGATGCAATACAAAGGGCTGTTACAGACCTATGCAAGGTTCCTGAACCTGGATGTTGAATCGATCATGATCCGCTACGCTGACGCGCTTCAAAAGCGCCGTATTGAAACCAACGCCACAAAACGCCACAAACGAAAACCAGGCAGAGTGGTGTCGCCAATTTTGGTAACATTGAAACGATTTTTTACGTTGGACCTCTTTTTTGGAACGTTGTTGATTCTCGGAATCCTTGGTTTCCTCATTTGGGGAATCGCGCGCATGTCGGAAACCACGCAAACCCCTCAAACTACGGGCACACTTCCGGCAGTGGCTGAGATGCTCCTCTCTGGGCCAACCGAGCACACTCCAACCTCCTTGGAACCAACTTCAGATCAAGATACCTTGGCGCTCCCAACTGTAACTCCTTTTTTCACGGGCATTGTTTCCGACGATCCAATCGAGATTGTCTTGTTGGCACGCCAAAATGTCTGGCTGCGAATCAAAAGTGATGGCAAAGTTATCTTTGAAGGAAGGTTATCTGATGGCGAGGTGCAATCTTTCACCGCGCAGGAATCGCTTGAACTGGAAACAGGAAATATTATCGCGCTGGAGATCGTACACAATCAGACCAGGCTTGACCCCCTCAGCGACCGCCTTGGAACAGCCGCGCGCATCATTTTCACCATAGACGGCGTTCAGGAATTCCCAATTACCTCTCCTGACATGCAGCCTACCCCAACCCCCTGATCGGAGAACTTAGCATTGACTCCAATTCAAAATGACAGCATTTTCATGATTAATCTTGGCTGCGCCAAAAACCTGGTCGATTCCAACGTCATGAGCCAGATCCTTACGTCAGCGGGATACAAACACGCTCGTTCCATGAGGGACGCCAAATTTGTCATCATCAACACTTGCGGTTTCATTCACGATGCCCGTGTCGAATCCCAGGGAATAATTGCGGACGCGCTAAAAAATCGCCGGAAAGGACAATACATTGTTGCCAGCGGCTGCCTTTCCCAGCGCTTGAATGCAGAGTTGTACCAACAATTCCCATCCTTGGATGGCTTGGTGGGAACCAGGAACCTCCAGGATGTTTTACTGCTCCTTGATGACCTGTCAGAGTCTGGCAGACCAAAACAAAACACCTTGCCCGCATACACCAAACTTATGGTGGATGATAATCTCTCTAACACAATTATCCAGGGCGGAAGCAGCTATCTCAAAATTGCGGACGGCTGCCACCGAACATGCGCCTTTTGTGCCATACCCTTGATAAAAGGACCATTGGTCAGCCGCCCAAGAGAAGCTGTTATTAGAGATGCGCTCTCTTTGCAAGACGCAGGTGTAAAAGAGCTTAACCTGATCGCCCAGGATGTGACTGCCTACGGGCTGGACCGGGGTGAAAGTGACGCCCTTGCGGACCTTCTGTCCGAATTACTGCCAAAGATTCCACACATTCCATGGGTACGCTTGCTCTATACCTATCCGGGAATGGTAACTGACAAACTGATCGAACTGATGGCAGCCAAAAACCAGCTCTTACCCTACCTGGACATGCCCCTCCAGCATGCCGATCCAACCGTTCTCAGAGCTATGTCACGTCCTTCCAATGTGGAATGGGTTACAGAAACCATTACCAAAATGCGCCGCCTGATCCCCAATCTGGTCGTTCGCACTACCATGATCGTTGGATATCCTAACGAAAGTGACAAGAGTTTTGAGATCTTACGGGATTTCATCCAGGATACTGAATTCGATCACCTGGGGGTCTTTACCTACTCGCCCGAAGTTGATACCTCCTCCTACGACCTTGGCGATCCGATCCCAATGGAAGTCAAGGAAGCTCGCAAGGCAGAACTGATGGAAATCCAGGCTGGCATTTCGCTCTCAAGGCTCAAAAAACTGCGGGGAAAAAATTTTGAAATGTTAGTGGAAGGGGTAAATCCTGATGAGCACCTGCTGGTGGGCCGCACCTACCGGGATGCGCCTGAAATCGATGGACTGGCTATTGCTTCTGGCATTGCTGAAGAAGGTGAGCTGGTTTCTATCCGCGTCACCAACACTACAGAATACGACATTATTGGTGAGCAGTTAAAAAAATAACCTCCACTTCTGGAGGTCAAATTTTAAGGTGTAACAGTCAGTTCTTCCGTTGGCTGAGGATTTTCAGTCGCGTCAGGTGGTGTTGGGGTTATGTCAGGTGGAGTTGGGGTTATGTCAGGTGGCGTTGGGGTTACATCCGCCGGCGGTTCTGGTGTGGTCACAGGGTTGGAACAAGCTTCTGCGTAGGCAGTTGCGGTTACCTGGATATCCAGGTTGACTCCGACAGCCAGCGATTGTCTGTAGTAGGAACTGGCAGTGCAGTAGTCTCCCTGTGCGGCAAACATATCTCCCAATCGATAGAGTGCCACCCGGTAACGTTCAGCTACTGTCATCCCGGTTGAGTCAGAGAAATAAGGCATCTGGGCATAGAGTTGCCCAAAGATTTCAACTGCTCCCGGCCAATTTACGTCCCAATAACTGGCACCGGTCAGGTAAGTTGTTGCCCAGCTTTCAGCTCCCGCGGCCTGAGAGTCCAAAGCTCCAAGCTCAGCAGCTACTGAAAGATCGTACATGCCCTGTTCCAATTCGCCAGCCCAAATTCGTTGAATACCGCGATTGCGCAGGGCAATAAAATACAGTCCATCAACTTCGATAGTACGGTAATCAAAGTTGCTCTCTTTTAGCGACTGCACAGTTTGAACTGCCAAATCCCATTCCTGGTTGGCAATGTGTTGGGTCAACTGGGCATACTTTTCTTCCGCTCCACGTAGATCAGGTGTGACAGTTACCCCTGGTTCCACTGTCGCAATCACAACTTGCGTCGGGGTGGGACTAGGCTCGTTCAACTTTCCCATCACCTGAATCATCAAGTCAGCAATACCTGGAAAATCCGGATACTTTTCTATGATGTAATCCAGGCGTACCTTGGCATTTTCGTAGCGGCCGGCATCCATGTCCTTATAAGTCAATTCCAGTTGCAGCGCAATTTGCTCCATCAGAAGCGCTTTTTCATTTGCCAGTCGCCGTTGAACGCCGTTGCGGTAGCCCAAAAACACTCCAGCCACAATCAGGAGCACGAAAATCAGTATTCCCAGCCAGACCCACCTGCCGCCTCGTTTTTTGCGCGGTTTTTGTTCGGGAGTTTCCGGTTGCGAGGTTTCAAGATCAGCTTCCAGACTGGCAGCTTCGTTCTCAGTTATTTCAGTCTCTGGCAATTTCTTAACAAAACTCTCTTCAGAGAGTGATTTTTCTTCTAATGAATTGTTGTCCATAAACCCAGATTATACCTTTTCTTAAAGTTCTGTAATCTCGCGCAGATCTTTGCGCAGAACCAGGCCTGCGAGAACTATTCCCAAACCAAACGCCGCAACCGCCCCAACCAGCGTTCCTGCCAATCCTGGTGCCCAATTAATCACAGCAAACGCGGCTGCGCCTCCAATAGCCGCAGCTAATAGGCTTTTCAAGGTGGAGCTGCCTATTTTTATTGGACCAGGCATGACCTTATTCAGCAGCACCAGTAGCAGGATTGCCTGCAGTGTGTAAGCAATCGTGTTAGCTGAAGCAATACCAACCGCCTCAAGAGTCGGAGAAAGCGCAATCCCCAGTATTACGAATACCACAAGTGTAAATGCCGATCCCAGCAGGGGAACGCGTGGCTTCTGCAGCGAGTAAAAAGAACGCACAAATAACTCCACCAGCGAGTGTCCCACAATCCCCACAAGGAAAACCCGGCTGGCATTTACCACCCGCATCGTGGCAGTTTCATCTACTCCGGGCAGGAACCGAATCACTGGAACCAAGACCATACCTGCAATTATGGCAATTGGAACAGTCAGCGTCAGCATCACTCTCGCGGCACTTTCAATTTTCAGCTTCATCGCATCAAATTGCTTGTTACCAAACATCTCCGAAAGCGTTGGTAGAATCGCAGTCGCGATCGATGTGCCAATCAGGGTTTGTGGAACCTGCATGATCCACCAGCCTATCGTCAATACAGAAATGGATCCCTCAGGCAAGTCCGATGCAAAATTATCCTGTGCCAGGAAAATTAGTTGAATAAAAAGCATGCTCAACAGGCGCGGACCCATTAACCGCAAGACTTTGCGTGTGTTTGGATCTTTGAAATCCACCTTGGGTCGCCAACGGAACTGGTACTTTATGAGACCGGGCACCTGGATCAACAAGTGTAATAATGCTCCGATGATCACACCATAAACCAACCCATCCACGCCAAAACCCATGGCTGGAAGGCTGATTGGTCCCAATTTCAACGGTTCAGTCGGTGCCAATACAAGTGCTCCAAAAATCTGACCAAGATCATACAAAATCGGAGCCAAAGCCGGCAGCAGAAAATGCTGATTAGCCTGCAAACCCGCCATTGCCAGACCACTCAACGAGAAAATTAACGTTGAGATCAGGTTTAGGCGTAAGAGCCGGATGGTATCCACGGTTTGAGCTGGGGAAAAACCGGGCGCAATCCCAAGTTGGCTGGTCACCAATGGGCGGGCAAAGATCGCGATCACAACGGCAGCTATTGCCGTAAACAAAAAAGCTATGTTGAGGATGTTCGAGAAGAGATCCCAGGCTTTACTTCGTCCCTCTTTGGAAAGCACCTCGCTCAGTACCGGGATGAAAGCAATCGCTAATGCCCCACCAGAGATCAGCATGAAAAGCATATCAGGCAAGTTGTTCGCAGCATTGAAAACGTCCAACTCAGCTGAAATCTCAAATTGCCCTAAGATGACCATTTGGCGTGCGACGCCAAGGATTTTATCGATCCCAAACAGAACCGCGAGTAACAAAGATACTTTTGATAATTTGCTTAGTTTTCTCATATCGCTCCAGGTTAATC